>CANITX010000001.1 GCA_947470575.1 Rhodospirillales bacterium
GGCGGCGGCATGGCCGGAGCGAGCGCGCTCCGGCTGGTCGACGATATGCACGGTATAGCCAGCGCGCAGGAAATCGTGCAACCAGCCGCGGCGGCCGTCGGGAGTCGCCGTGAAATTGGTGCCGGTCTGACCGCCGCCGTGAATCATCACGACTGGATAGGGATGGCGCCGTTCTGCCGGTACGTATTGTTCGACATACATGCCGCCGGTATGAAAGACGCCCTCTTTGGTATCGACATACTTGCCGCCGTAGAAGCTCCAGTCGTTTGCGGCGAGTGCGATAGGCCAGATGTCCGTGGGGTGTGGATCTGAAGTCTTGCTAGAGTTCGTCATGCCGTTCTCCCTGACGTTCTATATTGCTTTTTTGGTATGCAGGCAGGTCGACTTTACACGATCCGTTGGTCAAGGGAATGGTGCCGGACTTAGCCATATTATTTGGTTCGGGGAGCGTGAACCATGCCGGTGTGACGGACGACAGGCAAAGGAATGCGGCGGTTGACGATCGTGCGGCTTTCGCAGACGAATTTTTGGCCTGGCCGTCGCTGCGTCTTTAGTGCGGGGACGGACTGAGTTCCGGAGTCAGGGGCGGATGAAACCCCGCCCGTTATCGATGGCGATCTGGGTGCCAAATTCTGCCGACAGCTTGCCCAGATGCGACAGCACTTGGCTGCCGTATTCGGGCGTCGCCAGCACGGGCACTTCGCGATTGCTGAAATCCTTGGCCGTCAGCGCCGCCTCGCCGCCGACGACGATGGGATCGAGCTGTATCTCGCTTAGCCGGCCCTCGCCGTCGAATCGGCTGGTGGCGACCACGCTGCGCCAGACATTGTCGTGGAACCAGGTGGTCGGGTTGAACGAGTGGAAGATGAAGTTGCCCAGGCTGTAGAAAATCGGCTTATGGCGATAGACCTCGATGCCTAGCAGCATCGGCACGCCATGGCTGACATAAATGTCGGCCCCGGCGTCGATACAGGCATGGGCGAACTGCTTGGTCCAATTCGGGATCGCTTCCCAGTCCGCTTCCCAATGATGATGGTGCAGGTAGACGATGACGACATCGGCCGACTTGCGCGCTTCGGCGATCGCCGCAAGGTTGCGTTTCAGGTCGTCTGGATTCAGCCCCCCAAGGCGTTCGTGCCGCTCTCCCACCTGAAAACGCATACCGTAAAAATTGAGTTCGTCATTGGCGACGTCGACGACCTCCAGGAAAGAGCCCTTGGAGTTTTTCGAATTGAGGTTGCGGAAGCGGCTGACCATCCGCTCGTGGCCGAGTTCGTCCTTGATGCGCTTGAGCATGCCGAGTTCTTCCGGCGTTACCGAGAAGGCCGGCTGGATGCGTTGGTGGTTGAGCCCGGGCCGTGCAGCGACTTTTTCGGTGGCGTCTTTGGCCAAGGCCGCTTCCGGGGCGGGGCCGCCGTCGATGGCGATCAGCGCGACCCGCCGTCCGTCGATGGTGCCGTGTCCTGCACGGGCCGCCGAGGCCAGATCGCGCCCGAGCCCGGCATGGATGAAGCCACGCCGTTCCGTCTCCTCGATGGTCGAAAGCACGCCGTTGGGGCCAAGGTCGAAAGAATGGTTGTTGGCCAGCGACAAAACGTTGAAACCCAACTCCTTGAGGGCATCGAGCACATAAGGCGGCGATATACCGACATAGCCGGCCTTGGTCGGCCAGCCGCCGTAGGCACCCTGAATCGTCGCCTCCAGGTTGGTGAAAGCGATATCAGCCTTCTTTAACAGGTCGCGGATGGCCCAGAATTGGGTCTCCGGATTGCCGCGCACTTCCCGTTTGATGGCCGCTTGGCCGACGGCGGCGATGGAAACGCCTGTTCCCGACATGGCTCTCCCCTGGTTCTGCTCCGAAAAGCGATTAAACCATGAGTTCGGCGATGGCGATACCGAACTCGCCGGCTGTCGAATAGAGGAGATAGGTCCGGTCCTGTTCCTGAAAGATAGCCGGGTCGCGTAACTGATGGGCAGGCTCGCGGACGATGCCCCGGCGGGATGGCATGCAGGGAAGGCCAGCGCCCTCGTAGTCGCATTCCGGTGTCAATACGGTAAGCGGAGGCGATTCCTTCCAGGTCATCCAGTCGGAGCTTAGTTTGATGCTCGACAGCAGGATGCGCTCTGGGCTGTCGCCTGCATTGCTGTAGTAGACCGACAGGGTGTCGTTCCGGACCATGACAGCCGAATGGCGCATGTCGGAGGTGAATAAGGTCGGACCGCATTCGAATCCGTCGATGCCGTTCGCCGAGCAGTAGAATATGCCCGGCATGCCCAATGCGTAGACGCGATCGCGCCAGTGGAAAACCCGCCAGTAGGGCTCGCCTAGATCGGCCGGGCGGGCGGTGAAATGAAGCCCGTCAGGCGACAATGCGACACGCGTCGTCTGCTCGCCGCCGCCGCCGGTTCGGGTGTCCGACCCATGGAAATACATGCGGATACGACGTTCGCTATGATCGACATGGACATCGGGCGATGCGACATGGCCGGCAAAGCTCGAATCTGACAAAGGCAGCACACCAGCTTCGAAGATTTGCCATGGGCCCGCCAGTTCGTCAGCGTAGGCAAGCCGGATATATTCACCGTCATGGTGGGCGAAATACAGATAATAGCGACCGAGTGCGCCGGGGATCCATTCGGGCACGCGGATCAGGGATGGGCCATTGATATTGTCGCCCATGCGGGCATCCATATGAGGTCGGATGATGGGGTTGGACTCGAAGCGATGCACATGCGAAGCAGGTCCATTGGTGATGGGTCTCATGGCTATACCTTGCTCCCGGCGCGTGATCCGACCCAAAAAAACCTATCGGGATCACGATTTTCCGTCAAAGCTGCCCTGTCTTGACGACCGGTGCGGGACTGTCCTTGAAATCTACGGTATTCCTTCATTAAGGTAGGGTCCGAATCGGACACGAGATCTGAGATATTAGGGCAAGGAGGATTCTGTGGACAAAATAGGTAGTGGGTTGCTCGCCGCTTTTGTCGCGACACTGCTGATGGCGGTCATTCTGTCTATCAAGTCGGCGATCGGCGTGTTTCCCGATGTCGACGTCATCCAATTGTTGATGACGATGGCGGCCAGTCATCTTGGAACGACGGAACATATGGCTGTCGGCTGGGCCGTGCATTTCTTCGTCGGGGTTCTCCTTTGGGGCCCTATCTTCTCCATCGTCGAGCCGCGCCTGCCGGGCGGCGATTTCTGGTTGCGGGGGATTTCTTTTGGCCTTTGCGCCTGGGTGGGCATGATGGTCATCGTCATGCCCTTGGCCGGTGTAGGTTTCTTCGGTTTCAACATCGGAATTTCCGCACCCATTTTAGTGCTCTTCATGCATGTCATCTTTGGGGCACTTTTGGGGGGCATTTACGGCAGCTTCCTCCGGGGCCGTGCATCTACCACGCGGTGATGCCCGCGACATGGTGAGGTGACGATTCCGCCGTATGGGGCGAGCAGCGGTTGACAAGAAAAAGGGGGCGGATCGATGTCCGCCCCCTTTGTTATGGGTTGCTCGCCGCCGGCTGTCTGCAATGGCCCCGTGCGCCCAATGCCGCCGAGCCGGGAGGCTCGGCGATCTTCAAGAGATCAATTTATTGATCTCGACAACCCGTTGGCGCATGGCCGCATTGAGCATGCCGACGTCGTTGCCGACCGAAATCTGACGTATGCCCTTATCGCACAACGTCTTGAGTACGCTAACCGAGCCGCCCTTGATACCGCCGCCCAGCGAGACGTGTTTGCCATGTTTTTTGGCGGCTGCGATGATCCGATCCAGTGCCTTCATGATGGTGTCGCTGCCGAACTGACCCGGAATGCCAAGTTCGGCCGAAAGGTCGCTGGTTCCGACCAGCAGCACATCGACGCCCGGCACGGCGGCAATGGCTTCGACGTTTTCCAGGCCGTCCCTCGATTCGATCATGGCCAGAACCATGGTCTCCTTGTTCAACCGCTCCTGCACCTCGACCAGCGGCAGCTTCGCGAGCCACTGCTGCGGTAGGGAGGACGAATTGGAACGGTGGCCAATCGGCGGGTATTTGCAGGCATCCACCATCCGTTCGGCATCGGCCGGGCCGCTGATGTGCGGGGCGATGATACCCATGGCGCCGAGGTCGAGCACCTGACCGGCCGCGTCGGTTGCCCCGGCAGGAACGCGCACGAAGGGCGACAGGCCAACGGCGAGTGCCGTCACACAGATCTGCCCGGCTTCCGGGACGGTCAGGGCGCCGTGCTCCAGATCGATATAAATGCTGTCGTAACCGGCCGCCTTGGCGACGAGCGCGATATCGACGGAGCGGGTCTGACGAACGCTGAACATTAGCGATAGTTTACCGGTGTCCATCATCTGCTTGGCCGGATTGAGAACGAATGGATTGTTTCCCTCAGACATCGATGTCCCCCCTGATTATAGCGTTGCGACGCCAGAAAATTGGCTTTCAGTCCCCCGATGTCGAGCAAAAACATGGTGCCCTGGGCCCGGCTGGGCCCAGGAACCCCAGGGGGATCAGGCCGATACAGACGGTCGCGGGCTGCGGAACCGCTGGAAAGGCGTCATTCCGCGACAACGCCACCGGCCCGAATAATCTTATCCCAGCGATCGACCTCGGTAACGACGAAATCACGCAGCCATTCGGCGGAACGCTCTTTGCCTTCGGGTATCACACCGCCGAGATCGAGCAGCCGCTTGCGGGTACCCTCGTCGGACAGCGCCTTGACCAGCGCGTCGTTGAGCTTGGCAACCACATCCTTCGGCGTGCCCTTCGGCGCGAACAGGGCATTCCAGGCACTGACCTTGAATTCGGGCAGGCCTGCCTCGGTCGAGGTCGGCACGTTGGGTAGTGCCGGCGACCGTGTCTCCGTGGCAATGGCATAAGCCTTGATATTGCCGCTTTGCACCTGGGAAGAAACACTGACGATTTGGTCGCAGGCATAGTCGAGTTTGTTGGCCAGCATGTCATTGATCACCGGCCCGGTGCCCGTATAGGGAACGCGGGTCGGTTTGGCGCCGACCAGGACGTTGAACATGATGCAGGAGGTGAAGGATACGGAGCCGACGCCGGCATTGCCTTCGTTGAGTTTGTCGCCGTTGGCCTTGAGATAAGCGGCGAACTCCTTCATGTCTTTTGCCGGGAAATCCTTGCGCGCAACGATGACAATGGGCGTGCCGGCGGCAAGACCGATCGGCTCGAAATCCTCCGTCGGCTTGTATTTGAGGTTCTTGTAGAGCGCCGGTGCGGCACCGTGCGTGCCCATATGGCCCATCATGATGGTGTAGCCATCGGGCTGAGCCTGCGATCCCTTGGTGATGCCGGTGGTGCCGCCGGCACCGGCGACATTTTCGACGATGATCTGTTGGCCCAACGTCTTACCCATGTTCTCGCCGACGATGCGGGCGATGACATCGGTCGGTCCGCCAGCCGCAAAGGGAACGATCACGGTAATCGGATGGGTTGGGTAGCCTTGCGCTTGCGCGTTTCCGGCGGCCAGCACGAGCGCGACGCTGATCAATCCAAACCAGTTGAAAACTCTATTCGACACGGGAACCTCCATAGGAACGGGTGATCTCAGCAGCCCCACCTCACGAATTCAGCGCTTCTTCCTTTTTCTGGCGGATCGCGGGCACAATTGCCACCACGACAACGACCAACGACAACAGCAACAGGAAGGCAGATACCGGATTCTCGATGAACGTCGCGAAATCGCCACGCGACAGAATCAACGCCTGACGCAACTTTTCCTCCATCAGCCGCCCCAGCACGAAGCCGAGAAGCAGGGGTGCCGGCTCGAAACCGAGCTTGATGAAGACATAGCCCGCTAACCCGAAGAAGGCCGTCATCAGCACGTCGGACGGGTCGTTATTGACCGAATAAATGCCGATCGCGCAAAACAACAAAATGGTTGCGAACATCAGCCGGTAGGGGACGTTCAGCAGCCGCACCCATATGCCGATCAGCGGCATGTTGATGACCAGCAGCATGGCGTTGCCGATCCACATGCTGGCGACCATGCCCCAGAACAGGTCCGGATTTTTGGTCATTACCTGCGGTCCGGGGATGATGCCGTGGATGGTCATCGCCCCGACCATTAGAGCCATAACGGCATTGGGAGGGATGCCCATCGTCAACAAGGGAATGAACGCCGTCTGAGCACCGGCGTTATTGGCGGCCTCCGGCCCGGCGACGCCCTCGATCGCACCCTTGCCGAAGCGGCTGGGGTCTTTGGCTAGCTTCTTTTCCACCGCGTAGGAAGCAAAGGGGCCCAGCACAGCGCCATTGCCGGGCAGGATGCCGAGGATCGCGCCAAGGCCTGTGCCGCGCAGCATCGGCATGAAGCTCTGGCGAAAATCTTCCCAATTCGGCAGCAGGCGCCCGATCTTTGCCTTGACGACATTGCGGGACTCCGGGCTCTCCAGATTGCGCAGAATCTCGGCGAAACCGAACAGGCCCATCGCCAGCACGACGAAATCGATACCGTCGGCAAGCTCGGCGAGCCCGAAGGTGAGCCGCTCCTCGCCCGTCTCCAGGTCGGAGCCGACCGTCGACAGCAGCACGCCGAGCAGGATCATCGCGGTCGCCTTGAGCAGCGAGCCTTGCGCCAGGACCACGGCAAAGGCAAGACCCAGCACCATCAACGCGAAATATTCCGCCGGGCCGAACAGCAGAGCCACCCGGGTCAGCGGCTCGCCAAGGGCGGCTACCACCACAGTCGCTACCGTGCCGGCAAAGAATGAAACCAGCGCTGCCGTGCCGAGCGCCACGCCGGCGCGTCCCTGCCGTGCCATCTGGTGGCCGTCGATGGTGGTCACGACCGAGGTCGCTTCACCGGGAATGTTGATCAGGATGGCCGTCGTCGACCCGCCGTACTGCGCGCCATAATAAATGCCGGCCAGCATGATCAGAGCGCCGGTCGGATCGAAATTGAATGTCAGCGGCAGCAGCATGGCGATGGTGGCGATCGGTCCGACGCCGGGAAGAATGCCGACCAGCGTACCGATGACGACGCCGATCAGACAGAGAAATAAGTTCTCCAGCGAAACGGCGACAGCGAAGCCGTGCGAAAGATTGGCGAACAGGTCTTCCATATCGCCCTCAATAGCCGATCAGCCAGGGCGCGACCGGGATCGGTAGCGTCAGAAGATACTTGAACAGGACCAAGCAAAATACGGTCATGCCGACCGCGAAGGCTAGAATCTCGCCCCATCGGGTTTCGTGAGAGGCGAAAGCCGCAACGACGACGAGGAGCGGCCCGGCAACGGCCAGGCCAAGCGGCCGAATGATCAGTCCAAAGACAACGGCCGCGCCCAGGATGAAAAGCGGTCCGCGTGTCGGCCAACGGCCGGTACCGCTGCGGTGGCCGCGCATCCACGTCACAATGAGACAAACGCCAATAAGTGCGACGAAGGCTGACAGCGCCGACGGTACCATTCCGGGCCCAATGTGGCGTAGCGTGCCGATACTGAGTTCGGATGCTTGAAGCGATGCAATCGCAGCAATCAGAACCAGAATAATTCCAGCAAGAAGATTTTGCATGGGCCATCGATCTAAAAACAAAAGCCACGAAATGTGAATACGACGTTCGCACTTGGGTAGGCTATCGTTAAAAATATTACGAACACCTCAGGGAGGCATAAAATTTGCCGGTTCCCAAGGTTGCCAGTACCCAGGTTTGTTTGAGATATCTCATATAAATCAGCCTCTTCCCCTGATTTATGTCAAGGACAGGATAGGCCCGGCCCGCGGAAGGCGTACCGTCTTCGCGGCGGGCGTTTCAATCGGTTGGCCGGCATAGAGGAATTGTAGGACCCGCGCAGCCACCGCATCATCCAGCCACTCTGCTGGCGGGTGCCCTGCTGCAAGAATAGCGATTCGCTGTTTGAGGCCGACGGTACGGCCCGTCGAACGGGGGTGAATACCCAAATAACTCGTGCCGAGACTTCGAACTTATGAAAAATGGCGCGCCCGAAGAGACTCGAACTCCTAACCTTCTGATCCGTAGTCAGACGCTCTATCCAATTGAGCTACGGGCGCTGTCTCGGCCCCCTTGGCTATGTCGCCGATGGCGATAATTAAGGGGCCTTTAACGAAGGTTGGGGACACTACTCGATAGGTTAGGGTAAGGCAAGACGACAGCGGTGCCGTTTTCACAATGCCTTCGATCCGCATTTCGAACGGCCATGGCCGTTGTTTTCTACCACGAAGGAATGGTTTGAAAGATCAAGAGGAAAGTGCATATTGATGGTCGTCCGCACAAGAGGCTGCGCCATCCGTGGCCGGTCCGCGGCAGGGTCTTGGGGTCGACAGGCGCGGGGTCGAAAAGCATAATGACTGCTCCCGGAATACGCGCAGTTTTCTGCAGGCGCGTGCTGGCAATAGGAGCTTCGCTCCTGGTGTCGGGCTGTTCGTTCACAGAAGAGGCCTTGTGGCCCTCATTGACTGGCGAATCGCCGACTGGTAGTCGCGCCGCCGCGCGACCTGCCGTGGCCGCGGCGCCCGAGCCGATTTCGCGAGCGGCCCTGCCGCAGCCGCAGCTTGGCAGCGGCGAATTTCAGCCCTCCGGGGTTACCTCCGGCCCGGCGACAGGTACGTTCGTTGGCGATAAGGTTGGCGAACTGCGCGGCGAGTTGACTCGCCTGCAGGGCAATATCTCGCAGCACAATCGCTTGTTGCAGGAGTTGCGCGCCAAGATTGTTCAGGATTCGCAGCGCTATCATGGCACGGTCGCGGCCATCAATTCGCGTTTGCAGGTTGGAACCACGCCGGGTAATCCGATCTTGGTACAACAGCTCACCGGCGCTCAAGCAGAATTGGCTCGTATCAGCGCCAACGTTGGTGAAATGAACAAGCTGGCAACCGGAGTCGGTTCCGATTCCACCATGTCTGCTTACCTGTCCGAAACCGCGCGTTCCACATTCGCTATTTCCGGCGCCGTTGATGAAGATCATCGCCAACTGGCCATCCTTGAAGACGAGGTCAACCGCACGGCGGTACTTATCGACCGCTTGCTCAAGGAAGTATCGGACGACGTCCGCCGGCAGACGGCCTATGTCGCTACCGAACGCGGTAACCTCAATCTGTTGACCACGGGTGTGAAGAGCGGCGAAATTTACGGCGCCAGCTTGGTCAATCAGGCCATGGCCGCCAATGCTTTCCCGCGCACAGCGACTGCCGCGCCAGGAGCTGACTTGGCCAGCCGTCGTCCACTGGTAACGGTACGGTTCGATCGTCCGGACGTGGCTTACCAGCAAGCACTTTACAATGCCGTCAGCCGGGTCCTCGAACGGCAGCCGGGCGCTACGTTCGATCTGGTTGCCGTTGCACCCACGGCGGGCGGGCCGGCTCGTGTGGCGCTTAACACCACCCAGTCGCGTCGGCATGCGGAAGGCGTGTTGCGCTCTCTGGTCGACATGGGGTTACCGGCGGACAGGATTGCCGTTTCCGGGCGTACCAGCGATACCGCCCGCGAAAACGAGGTCCATCTCTATCTGAGGTGACGGTGGTTCGCCGCACCTGCGGGTCAGGGCGGTCGCGTCAGCGGATTTGACGGTCTCGTCCAGCACGATATCGACACGTTCCTTGCCTTTGCCGATATTGCACCGGCTTGACATTATGGCGCCGACTTCGCTGATTCGGCGCAGGGGCGTACCGCCGCAGGGGTACTTCGGCGAATTCCCGGATTTTCCAATAACGCCGCTCGCTCGCTTCGTCGCTGAAGGCGCTTTGGACCGGTTGATCGGCATGAACGATGGCCGTCGGCTGGTAGCACCGACTTGAAAGCCGGGGTGCTGTGCTTTCGGGCCATTCGAGGTCGATACGCGTTTTGTTCTCGACGATATGGGCCCCGATCTTTCACTCTGAAAGAAGCTTCCAATAAGCCAATTCGAGGACGATCTCGGCGGCAAAATGCAGATCGCTCGTAAGGTGTTGCCCACCGATGCTGCCGCGGGCGCCCTCCCGCCCGCCGGTGGGGGCGTAGAAGATCGTGGCTTCGAGAGAGCCGCTTGTGCGGGTTATCCGTGTCTCCAGCCGGGTTTTAGGTAGGGGTCCTGCCAGAAACTCTTGCGCGTCCATCCGGCAGGGGCGATGGACAGGATCTCCCTCAAACCGGCACCGCCAGATTATCGATCAATCGGGTCCGTCCGGCGAAAGCGGCACCAAGCACGCGCCACGACCGTTTCGGGGACGGAGGGGCTAGGCTATCGGAATCGCGCACAGCGATGTAATCGACCTTGGCAAAGCCGGCGCAGAGCAAATTCTCGATGGCCTGGCCCTCTTCGTGCGACGGATCGGCACCATTGGCCACCGCTTGGGCGACGGCATGCAAGGTCTCGTGCAGCTTTGGTGCAAGGGATCGTTCCGCGGCACTCAGATAGACATTGCGCGACGACAATGCCAAACCGTCTGCTTCGCGGACGGTAGGGCAGCCGACAATCTCGACCGGAATCGCCAGGTCACGCACCAGCCGGCGGATGACCATCAGCTGCTGGTAGTCCTTCTCGCCAAAAAAAGCCCGGTCGGGCAGGCATTGCAGCAGAAGTTTGGTGACGACCGTCGCGACGCCGGTGAAGAACCCAGGGCGAAACGCACCTTCCAACATATCGCCCAAACCGGGTACCGACACGCCGGTGATGAAGCCGGCGGGATACATTTCCTCGAGATGCGGGGCAAACAGCAGATGACTGCCCAATTCCGCGAGCAACGCCCCATCGCGGTCTTCGTTGCGTGGATAGACGGAAAAATCCTCGTGCGGTGCGAATTGCTTTGGATTCACGAACAAGCTGATCACCGTCCGGTCGGTAACCTGCAACGAACGGCGAACCAACGATAGATGGCCGGCATGTAAGGCACCCATGGTCGGTACCAAGCCCACAGTCTTGCCGGCGCGGCGCCAAGCACGTACTTGCTCACGCAATTCCGCCGTGGTTCTGACGGTAGCGATGACGGCCGGGCTGGGGGCGTCCATCGTGGTGTCCTTAGGCACTGCCCTGGCGACGTCCCGGCGGCGGGCTCTCTTGGCCGGACCGCGGATCGCATCGACGTCCTTTTGCAATGGGCCGCCTTACTGGTCGTTGATCGGTTCGGCCCCTGAGGAGCTGGCAGCGAATCGGCCTGCCAAGGGTGGAGGCCAACGGCTATGCCGCCTCTTATATCGCAGCGCAGCATGACGGATCAATGGCCGCTTGTCGCGGGGCGTCCTATGGCTTTTGACCTAACGCTTGCCGAGACGCCGAAGGATGGAGAGAAATAGACGCGTCGTTGTTCTTGTCGCTCTGTTACAGTAGGAACGCCCCAGACACGTCCCCCGGGATAGAGTGGTATGAACGTCCCTACAGCCGCAACTTCCGATCTCGCCGCCGCCGCGGGTCCGGTCGGCGAATCCGAAGCGGCGCGCCGTCGCCACGGCATCCTGCCGTCGCAAGGCATTCGCGCCTTGATCGGCGACAGGTGCGTGATTGCCGAATCACCAATCGGCGAGGATCAGGTTCAGCCCGCAAGCTTGGATTTGCGGCTGGGCCGCATCGCCTATCGGGTCCGCGCCAGCTTTCTGCCGGGCGAAGGCGTTGCAGTGCGCGACCGCATCGCCACGCTTGCCATGCATCAATTCGACCTGTCTGCCGGGGCCGTGTTGGAGAAGGGCTGCGTCTACATTGTGCCCTTGATGGAATCGACCTGCTTGGGCCGCCGACTGGTCGGCATGGCCAATCCGAAGAGTTCGGCCGGGCGGCTCGACATCTTTACTCGGCTGATCACCGACGGTGCCGCCGAGTTCGACAGCGTGCGCGAGGGATACAAAGGCCCACTGTACGCCGAGGTCTCGCCGCGCGCCTTCAGCGTCGTAGTGCGGGCTGGCGATCGCCTGTGCCAGTTGCGTATCCGCCGGGGCAGCCCGACGGCATCCGATTCCGCCACCCGTCGCCTGCATGAGGAGGTCCGCCTTGTCGACGGCGCAGAGGCGGGAGCCGACATCGCCCGCGGCATCGCTTTCAGCGTCGATCTTCGTGGCAGCGGCGAACGGGCCCTGATCGGTTATCGTGCCAAGCAGCACACCGACCTGATCGACATTTCGCGCATCGGCCACTACGACCCGCTCGACTTCTGGGAGCCGATCCATGCCGGCCGCGAGGCCTTCGTCTTGCTCAACCCGGGGGATTTTTACATCCTCGCTTCGCGCGAGGCGGTCACGGTGCCGCCCGACCATGCCGCCGAAATGACTCCCTACGATACGCGCGTCGGCGAGTTTCGCGTGCACTACGCCGGCTTTTTCGATCCGGGCTTTGGCTTTGCCGGTAGCGGTGGCGCCGGTTCGCGCGGCGTGCTGGAGGTGCGCTCGCACGAGGTGCCCTTCGTCCTTGAGCACGGTCAGGTGGTTGGACGCCTGGTTTATGAACGCTTGACCGAGGTGCCCGACAAAATCTATGGCACCACCATCGGGTCCAGCTACCAGCGTCAGGGCTTGCGGCTTGCCAAGCAATTCCGCCAGCCGGCTGCTTGATCGATCGCAGTGCGGGGACGGCATTCCAAGGAAACCGCATGACTGGGCGTGCGGCAGTTCAGACCAACTATTTTGAATAGGACTTAATGACATGCCCAGAGTTTCTTCCCCCCGTGCGGATGCCGTGTTGCTGCTGTTCTCCAGTGGCGCCGGCTCGCGTCGCAAAGCCGCGGCGATGGGCGAGCGATGACCGCCGTCCATCCCGATATCTTTCTGTTGGCCGGTCGCGACCGGCGTGTGGTCGGGGGCCATCCTTGGGTCTATTCCAACGAAGTCCGGATGGATGCCGCTACCAAGTCGTTGGAGCCGGGCTGTGTGGTGACCTTGCGTCGGGTGGATGGCAAGCCGCTCGGCATCGGCACGTTCAATCCGCACGTTCTTATTGCCTACCGACAGTTCGCCGATGACGGGCGGATGGACATCGATGCGGATTTCATCACCGGACGCTTATCGCGGGCGCTCGCCTTGCGCCAGAAGCTCTTTGCCGATCCCTACTACCGGTTGATCCATGGCGAGGCCGATGGCCTGCCTGGTTTGGTGGTCGATCGCTTTGGCGACACGGTGGTTCTGCAATGTGCGACTGCAGGAACGGACCGATTGCTGCCCCATGTTGTTGCCGCTGTTGAGCGGGTTCTCGATCCCGCCGCGGTTGTCTTGCGTAACGACGGCGCTTTCCGCGATTTGGAAGGATTGTCCCACGAGGTGCGAGTGGTGAAGGGATCGGCGGCGCCTCCTGTCTCGGTCGTCGAATCCGGTCTGCGGTTTGCCGCCGATCCACTGGGTGGGCAGAAGACCGGCTGGTTCTTCGATCAGCGCGACAACCGTGCTTTCGTCGCTCATCTCGCGGAGGACGCGCGGGTTCTCGATCTCTACTGCCATGCCGGCGGTTTCGGCGTTTCGGCGGCGGCCCACGGCGCGATATCCGTGCTTGGCATCGATAGCTCCGAGCCGGCTCTGGCCCTGGCTCGGCAGGCGGCCGAATGGAACGGCCTCGCCGAACGTTGTGTCTTCGCGCGGGAAAACGTCTATGCGGCGCTAGAACGGCTGGCCACCGAGGGTGCAAACTACGATGTCGTCGTTGCCGATCCGCCGGCTTTCGTCAAATCGCGCAAGGACCTTAAACCCGGACTTAGCGGTTATCGCAAGCTAACCCGATTGACGGCGGCGCGAGTGGCGCCGGGCGGCTTTTTGTTCATTGCTTCGTGCTCGCACAACGTGGACTTTCAAGCCTTCCAGGATGAGGTTGCCCGCGGCCTCACCCAGGCTGGCCGAGCCGGCCGCATCCTGCGGGCAGCCGGCGCCGGTGCCGATCATCCGCTGCATCCCCATCTGGCGGAAAGTGCCTACCTTACCGCACTCACCCTGCAGCTCGACTGAGGGTGTTCAAGGGGTAGCTACCGACCGAAGACATGGCGGCGAGAAATCTGAGTCCCGCCAAAGCGGCGTTGCGGGCAGGCCATTGTCTATCGTGTGGCAACGATGAAAAGCCGGCGAAAGGGCAACAGCGTCCGGCCGTCGGTACGCCGGGGATAGGCGGCGGCGGTCAACCGGCTGTATTCGGCCTGATAGATGGCGCGCTTCCTTTCGTCGAGCGCGTCAAGCAAAGGCCGTAGGGCCGAGCCCTTGGTCCATTCCACCACGGGGTTATCGCCTTCAAGGGGCTGGACGTAGGTGGTTTCCCAGATGTCCACTTTGGCAGCCAAGGGCGCCAGCACGTCATAATAAAACGCCGGTTCTGCGACCGGGTGCAACCGCATGACCGGTCTAAGTTCCTCCAACAGCCCGACGTTGCTGGCGGCCTCCAGCATGGAGGTATGGCTGGGCGCGGCGTGGTTGCGAGGCATCTGGACTGCGAGCGTGCCGCCGGGACGCAGGTGGTTTAACAGCCGAGGAAATAGAACTTCGTGCTGGGTGAGCCATTGCAGGGCCGCATTGGAATACAGCACATCGACCTGGCTTGCCGGACTCCAGGTATGCAGGTCGGCTGTTTCGAACGAGACGTTGGTCGGCAGGTCGCGTTCGGCCCGGGCCTTGGCCAGCATCTCGGCAGATGAATCAAGGCCTTTGACCGACGCGGCGGCCCACCGCTCAGCCAGGATGCGTGTAACGTTGCCGGGACCGCAGCCCAAATCGTAGACCGATTGGGGGGCCTCTGCCGGTATCTGTGCCAGCAGGTCGAGCGCCGGGCGCAAGCGGTGTCCGGCATAGCGCAGATACTGGGTGGGACTCCAATCGCTCATGGTGACATGGGCCTGTTGGTCATTGGAAATGTTATGGCCATCGCAGACTAACAGAAGGCGATGATCCCGCAAAACGCCTGGCGGTTCATGGACTCCCCTTCTTGGCGTCCCGTCGAGCGGGAAGGCTGATTTGGAACGCCGTGCCGTCGCTCCCGGTACGGGCCAAGATGAGATCGCCGCCATGCGCTTTTAGGATGTCGCGTGCGATGATCAGCCCAAGCCCGGTACCGCCCTTGCGTGCCGATCCTGCGAACGGTTGGAACAATCGCTGTTGCGCCCTTTCGGGGAGGCCCGGTCCGTCGTCGGCGACTTCGAGGCGGATCGCTTCACCTTCGCTTACCGCCGTTACCCGGACCTCGCGGGCACCGGCTTCGCAGGCGTTGCGCATTAGATTACTGACGGCCCGAAACAACTGATCCCGATCGGCGTCGACCGCCATGTCGGCAGGCACCGCATTGCTTAGAACGGGCGGGCCGGATTGCGAGGGGCTGCCGCTTCCTTCACTGGCCAGTTCCTGGCCGACCTCCGTCACCAAACCACCTAGGGCAAAGCGGCGGATGTGCAAAACAGGACGGGGATCGGTGACGAAATTCAGGGTCTGGCTGCAAAGATGTACGGCCCGGTCGATGGCGTCATATAGACGAGGGGCTACCCGTTGAACCTCGGGGTCGTCGATATCGGCAAGGCGATCCGAGACGAGTACGGCGGTCGACAGGCTGTTACGCAGGTCGTGGTTGATCTTGGCGACGGCGGCGCCGAGGGTAGCCAGTCTAGTCTTTTGGCGTAGCGCAGCGCGCAGGTCGCTTTGCATAACTGCCAGCTCTCTTTGGGCAACGCCGATTTCGTCGCGCCGTCCGGGGGGGGGCGGCCATACGACTCTCATCTTCCGGGTTGGCGCGGAAGGCCGTCATGCTGGTCGTAATCCGCCGCATCGGGCGCACCAGCAGCCACTGAAGGCTGAAATAGACAAGGACGGCAGTCATCAGCGATATCACGATGGACAAAGACAGTATGCGGCCGGAATAGGCATACATGTCACGGATCATCGGCGTTTCGTCCATCACGACTTCGATCAGGACACTCGGTTCGCGCGGCGAGGGGCCGATGACCCGCATGATTCGATTTGTACCCTGGCCCAGTGCTTCGAAAGCATCGCGAAGCCATAAAAAGAAATTATCCAACCTGAGGTCGACCGTTACATCGGCCATCGGCGGCATATCTTCGCTGAGTGCTAAAACCCTGCGCTCCGGATGGCGCAGGATGATGCCGTAGGCACCCACACCTTTCAGCAGGGCTGCTTCCATTTCCGGACTCGCCTCGACACCGAAAATTTCATCCAGAGCGATCGTGGCCAGATCGGCAGAGGCAATGTGCTTTTCCAGATAGGTCCTGCGAAATTGGGCGATTGACGGTGCATAGATGAAGAGCTCGCTGAGCATGACGAAAGCGATGGTCAACAGCAGCAGACGCGCCGACAAGCCCAGGCGTACGCGATCCAGGGGGGGCGAAGAAGTAGAAAGATCGTTCATCGTTGCCAATATGCTTCCACGGCGCACGCCGGCTCGTCAGGGGAAACGGGCAAGAAATCGAACCAGGCGTTTGGTACCTTCGCCGAACAATGTCGGCGTGAAGAAACTGCCGGCTGCTCGCTTGCTGACTTCACCCAACGTGGGATAAGGCGCGATCATCCGGGCCACGGCGCCGATCTTCAGCCTCTCCTGGATGGCCAAGCCCCACAATGCGATCAACTCGCCGGCCCGCGCACCGACGATTCCGGCGCCCAGGATCCGTCCCCGTGATGTTGCCACAACCTTAATGAAGCCATCGGTCAGGCCCTGGGTCTGGGCACGGTCGTTCTCGGCGAATGGCCAGCGCAAGATGCGGATGTCTCTCCCGCCAGCGCGTGCGGTCGCTTCCGTTTGGCCGACCTGCGCCAATTCCGGCTCGCTGTAGGTGACCCAAGGGATGGCCCGTTCATCCAATTTTGTGGGCAGGCGAAACAAAGCGTTACGGATAACGATGCCGGCATGATAGCCGGCGACGTGCGTAAACTGCTGGCGGCCGGTCACGTCGCCGATGGCATAGACGTTGCGGTTTGTGGTGCGCAGGCGATTGTCGACGCGGATGCCGGCATCGTCGTATTCGATGCCGGCTGTCTCAAGGCCCAGGCCGGTAACGCTTGGCTGGCGCCCTGCGGCGACGAGCAGGTGGCTGCCTTCGACGGTCAGGTTGCCTTCGCCTTGACGCATCGAGACGGCGATCCCCCCTGCGGTTCGCATCACGCGGGTCACCGTTGAGCCCTCGTACAGAGCAACGCCTTCCTGTCGCAGCCGTGAACGGACCACGTCGACCAATTCGGGGTCGTCCTTGGGCAGGATCGTGGACTTTTGGATGGCCGTGACGTTGCAGCCCAATCGGCGGTGGGCTTGCGCCATCTCGACGCCGATAGGTCCGCCGCCGATGACAACAAGGTGATCAGGCAGCGCCGGCTGTTCGAAGATCGTTTCATTGGTCAGGGCGTCGACGGTGTCGATGCCTGGAATGGGTGGGGTCGCGGGGGCCGACCCTGTCGCCACGACAAAGCGGCGGGCCCGTATTTTTACATTTTCGGCGATGACTTCGGTGGGGCCTATAAACCGTGCGGCGCTCCGGATGACCCGCACGCCCAGGCCTTCGAATCGTTCGGCTGAATCGTTCGGCGCGATGGCGGCGATGGCGCTTCTGACGCGGGCGGCGACGCCCGCCTCTACGACGCGAGGTTCCGCTCCCAAGATGCCGAATCGTCCGGCAGAACGTATCCTTGCGGCGGTATGCGCGGCGGCCAATAAAGCCTTCGACGGCACACAGCCATAGTTCAAGCAATCGCCGCCCATGCGGCCTTTCTCGATCAATACGGTCGAGGCGCCAAGCTGCGCTGCGCCGGCGGCCACGGACAAGCCGGCGGCACCCGCCCCGATGACGCATATATCGACATTCAGGATTTCGTTGGCCATGGACCGCCTGCCCGTTTCATCGCTTGCCGTGCTTGTAGCGTTTATAGGCGATGGGCAGCAGAGAGAGCACGGCCAATCCAATGATGGGCAACAGCACGGCCGGTTCGAAAATGACACCTAGATCCGGGGTTTGGTCAGACTCGAACACGCTCCCCAGCCCATTGCCGATGCCGCAATAAACGAAACTGCCGGGAATGATTCCGATAACGGTTGCCAGCGCATAAGTCCGTAACGGGACGCCAAGGAACGCGGGCACCAGATTGACCAGCCAGAAGGGAAATAAGGGGATCAAGCGCAGGATCAGTAGGTAGTTGAAGGCATCTTCGCGGAATCCTGCCTCCATTCGGCGTGTCGCCGGCCCAGCCCGGGCCTGTAGGTACTCGCCCAGGGCGAAGCGCGCGGCCAAGAATACCGCGATAGCGCCCAATGACGCGCCGCAAACGGACAGCAGGGTGCCGATCGGGGTACCAAACAGGAAACCGCCGGCGACGGTAAGCCAAACCCCGCCTGGGATCGATAGGGTTACGATGATGACATAGGCCAACACGAAAATAAGCGCTGTTAGAGCGTAATTTTCGTTCCGCCAGGCGAAAAGATCGTCTCGATGGTGCGAGAGGGAGGCGAAACTCAAATAGGTATCCAGGTCCAAGGCGAAGAAGGGCACCATGCCTGCCGCAATGGCAAGGACGGGCAGCAAACGCCAAGGCGAATACCCTGCGGGCCGGTGCTGGGGGCTTGGTTCGTCGGCCACGTCCGCCGTCTACCTGTCCGTGTTTGGTATGGCATTATGGACCGTCTAACCTTGTCCGGGCCACTTTATTAGGGGTCTTGCGCCATTCGCAAATGCCGGAGATCGCCGGTGCGTTGACTTCACCGGGACGAGACTTTATACAGCGGGGCCTATCGAACCTGGGAGTCGACCCGTGAAACGAACCTTTCAGCCAAGCCGGCTCGTCCGCAAGCGGCGCCACGGTTTCCGTAGCCGCATGGCGACCGTCGGCGGTCGCCGTGTATTGGCGAACCGGCGCAGCAAGGGTCGCAAACGTCTATCCGCCTGAGTCGGCCATGAATCCGCCGATTGGCCGCTTGAAGCGTCGCGCGGAATTCCTCCGTGTCGCCGGTGAGCGGAACAAATGGGTCGCGCCGGGACTTGTCCTGCAGGCCCGCTCACGCGGCGTAGACGTCGGTGCCCCTCTAGCCGTTGACGCCATTCGCGTCGGCTTTACCGTCAGCCGCAAGGTCGGCGGCGCCGTAGCGCGCAATCGCGCCCGCCGTCGCCTGCGCGCGGCGGTGGCTGCCATATTGCCATCGTGCGGTCGCCCTGGGTTCGATTATGTCGTGATCGGCCGCAATGCCACCTTGAGCCGGCCGTTCAATGACTTGTTGGGCGACCTTACCTTAGCTCTTGACCGATTGGGACGGGGCAGGCGGGAAGCGCGTACGAGCGAGGCGAGACGGTTATCATGAGGATCGCCATTCTGTGCATCATCGGCGTGGTCCGTATCTATCGTTGGTTTATTTCGCCCCTTCTCGGGCCCAATTGCCGGTTTGAGCCTACCTGTTCCGCCTATGCCGAACAGGCGCTCCGGTATCACGGCCTATGGCGCGGCCTATGGCTGGCTGTGTGTAGGGTGGCCCGTTGCCACCCTTGGCATGCCGGTGGCTGGGATCCTGTACCTGCCTCCTCCCTTGTTGCCGTTGTCGGGGGATCCCGACCTGACGGTACAACCTCTCCCTGCGCCGACGGCGTTGGCCAACCGCCCCGTAGCTGAATCGTTTAACCAGTCTACGCGCGACCTGACGAAAGCATCGAACCGATGGATCAACGCAACCTGGTAATCGCGGTCGTGTTGTCGATTCTGATCATGGTCGGCTACGAACATTTCTTTGCGCCGCCGAAGGCGCCTTTGCCGCAGACGGGAACGGAACAGGCGGCGGGGCAGTCCCCTGGTGCTGAGGGAACTTCCGGCAACTTGACCGCGGCGCCACCGTCGTTAGACCGACCTTCTCTCGATGCGCCAAGGCCCGGTTTCGATATTCCAGGCGCCGGCGCCATCCCCGCAGCACCATCCAGGTCGGCGTTGCTTGAAGCTGTTCCCCGGGTGCGCATCGATACGCCGCGCCTGCACGGTTCGATATCGCTGCGGGGCGCGCGCATCGACGATCTTACCCTGGCGGACTACCATGAAGAGGTCTCCAAGCTCAGCCCCGAAATCGTTCTGTTGAAGCCGGCCGCCGGCAAGGATGGCTACTACAGCGAGTTTGGCTGGGTGCCTGCCGCCGGTTCGGTTGCGGTTGCGGTTCCCGGGCCCGATACCGAGTGGATCGCCGACCGTGAGGTGCTGACCCCCGATTACCCGGTAACGCTGCGCTGGGAAAATGGGGCGGGGCTGCGTTTCGAACGCGTTTACGCTATCGACCAGGACTACATGTTCACCGTCACCGAACGTGTGGCGAATACGGCCAGTGAGGCCGTCGCACTCCATTCCTATGGCTTGGTGCAGCGCCGGGGCACACCGCACGTCAGCGGCTTCTACATCATGCACGAGGGCATGTTGGGTTACCTCGGCAGTTCCTTGGAGGAAACGACTTACGCCAAACTCCAAGAAAAGGTATTGCGTGAAGACGGTCGCGAAGTCACGGGCCTGCAACGTTTTCCAACGACCGGCGGCTGGCTTGGCATCACCGATAAATATTGGATGGTGGTGCTGATCCCCGACCAGAAAATGGCGGTTCAGGCCCGTTATCGACATTGGAAATCCGAAGGCGGAGATCGGTACCAAGCCGATTACCTCGGCCCGCGTAGCGAGATCGCGCCGGGAACCACCTATGAGGCAAGCAGTCGACTATTTGCCGGTGCCAAGGAAGTGCTCTTGATCGACGCCTATGAGGATCATCATGGGATCCCTGAATTCTGGCGTGCCATCGACTTCGGCATATTCCACTTTCTCACGCGGCCGATCTTCTACGCATTGAATTACATATACGTTTTGGTCGGAAATTTTGGCGTCTCGATTCTCATACTGACTGTCATCATCAAACTGCTGTTCTTCCCGCTTGCCAATAAGTCCTACGTGGCGATGAGCAAAATGAAGAAGCTGCAGCCGGAACTGGTCAAGCTGCGCGAACAATTCGGCGAGGATCGCGCCCGCATGAACCAGGAGATGATGGCCCTTTATAAGCGCGAGAAGGCCAATCCGGTATCCGGTTGCCTGCCGATGCTGATTCAGATTCCGGTGTTCTTCTCGCTCTATAAGGTGCTGTTCGTTACCATCGAAATGCGCCAGGCACCGTTCTACGGATGGATCAAGGATCTGTCCCAACCCGATCCGACGACGATTTTCAACCTGTTCGGTTTGATTCCTTGGTCGCCGCCCAATTTGCTGGCCCACCTTGGCTTGTGGCCGATCATCATGGGCATCACGATGTTCTTCCAGCAAAAGCTGAATCCGCAACCGGCGGACCCGGTACAGGCCAAGGTCTTCCTGTTCATGCCGCTGATATTCACCGCGTTGCTTGCCAGCTTCCCCGCCGGCTTGGTGATCTACTGGGCCTGGAACAACGTTCTGTCGATCGTGCAGCAATGGACGATCATGCGGCGCATGGGTGTGAAGGCCTAGGTAGGGATCACGTTTGGGCGAGGGGGATGGAGAAGATGGCAGATACGCCTTCCATCGCAACGCCTGCCGTCGATGTCGAGATCGACGATGCGGCTCTGGAAGCCGGGCGGGTGTTGTTTGCTCGCGAATGTCGCTTTGTCATTGGCGTTGCCGGTCTCGATCAGGTGCCGCCCACCGATATGCCCGAGATCGCCTTCGTTGGGCGTTCCAACGTCGGAAAGTCGAGCTTGCTGAACGCGCTGACCGGACGCCATGCGCTCGCCCGGACATCCAATCAGCCTGGCCGCACCCAGCAGCTCAATTTTTTCGACCTCGATGACCGGCTGATGCTGGTCGATCTGCCGGGCTATGGCTATGCCAGCGCGCCGAAGGCCATGGTCGAACGATGGACACGGTTGGTTCGCGCCTATTTGAAAGGCCGTTCCGTGTTGCGCCGGTGCTGCCTATTGATCGATGCGCGTCATGGCATCAAGGATGTCGATCGCGAGATGATGGCCATGCTGGATACCGCAGCGGTCAATTACCAAGTGATTTTGACGAAGGCAGACAAGCCGGGTACCGCCGAATTGGCCCGCCGGTTGGATAGCTTGACAGCCGAACTTTCCCGGCATCCCGCTGCCCATCCGCACGTTCTGATTACCAGCGCTCGACACAATATTGGTATATCCGAACTGCGCGCCGTACTTGCGGCGCTGGCCCGACCCACTGAAACAAGCTAGGTTTTGCGCCATGACCGACGCCAAGACGACCGAACAATTGCTCGCCCAAGCCGCCACTTTGTCGGAGGCGCTGCCCTTTATGAAGCGCAGCGCCGGGGCGACGTTCGTCATTAAATACGGCGGCCATGCCATGGGCGATCCGCAATTGGCCAAGATGTTCGCCCGCGATGTCGTTCTTCTGAAGCAAGTGGGCATTCACCCGATTGTCGTTCACGGCGGCGGCCCGCAGATCGGCGACATGCTCAAGCGACTGGCGATCAAAAGCGAATTCATCGATGGGCTGCGTGTCACCGACGAAGCGACCGTGGAAGTGGTCGAGATGGTATTGGCTGGCAGCATCAATAAGCAGATCGTCGCTGAAATCAACGCCGCCGGCGGCGTCGCCGTCGGCTTGTCGGGCAAGGACGGCAACCTGATCCAGGCGCGCAAGCTACGCCGGACCAAGCGCGATCCCGAGTCTAATATCGAGCGCATCCTGGATCTCGGCCTGGTTGGCGAACCTGATGTCATCGATCCATTGATTCTGGACGTCTTCCGTCGGTCGGATGAGATCATCCCGGTCATCGCCCCTATCGGATTCGGCCCCAATGGCGAGACCCTCAACATCAATGCGGATACTGCGGCCGGCGCTATTGCTGCGGCCATGCGCGCGCGCCGGCTGATGATGCTGACCGACGTCGTGGGTGTCTTAGACGGCGAGAAAAAGCTGATACCCGAACTCAGTGCCGAAAGAGCCCGGGAGATGATCGATAAGGGAATCATCCACGGTGGCATGATTCCCAAGATCGAAACCTGCCTCGACGCCGTGAAGCAGGGGGCCGAAGGTGCCGTCATCATGGACGGGCGCTTGCCGCATGCCCTGCTCGTCGAAATCTTCACGGATCAGGGTGCTGGCACCCTAATCCGGCGCACCTAGGGATTGCGGATTTCGCCGGCAAGATCGGCCAAGAATTCCAGCTGCCAGGTCATTTCTTTCGGGTCGAGCGGATACTGGCCGTCGTGTTTGGCATGCAGAATGGTATTCGGCCGAATGCCGGCCAGACGCCGCTGGACTTCTTCGGCCATGCGCGCCGGTAGTTTTGCCTTCCAGCATACGGCCACAACGCCCTTGGCGCTTTGTGTCGATATGGCTTTGTCGATCACCGCCCGCGGTTCGTCGGCAAGCAGAGCAAGGGCATCGATTGTGAAGGTCCGCCGACCTCCCCGGATGGCCTCACCGACGATCTCCATGGATAGCTTGCCGGCCTTGAAGAGGTGTTGAGCTTCGTTGCCGTCGCTCGCTTTGCCGTCCTGCGTGTCCGGCGTTGTGGCATCGCCAAGACGGCGGTGAACTTCTTCGCTCAAGGCGGCCAATGCCTCGCTATCCAGATCCTGGCGCGCCTGTAGTACGTCAAGAAGATGATCGGCGACGAAGCGACTGAGCCGTGCAACCGCTCCGGTAGGTAAACGCGGTCGGCGACATAGCGGGTCATGCCAAGATTCGATCATCGGCGCCCGGTCGATAAGCCGGTCCAGGGTTTCTTCACGTATCTGCGCGCTGGTGTTGCCGAGTAATGCGGCGATGGCGGCAACGTCCTTGGTCGCGGCGATGGCATCGGCAACTTTTTCATCTAATCCGTTTCGACGGCCGATGGCTGAAAGGCCGCCTCGCGCAGACCCGGTCCGGACGATGCTGAGCAAATCGCTATCGGAGAGCAGGGGCGAGAACTCCAGCAGCGGAGCGGCGACGTTCAGATCCGTGTCGCGCGCCAAGCGTTGGACGATATCTGCAGGGGCATTGGCCACGGTTTGCAGCGTTTCAGCGATGATCCGGCGCACACGTCCCAATTGATCGCGAGCGAGAATATCGAGTGCTTCGCAGGCGGCACGCCCTGCATGGTCGCGCTCTTCGGCAGACAGATCAGGGACAAGGCGAGCGATTTTGGCGGCCAGTTCCGCCCGGACGTCGGCGTCGCGATCGCGGGCGAGTAGAAGATCGGCTTGGCCCGGCGTCGTTCGATTGATCGCGATGGTACGGCGGACGGAGGCGTCTGGATCGGCGGCAAGGTAGTAGAGCAACTCGGGGCGTAGATCGGAGCGACTGGCCAATGTTGCCCGAACTTCAGGATCGTTATGTCCGGCGAGCTGTTTGGCTCGTTGATAGTCAAGGCGCTCTCCGGACACGTCTCCTCCACTCTCTGTTGTCATAGCCGGTCGCGTTGTTTCATTTCGGGTTGGTGGCCAGACCGACGGCAGGCGGGGCGATCGCGAAACTGCTCTTGCCGCGCCGCTTGGCGATATACATCGCACCATCGGCACGGGCCATCAGGTCGTTCAGGGTCT
The DNA here is from genome assembly GCA_947470575.1 of Rhodospirillales bacterium. Lineage (GTDB taxonomy): Bacteria > Pseudomonadota > Alphaproteobacteria > Rhodospirillales > CAMCUA01 > CAMCUA01. Next base: position 24,379 of record CANITX010000001.1, read on the forward strand.
CGGCTGAAGCGGGGTCGTAAATGGCGACTCCAACCGAAATGCCGAGCGGGCGATCGGCAGAGCCGGAAAAAGACGTCAAGACTTGGCTTGCTGCGAGCAGCTCCTGCGCCCGTCGACAGGCGACGTCCGTGGTGATGCCGTCCAGCCACATGGCGAATTCATCGCCACCGAGACGGGCGATGACGTCGCGGGGTCGTGAAAACTCGACCAGCAGATCGCGCAACGTCAATATGGCCTCGTCGCCTCGGCTGTGCCCATGTACATCGTTCACCGCCTTGAAATTGTCCAGGTCGATATAGAACAACGCGGCCATTTGTCCTGCCCGATGCAGCCGCGACAGGCGCCGCGGCAAGTCGTCGTTTAGGAAGGTGCGTCGGTTGAGCAGGCCGGTCATCCCGTCCGACCGCGATAGAGCCAGGACACGTTCGTGGTTGCTGATCTGTTCATTGACGATGCCGAGTTGCCCCGCGATGTTGGCCAGCAGTTCCTGATCGTCGACGGACCAATCGCCTGAAATCGTCGGTTTCCAGACCGCAACCGCGCCATTCATGGACTTTTGATGATAGCTGGCCGATACCAGCGTGCGCCAGCCGCCCACGTCCATCTGCACGCTGGAGCCTGCCGCTTCTTCCTGTCGGGCAAGACTCGATTCTAGGGAATCGATGCCGCCGGAATCGCCAAACGACGCAGCCGTTGCATAAGTTCCGGCAGGTGTCCGCCGAAAGATGTGGCAACCCGAGGCGCCTAAAGCGCTGGCGGTGGCCGAGGCTGCTGCCGAAAGCATATCCAGCGGCTCGACCTTGTCGCGGATGGCCTTGGTTACATAGTTGATCATGCGTTCCCGATGCTGGAGGCGCGACAATATGGCTTCCCGGTTCCGGTCATCGGTGACGTCGCGGCAAACGCCGCGGGCACCCGCGACATCGCCGGTGGAAGTGTGCAGCGGCAGGCTGGAAACAAGCACGCAGGAATCGCTACCATCGGCGCGACGGAGCCAAACTTCGATACCCTCCATGGGGTGATGGCATTTGAAGGGTAGGGGATCATAGTCTTCGACATTGCGGACCAATGCTTCGGGTCTGCGCCCGATGAGGTCGCTGGCACTATAGCCAAGCGCGCCGCGCGGGGACATGAATGTAAAGGTGCCCTCGGGGCCCACCTCCCAACTGAAGTCGCTGGAGATTTCGACCAAATCCTTGTAGCGCTGTCGTGAATCGGCCAGTGCGGCCCGTAGGTTGCGTTCTAACGTCAGATCGCGAACCAGGAGCAGGGCAGCCTGCCCATCGAAAACCGGTATCGCCTCGATGTCCAAGACCTGCTCGGTCTCAGGTCCGGGCACCAGGGCCTCGCTCGAAACCGCGGCTTCCTCGTCGAATGCGCGGTGCAGCAAAGGAGCGATAGACGGGAATTCTCCGGCGGCGATACGGTTGAGGAGGTCGGCGCCCTTATCGTTGGAGGCGAGAGGCCGGCCACCTCGGTCGACGACAATGGCTTGACCGGGATAACCTGCGACCAATCGATCGGCACGACCTGACGGGTGCGTCTGTCGATCAGGCGGACGCTCAAGTCCAGGAGGATCGATCTTTCGATTCCTGGGGCCTCGGTTGATCGTCATGTGACATCCAGAAATGGGCGGCAATCGTCCGGTGGTCTTCCGGAATGCCGGAGCCTCGATACCACATAGCGCAACCTTCGCATGGCGACAATCTCCCGGTCTTGCCTTCCGGATCGATCCGAACGACAAAGAGGCTATGATGCCTGACCCCGAATCCCAAAATATGCAACCCTTCCCGGTCGCAGAGGCTACATTAGCCGTCCTGGCGCGGACCGAGACATGGGTCTTCGATCTTGACAACACCCTCTATCCAGCGGCCTGCAATCTGTTTGCGGAAGTCGACGTGCGCATCGGACGTTACATTGCCGATCTGTTGAGCATATCGGCCGAGGACGCCCGCGTCGTGCAGAAGCATTATTTCCGGGAATATGGGACGTCCCTGCGCGGCTTGATGATGCACCACAGCATAGATCCTCTCGACTATCTCGATTACGTCCACGATATCGACGTTACGCGAGTCTCGCCCTCGCCCGATTTAGCCGAGGCGTTGGATACGCTGCCCGGTCGCAAGTTGATCTTTACCAATGGATCGTCCGCCCATGCCGAACGGGTCATGAACCGACTTGGTGTTGCCGACCGGTTCGAAGCCGTGTTCGATATTATCGAGGCGGAATACCTGCCAAAGCCCGAACCCGCCGTTTATGCCGCCTTGGTCGGGCGTCATGCCATTGATCCGCGTCGCGCCGTGATGGTCGAAGATATCGCCCGAAATTTGGTTCCGGCGGCGGCACTCGGTATGACCACTGCTTGGGTGTGCGGCGACTCTCACTGGGGTAACGAAGGCGCCGAAGGCGATCATGTACATCATGTGGTTGACGATCTGGTCGGATGGTTGACGCAAATCGGAACTCGGGTGCAACGATGACGACCGCTTTTCCAAACCATGTCATCGATCCCCTGGAATTTGCTCAGGCGCTGATCCGTTGTCCCAGCGTTACGCCAAATGAGGGTGGCGCGTTGGACTTGTTGCAGCAACGCTTGGCCAAGCTGGGTTTCGTCTGTCACCGGGTTCCCTTCACTGAAAATGGTACGCCGACGGTGGACAACCTCTATGCCCGTATCGGCACGGCCCAGCCCAATTTCTGTTTTGCCGGCCATACGGATGTGGTGCCGGTTGGCGATGCCGGTGCCTGGCGTCATCCGCCCTTCGCTGCGACGGTTGAGAACGGCCGATTGATCGGCCGCGGGGCCGTCGATATGAAAAGCTCCATTGCTTGCTTCGTCGCTGCCGCCGGCCGATTTTTGGCTCAGCACCCGAACGGGTTCAACGGCTCGATCAGCCTGCTGATCACCGGCGACGAGGAGGGGCCTGCCGTTAACGGCACCGTCAAGGTGCTCGACTGGCTTAAACGACGTAACGAAGCCATCGATGGTTGCATCGTCGGCGAGCCGACCAACCCGCAGGCCCTGGGCGACATGATGAAAATCGGCCGGCGCGGTAGTCTCAACGCGGTGCTGACCGTGCGTGGCGTGCAGGGCCACGTTGCTTATCCGCACCTTGCCGACAATCCTATCCCACGCTTAATGCGCATGTTGACCCGCTTGGCCGAAACGCCGCTCGACGGGGGTAACGATCATTTTCAACCGTCATCCCTGAACGTCACCGATCTGCATGTTGGTAACGAAACCACCAATATCATTCCGGCGGTGGCGCGGGCTCGTTTCAACATCCGCTTCAACGACATCCATACAGGCGCTGGTCTGATCCGTTGGATCCGCGAGATTTGTGACGACGTGGGCGGCGATTACGAGTTGCAACCGACAATTTCGGGGGAGTCCTTCCTGACGCCGCCAGGCCGGCTCAGCCAGGCCGTCGCCGATGCCGTCGAGCGGGCGACGGGGCGTCGTCCCGAACTCAGCACCAGCGGCGGTACCTCCGACGCCCGCTTCATCAAGGATCATTGTCCGGTGGTCGAATTCGGGCTCACGGGCAAGACCATGCATCAGGTCGACGAAAGCACGGATGTGGCGGACCTCGAGACGTTGACCGCCATCTATCTCGATGTTCTTGAGCACTGGTTTGCCGACGGTCTCGAATGCTGAGCATGCGCGACGTCGTGGCCGGATTGCTCGGAGCCTATCGCCTGGCCTGTCTGGATCGGGGAGGATTGCGCTATTTCGACGCCAGCCCGGAGGGGTTTTGGCGTTCGCTTTATGGGGCCGCGACAATCGTTGCGTTGCCGCATGCCCTGCTGCTGTCCATCAGGTTTGCCGTCGATCCCGATCCGCCGGATCCCCTGCTCTACGCGGGGGTCAATGCCATAGCTTATGTGGTTGCCTGGACCATCTTTCCCCTGGTGATGTTTTACCTGAGCCGTTTGATCGACCGGCGGGGTCAGCTTCTACGCTATATCGTCGCCTACAATTGGGCGGCGGTGTTGCAGAATGGGGTGTACTTGCCGGTCGCCATCGCCGAGCAGATCGGCTTACTTCCTGCCGAACCGGCACAGTTTTTGCTGCTGTTGGCGCTTCTGGGTGTGATGGCCTATTCGTGCGTCGTCGCTCACCTTGCTCTCGAGGTGCCTCTGTTCACGGCTATCGGTATCGTCATTCTCGACCTGATGCTGGGCATATTTGTTCAGGTCTGGACGGATCGTTTGCTGCAATAGTTGACGGATTCCAGGTAAAGCCCCTCGGCAGGTGCCGTTGGCCCGCCCGCTGCCCGGTTGCGGGCTGCCAGGGCACGCGCCACGTCTTCGACGGCCCAGCGGCCGGCACCGACCCGTTCCAGCGTTCCCACCATGTTGCGCACCTGATGATGCAGAAAGGAGCGTGCTCGGGCCTGGATGTGAATTTCCTCGCCGATCCGCACAACGCTCAGTTCGTCGAGCGTTTTGACCGGTGACTTGGCCTGACAAAGGGTGGCACGAAAGCTGGTAAAGTCATGTTGGCCGACCAGGAGGCCCGCTGCCCGAGCCATGGCCTGTTCGTCCAAGAGATTTGCCACCCACCACACCCGGCTCCGCTCCAGCACGGGCGGCGACCGGCGGTTGAGGATGCGGTAACGATAGGCCCGCTCGCAGGCCGAGAAACGGGCGTGAAAATCCGAAGCCGCCAAATCTGCCGCGATCACGCAGACAGGATGCGGCCGCATGTGGAAATTCAGCGCATCGCGCAGCGTCTTGCCGGAAGTGGTGCGTTCCAGGTCCACGTGGGCGACCTGGCCGCGGGCATGGACGCCTGCATCGGTGCGTCCGGCGGCGAAGACGCGAACGGTCTCGCTGCAGAATCGCTGGATAGCTTCCTCGACGACTTGCTGCACGCCCAGGCCATTGTCCTGGCGTTGCCAACCGACAAAGGGGCTGCCGTCGTATTCGAGGGTGAGGCGATAGCGGGGCATGCTTCTTTGTAGCCGGCCAAATGCCGGCGGGCGAGGGGTCAGTCGATCCGCGTGCCGGCGCTCAAGGGATAGCCACGGAGAAATGCCTCCGCTTCCATGGCATCCCGGCCAGGCCGTTGCAAGCGGGTCAGGCGCAGGGCGCCGCTGCCACAAGCTAGCGTCAAATGGTCATCGAGCACGGTTCCGGGAGGTATCCCCGGTGGGCTTGCTATCACGCGGCCAGCCAAAACTTTGATGCGCGTGCCTCCCTGCTCGAACCAGGTTCCCGGCCAGGGATTTAACGCCCTTAACATCCGCTCCAGTTCTGCTGCCGGGCGGCCCCAATCGAGGCGGCCCTCCTCGCGGCGCAGTTTCGGCGCGACGGTAACGCCCTGGTGGGGTTGCGGATGATCGGCCAGGTGGCCGGTTGCTAATTCTTCGAGCGCCGGAACGATCAGCTTCGCGCCCAGGGCGGCAAGCGTATCGTGCAGTTCAGCGGCGGTCGTCTCGGGGCCGATGGGAACCGTATCGGCCATCAGCATCGGCCCGGTATCCAACCCTTCGTCCATGCGCATGATGGTGACCCCGGTCTTGTCGTCGCCCGCCAGGATGGCCCGTTGGATGGGGGCCGCGCCACGCCAGCGGGGTAGGAGCGATGCATGGATATTGATGCATCCAAGTTTCGGAACTCGCAGGATCGGCTGGGGCAGAATCAGGCCATAAGCCGTTACCACGGCCACGTCCGGCGCAAGAGCGGCGAAGGCCAGATGCTCGGCCTCGTTCTTCAGGCTGGCCGGCGTATGCACCGGAATGCTCCGGGCATCCGCGTGGGCATGGACGGCACAGGGTGCCTCGCGATGCCCCCTTCCGGCGGGGCGGGGCGGCTGGCTGTAGACGGCAACAACCCGATGCCCGGCGTCGATCAGGGCATCGAGCGCGGGGATCGCGAAATCGGGACTCCCCATGAAAATCAGGCGTAGGCTTGTGGCCATGCGGCGCGCTGCGGCTCAGACCGCCGGGGTCTCGTGCAGGCGCTTTATCTTCGCGAGGCGGCGCATGATCATGTTGCGCTTCAAGGACGAGATATGCTCAACGAACAGCACGCCGTCCAAATGGTCCATTTCGTGCTGGATACACACGGCCAACAGGCCCTCGGCCTCCAACTCGCGGATTTCGTTTTCCTCGTCCAGATAGCGAATGCGCGCCCGTGCCGGTCGGGTGACGTCGGCATACTGCTCAGGCAGGGAAAGGCATCCCTCTTCGTAGGTAAAGGTCTCCTCCGATGTCCAAACGATCTCGGGATTGGCCATGCAATAGTGCTTGGGCACCTTCTTGTCCCGGCTGCAATCAACGACGATGACGCGTCGCCGATCGCCTACCTGCGGCGCGGCCAGGCCGATGCCGTTGGCGGCGTACATGCTGTCCAGCATGTCCTTCATGAGCCGGCGTACCGAGTCGTCGACCTTTTCGACAGCTTTGCAGGTTACTTTCAGTCGCGGATCGGGTGCGGTGATGACGGGGCGGATTGCCATGGAATTACGAATGTCGCTATCGTTGGAACCGTGCCAAATATGGCGGATGTCGCGGCATCGTCAAGGATGGTGCTGGCTTGGCATGACCTATCGATCATCGTCGGCCTGCCCGCACGCTGCCGGCATCAATCCGGCGCATGACAGCGATGCTCAGCAGGCATGTGCCATGTTTGCGTTCCCCGGACCATTGGTGCAAGGTTTTGCCGTCGATTCCCTCTCCGGCATGCCCGTCCGGCAGGGGCGCTCATTGAGGTCAGACCAGCGGAGCCGAGCCATGACGTCATTCCCCATGGTAGCCCTCGCGGGTATCGCTATTCTGATCGCGGGCCTGTTCGTCCTGATCGCTGTCGTAGCTCTTAAGGTGTTACGTTCGCGGGCGGAATCGGATGCCCATCTGTCCCATGTCAGCGATGCTGCCACGCGCCTTGCCGCTGCCCAGGCGGAACTGGGCGGACGCTTGGTGCAATCGCAACGCGAGGTCAACGAACGGCTGGACGGGCTCACCCAAAGGCTTGGCGACAGTCTGATGCAACAAGGGGAGAAGACCGGCGAATCCCTGCGCCTGTTGCAGGAGCGGCTTGCCGTTATCGACTCGGCTCAGAAGAATATCACCGAGCTTTCCCAACAGGTGGTTGGCCTGCAGGATATTTTGGCCAACAAGCAGGCGCGCGGCGCCTTCGGTGAAATTCAGCTCAATGACTTGGTCGGGTCAATTCTACCGCCTTCCGCCTATACGCTGCAGGCCCGGCTGTCCAACGGCAGAATTGCCGACTGCCTGTTGAAGTTGCCGAACCCTCCGGGGCCTATCGCTGTCGATGCCAAGTTCCCGCTTGAAAGCTATCACCTCCTGGCGACCGCTAAAGAGGACGAGGTACGTCGCCGCGCGGGACGCGACTTCGCTGCTGCCATTCTCAAGCATGTCAAAGACATCGCAGAGCGTTACGTGGTGCCTGGGGAAACAGCCGAATCGGCGCTGATGTTCGTGCCGTCCGAGGCGATCTATGCCGAACTCCATGCCAACCATCCCGATGTGGTCGAGCGGTCCTTCCGGTCCCGTGTTTGGATCGTCTCGCCAACGACCTTGATGGCAACCCTCAATACCGTGCGCGCCGTGTTGAAGGATGTACGCATGCGCGAACAGGCCAGCGTCATTCAGGTCGAGGTGCAGAAGATGATGGAGGATGTGAGCCGGCTCGATCAGCGGGTCGATAACTTACAGCGCCATTTCGGTCTGGCCGAACGCGATCTGCGCGATATCCGCACCTCCGCCGAACGCATCGCCAAGCGTGGCGAGCGCATTGAATCGGTCCAGCTTAGTGACGAGGGAGAAGCAACTCTGGTGCCGCCGCCACGCGAGTTCGTTGGCTCCTGAACGTGTAGCTGAGGGTTGATCGAATCCCAATTTCCGCCAATCGGAGGTTGCTCTATGATGTGTACTGGTCGCGCGATCAACATGCGCGTCGGCCGTTAGGGGGAACAATGCTGTCGGACTTCTCCTATTTCTCATTGGTGGTTATCGCCCTTGCGGTCATCGTCGTCTTTCTCAGCGTCAAAGTGGTGCCGCAAGGCAACGCATATACCCTTGAACGCTTCGGCCGCTATATCCGGACCTTAACCCCCGGCCTGAATTTCATCATGCCCCTCGTCGATCGTATCGGCGCCAAGATGAATATGATGGAACAGGTGTTAAACGTGCCGACCCAAGAGGTTATCACCCGCGATAACGCCATGGTTTCGGTCGATGGCGTGATTTTTTTCCAGGTGATGGATGCGGCGCGTGCCACCTATGAGGTGCGTCAGCTGGAATTTGCCATCCTCAACCTGACGATGACCAATATCCGGACTGTCATGGGCTCCATGGATCTGGACGAATTGCTGTCGAAGCGTGACGAGATCAATGTACAGCTGATGCGGGTCGTCGATCAGGCCACGGCGGCCTGGGGGATCAAGGTTACCCGTATCGAGATCAAAGACATCACGCCGCCCATGGATTTGGTGGAGGCAATGGCCCGCCAGATGAAGGCTGAACGCGTGAAACGTGCGGTCGTTCTGGAGGCGGAAGGCGAACGGCAGGCCCAGGTCCTGCGCGCGGATGGCGCCAAGCAGGCGACCATCCTCGAAGCCGAAGGCCGGCGCGAGGCCGCATATCGCGATGCCGAGGCTCGTGAGCGCTCGGCCGAGGCGGAAGGCAAGGCGACAACCATGGTATCCGACGCCATCGCCAAAGGTGACGTCCATGCGCTCAACTATTTCGTCGCTCAGCGCTATATTGAAGCGCTGAAGGAAATTGCGTCAGCACCAAATCAGAAGCTGATCCTGATGCCCTTGGAAGCAGCAGGCGTTATCGGAGCCATTGGTGGAATTGCCGAGATCGCCCGCGATGCCTTTACGGGTAATTCTTCCAACAGCGCTAACCCCAATTCACCTCGCCGCCGAACGTCATCGGTCCCAGCCAGCGGACCAAGTAGCGGTCCGAGTAGCTGAATCATGGACGTGCTTCCCTCCCTGACGTTTTGGCACTGGTGGATTTTAGCTGCTGCACTGATCGCCATCGAGTTGCTGGCGCCAGGTATCTTCTTTCTTTGGTTAGGTATCGCGGCTGCTATTACAGGCCTGATAAAGCTCCTTATACCCGGATTTGGGTGGGAATTTCAGGCCGTGATATTTTCTATCTCGGCGTTCATCGCCATCTGGGGAGGCCGGGTTTGGATCGGTCGGCACCAGACGACATCGGATAAGCCGAATCTCAACCGCCGCGGCGCTGAATACGTGGGGCGCCATTTCGAACTCGCCGATCCCATTGTCAGTGGCAGCGGCAAGCTTGATATCGACGGGGTCATTTGGAGGATCGCGGGGGCAGACATGCCGGTGGGCACCCGGGTCACCGTGGTTGCTGTCGATGGTGCGCTTCTGAGAGTGGATCGGGCCTGATCCGGATAGGTTTATGTCGGATTTCCGGCTTATCCGGAGGCGACTGACCGGTCGCTGCCATGCCGTGGGGGGGGGGAGTGGCACGGCAACGACCGGACAATCTTCTTTCGCTGTCGGGCGCTTGCCTCAGGGGATGAGAGCGGGGATTCTCCCGACAACCAGGGCGAACTATAGTTCCCGGCAATTCAACCTGTCTCTTATGCGGGCGTATAAGGAGAGCGCTATACGGAACGGCGGTCGCGCAAGGCGGCTGAAAGCGTGCCGTCATCGAGATAATCGAGCTCGCCGCCGACCGGTACGCCGTGGGCAAGCGCGCTGACCTTGACGTCTTGTCCGGTGCTGCCGCGTTCGGCGAGCCTGTCGGCGATGTAGTGGGCTGTGGTCTGTCCGTCGACGGTGGCGTTTGTCGCCAAAATGACCTCGACGGCGCCACTATCGACGACGCGGGTAAGTAGCTGCGGAATACGCAGGTCTTCCGGTCCGGTTCCGTCGAGGGCCGATAACACGCCGCCCAGCACATGATAGCGGCCGGGGAAAGCCGCGGCCCGTTCCAGCGCCCAAAGGTCGGCGACGTCCTCGACCACGCAAATCAGCCGTCCGTCCCGGCGGGGATCGGCGCAGATGATACAGGGATCCTGGGTATCCAAATTGCCGCAGGTCGAACAAGCCCGCACCGAGCGGGCCGCCTCGGTCAGCGCTGTGGCAAGCGGCAGCATCAGGGATTCCCGCCGTTTGATCAAGGTCAGCGCCGCCCGTCTGGCAGAGCGAGGCCCCAAGCCGGGTACCTTGGCCAATAGCAGAATCAGCCGTTCGATCTCGGAAACGGTCATGGCCGCAACGGTTGCCGGCCGAACTGACGGAAGGCAGTCAAATGCCGCTCAAAACGGCAGTTTGATGCCCGGCGGCAGCTGTAGGCCGCCGGTTAGTTCGCTCATCTTCTCGGCCATCAGGCGGTCGGCCTTACCCTTGGCGTCGTTGAAGGCGGCGACCAAAAGGTCTTCCAGGACCTCGACATCCTTGGCTTCGGCAAGCGATGGATCGATCTTGACCCTGCGGGTCTCGCCTTTGCCGCTAAGCGTGACCGAGACCATACCGGCGCCGGACGATCCGGTCACTTCTATGGTGCTCAGCTTTTCCTGCAACTCGCCCATGCGGGCCTGCATCTGCTGGGCCTGCTTCAGCATCTGCCCAAGGTTGGTCATCGCGTCGCCAGCTCCCGGTTCAGGGGTTGTCCCGTTTCAGGGATTGCACATGCGGGCGACCGGCTTCACTGTAGCCGGGTCCCGACAGCCCCACTTCTATACCAGCCGTGGACCGCCGAGTCATGCAGCACCGATCTCTTTTCGTCTTCGATATCGAAACCGTGCCTGACACCGATGCGGTGCCTGCCTTGACGGATTTTACCGATCCCGACGTTGCGGCGCGGCGGGGCGAATTAGAGCGTTATCACCTGGAGGTGACGAACGGTAACAATTCCTTCCCGCGCCAACCATTCCACCGGATCGTCGCCATCGCGTTTCTTGAAGCCGAGATCGACCGCGACGGGCCGCGCGAAACCTACCTGCTCAACGAACTGCGGGCCGGAGGTGAAACTGATTGGGACGAACGCAAGCTGATCGAAGGGTTTTTCAGCTACTTCGAACGTATCAAGCCGCGTTTGGTCAGTTTCAACGGCCGTACCTTCGACCTGCCGGTTCTGCGCTATCGGGCGATGGTCCACGGTATCGCGGCGCCCTTTCTTTACTCGGCGGGGGACAAGTGGAACAGCTATACCAGCCGCTATAGTCCCGACTGGCATTGCGACCTTTTGGAGGTGTTGTCGGATTACGGTGCTTCGGCGCGCGTCCGCTTGAACGAGGTCTGCGCCGCTCTTGGCCTGCCCGGTAAGTTCGGTCCTTCGGGTGCCGATGTTGCCGGCATGTACGATGAAGGACGCATCGGCGAGATCCGCGCCTATTGCGAAACCGATGTGCTCAACACCTACCTGGTCTATCTGCGCCATCAGCTGCACACTGGCGGCATCGCTCTCGAAGGCTACAACCGGGCGGTCGCCGACTTGGTTACCCTGTTGGAAGGGGCGCGGGGCGAACGGCCCCACCTCGGCGATTTCCTTGCGGCCTGGCACGAGGCGAGCCGTGGCAAGTTGACGCTTTAACCGCTGCCAGCCGCTACCATCAGGCCTGTTCGAATTCGCTGTCCTCAATGGGGGAGGACGTATCTTCGGCATCTCCATCCAGTTTTTCCGGTGGGGGTGCCAACGAACGTACGGCGGCAATCGAGGCGCCGGGAAAGGTTTCCATGACCGAACGTACCAGGGGATGGGTGGCAGCCTTGGCCTTTGCCGCTTCGGCATCCGCCTCGGCCTGCTGCTGCACCGTCGGCGCGCCGGCATCCCGCGATACCGTCACCACCCAGCGCCGCCCCGTGTTGGCATTGAGGAAGCGGCTCAGGGTATGGGCGAGATCGGCGGGTGCCGTATCTGCGGGGCGGAATTCGATTCGCCCCGGCTCGAAATGCACCAGATGGACATTGTTGCGCAGGTTGGCATATAGGCGCACTTCACGCAGCGCGTCAGCCAGATCGATCACCGCCGTGAAGGTTGCCGGGTCGTGCGATGTCGCATCGCCATCGTCATCCCATGGTGCCGGTTCGGGTTGCGACACCGGATCGGCGGCCGTCGCATGGATGGGAGCTGCTTGCGCCAGCGGTGATTCCTCGGGCCGCATGGCCGTTGCCACCGCAGTCCTGGCGCCGGCCCCGCCCGGAAGCAAGGAAGAAACCTGGCTTGCCGTGGGCTTTCCCGTCGTAGCGCCAGACAAAACCGGTACCCGGGGTGTTGCGGTGGTCGAAACGTTGCTCTCCCGCAAGGCTTTGACCAGCGTGCCCGGGGCCGGAAGATCGGCTGCATACCCAAGGCGGATCAGAACCATCTCCGCCGCCTGCAGGGCCGAGGGAGCCTGACGAACCTCCTCCAGGCCCTTTAACAGCATCTGCCACGCGCGGGTTAGGACAGCCATCGACAGTCCACCCGCCATAGCACGACCGCGCACCCGTTCGGCTTCCGGGGTTCCGGGCAGTTCCGCGGCTTGTGGCGCCACTTTGATGCGCGTCAGCCAGTGGGTCAGTTCGAGCAGATCGTCAAGGACCAGGACGGGGTCGGCACCGTCGGCATGCTGTGCTGTCAGCTGATCCAGCGCATCGGCGATATGGCCGCGCATGACGGCATCGAACAGGTCGAAGGTACGTGTGCGGTCGACCAAGCCCAGCATGCGGCGGATGTCGTCCTCGTCGACGCGCGAGCCATCCGTGGAGATGGCCTGATCGAGCAACGATAGTCCATCGCGCACGGAACCATCGGCGGCGCGCGCGATCAGCATCAGCGCCGTATCGGTGATATCGGCGCCTTCCTGCCGGGCGATCTTGCCGAAATGCTCCGCCAATAGCTCCATATCGACGCGCCGCAGGTCAAAGCGTTGGCAGCGTGACAGCACAGTGACCGGTACCTTGCGGATCTCGGTTGTGGCAAAGACGAATTTGGTGTGTTCCGGCGGCTCTTCCAGCGTCTTCAGCAACGCATTGAAGGCGTGGCGAGACAGCATGTGTACTTCGTCGATGATATAGATTTTGTAGCGCGCCGACGTCGGCCGGTAGCGCACTCCGTCGATGACCTCACGCATGTCGTCGACGCCCGTGCGGCTGGCGGCGTCCATCTCCAGCACATCGACATGACGGTCGGCAGCGATGGCCCGGCACGGTTCGCATTGACCGCAGGGCGATGGTGTCGGGCCGCCTTTGCCGTCAGGACCAATGCAGTTCAACGCCCGTGCAATGATGCGCGCCGTCGTCGTCTTGCCGACACCGCGCACGCCGGTCAGCATGAAGGCATGGGCCAGCCGGCCGGAGGCGATGGCATTGGTCAGAGTACGGACCAGGGCATCCTGGCCGATGACCTCGGCAAACGTCGTCGGGCGGTATTTGCGGGCGAGGACGCGATAAGCGCTGGCCTCCGGCTTGGCCGAGGGAGCCGTTCCGGTGGGCTTGGGAGCGTGCTCGTCCATGAAGCTGTTCGCCTTCGGCGGTGAAGAAGGCGGCATAAAGCCGGGGCGATAGGTGGGAGACTGGCGGACGACCCAGGCCGAAACTCGTTACGGCTGCTTCCTTCCGGATCTGACCGGGTTGGCGAGGAGCCCGTCCATCGCCAGCCTCCCGACAGTACTATATCAGGTCGTCCCGCCCCTGGCGCAAGGCCAGATAAGCAACCCAGCCCGAGACGGCGTCGGCGACCGTCATCGGTGTCCGCCCGGAGTCTTGATGAACAATTCAAGAAAGCGTACCGCATCTTGCCGGCTTTCCCCGGCTGTGCAAGGCTAGCCGCCATGCGAGAACCAATGTTTATCGTCGGGGCTGATTTCGATCGTGCCGCCGTCCTACGCGAAAACGAGGCATGGCTGGCCGAACGTTTGGGCGATCCCCGTACCCGGATCATTCCGGTCTGGCGCAGTCGCAATCTGGTTCATAACGGTGAACCGATGCGCGCCGCCATCCTGACCGACAGCATCGCTGGGAATTTGTTGAATCTTGCCGACCACGCCGTGCTGCTGACAGTTGAGAACGGCATCGCCACCTTCGCAGTCGACGTGTCGGGCCACGATGTACCTGTGTTGGCGCCGATGTTGAACGGTGCGGAGTTTGCCGATCTGCGCGAGTTCGGCCCGCTCATCGAGGCTCGCGAAGGCGCCTTGCTGGCTCTCGCCCGCGGCATGGTTCATTGGCACGGTACGGCACGCTATTGTTCGTACTGCGGTTCTCCAACGATCAGTACGCGCGGCGGATTCCAGCGCAAATGTACAAGCCCTTCCTGCGGCCGTAGCCATTTTCCGCGTACCGACCCGGCGGTGATTATGCTGGTCACCCGGCCCGGTCCCGGTGGCGGTCTATGCTTGCTCGGCCGTCAGGCGGTGTGGCCCGAGGGCCGATTCTCGACCCTGGCCGGTTTCGTCGAGCCGGGAGAGTCCCTGGAAGCGGCGGTTGCCCGCGAGGTGCAGGAGGAAACCGGCGTTACCATTACCGACGTTCGTTATCGCCGTTCCCAACCTTGGCCTTTTCCGGCTTCGCTGATGCTCGGCTTCCGGGCCCGCGCGACCAGCGAAGACATCATGCTCAACGACAACGAACTGGAAGAGGCACGCTGGTTTACCCGCGAGCAGGTCGCGGACTTCGAGGGCCATGGTTTTCAGTTGCCGCGCCTGGGTTCGATCTCGCGCTGGCTGATCTCCGAATGGCTCGCCGAGGCGGGGTGACGTCGGCGGCATGAGCAAAGTCATCATCACCTGCGCCGTGACGGGGTCGATCCATACCCCGACCATGTCGCCCTACCTGCCGATCACCCCCGATGATATCGCTAAAGAGGCCATCGCCTCTGCCGAAGCCGGGGCGTCGATCCTGCACCTGCACGCCCGCGATCCCAAGGACGGACGACCGACACCCGACCCGGCCGTGTTTATGGCGTTTCTGCCGCGCATCAAGCAGGCGACGGATGCGGTCATCAACATCACCACGGGCGGCGGTCACGGCATGACGGTGGCCGATCGGTTGGCGGCGCCGCTCAAGGCCCGGCCGGAGATGTGCTCGCTCAACATGGGCTCGATGAACTTCGGCCTGTTTCCCATGCTGAACCGCTACGACAGCTTCAAGCACGACTGGGAACCGGCCTATCTCGAAGCCTCGCGGGACTTTATCTTCCGCAATACCTTCAAGGATATCGAGACCATCCTGCGCGACCTTGGCGAAGGCTGCGGCACTCGCTTCGAATTCGAGTGTTACGATATCGGCCACCTCTATACCCTGGCTCACTTCCTCGACCGCAAATTGGTGCGACCGCCGCTGTTCGTGCAGACCATCTTCGGCATCCTGGGCGGCATCGGCGCCGATCCTGATAACGTCGTCTTCATGCGGCGTACGGCTGACAGGCTGTTTGGCGATGCCTATCAATGGTCGATTCTGGCCGCTGGTCGGCACCAGATGGGGTTAGGCACCCTGGGTGCCGTGATGGGCGGCAACGTCCGTGTCGGGTTGGAGGATTCGCTTTACGCTGGTAAGGGCCAATTGGCCCGTAGCAATGCCGAGCAGGTAACAAAAATTCGTTCGATCCTGGAAAACTTGTCGCTCGAAATAGCCACGCCAGCCGAGGCTCGCTCGATCCTCGACCTCAAGGGCGGCGATCAAGTGGCATTCTAGTCCTCATGGTAAACGCCGTTCCTGGCAGCAGCCGTTCGTCGAATGCCTCGGCTATGGGCCGTGAAGAGAAGGCGCTGCGTCAGCGCCTGATCGATACGTGTCTGAAGATGACGGCGCTTGGCATCAATCAAGGCACATCGGGCAATGTCAGCGTCCGCTGGCGGGACGGCTTGCTGATCACGCCCTCCGGCATGCCATACGAAGACATGCGGCCGACCGATATTGTCTTCCTTGGCTCCGACGGTACAGTCCAAGGCCGCCAGGAGCCGTCCAGCGAATGGCGTTTCCACCGCGATATTTTGGCCGCCCGGCCGGAGGTCGACGCTGTCGTCCATACCCATTCGGTGCATGCCACGGCTGTTGCCATCTGTCGCAAGGCCCTGCCGGCCGTGCACTACATGATCGGCTTCGTCGGCGGGCCGACCGTCCGCTGCGCGCCGTATGCCACTTTTGGCAGTCAGGAATTGTCGAATCACGCGGTGAAAGCGCTGAAGGGACGCAATGCCTGCCTGCTCGCCAACCACGGCGTCATTGCCGTCGGACCGACGGTCGACAAGGCTTTGTTTCTGGCTCAGGAGATCGAGGTGCTGGCGCGTCAGTACATTCTGGCTTTGCAGGTCGGTACGCCGCGAATCCTGCCGGCGGCCGAGATCGCGACGGTGGTCGAAAAATTCAAAAATTACGGTCCAAAGCCGCGCAAATCTTGAGAAAATTTCTAAGCGGGTTCAGCCGGATCGACCGGGATCTCGCAAGTAACCCTCGTACCTCGTCCGGGTGTCGAGGCAAGGACGATTTGCCCGCCGTGCATGCCGATAAGTCGCCGCGCCAAAGTCAGTCCCAGCCCAGATCCCGCCGACTCTTCACCAGTAGCCGCCGGTCGGCCTTTCTCGAAGGGCTCGAATATCCGCTCCCGGTCGGCCTTGGCGATGCCGCTGCCACTATCGCGTACGGACAGTTGCAGGCGGCGGGACGAGCGCTCGGCCGTCAGGCGGACGGTGCCGCGCGCCGGCGTATGAATCAGGGCATTGTCCAGCAGGTGATGCAGCACCTGCCCCAGTCGCCGGCCATCGGCCCGTATGCAGCCAATATCAGGGGGACAATCCAGGTCGAGAATGACGCCTTTGCGCCGCGCCCGTTCGCGAATCAGGGCCAATGCCCGGGCTGCTAAGTCATGGACGTCCATTTCTGCTATGGTCAATTGCATCTGCCCGGCCTCGATGGCGGCCAGATCAAGAATGTCGCCAAGGATGGTGCAGGCGCCGTTGGCGGCTGTACGGATGGCTTCCGCATAGCTCCTTTGCCGAGGGTTTAGGGTGCCGAAAGTTTCTTCGGCCAACAGCTCGGCGTAATCGGCTACCGCGGTCAGAGGGCCGCGCACCTCGTAAGATACGTTGGCAATGAAAGTGGTCTTCGACAAGTCAGCCGTGCGGAGTGCCTCGTCGCGTTCGGCGAGCGCCGACTCGACACGCGCACCATCGGTGACGTCGCGATGGTTCATCAGCACGGCGCCATCAGGCAAGGGCAACAGGATGCATTCGACGATGCGTCCATCCCGTCGCGTCAGCCGCAACTGTTGTTGGCGCCGTTCGAGGACGGCACCGGTGAGTTGTTCGCGGCGGTTCGGGTGGCTTGGATCGTGTTCCAATTGGCCATCGAGCAAGGCCGCAACGCGGGTGATGTGGGGCTCGTGGGCCAGATCGTCTCTCGGGAGATTCCACATGCGGGAAAACGCGAGGTTGGCCAGCTTCAGGCGGCCGTCGCTACCGAAGGCGGCAATGCCGTCTTGTAGGCTATCCAGGGTAGCTTGGCGTACGGCGGCCTGGGCGTTGTACTGCCGTTCCAGCGTGTAGCGCTGAGTCTGATCCTCGAAGACGAATATCACGCCACCTTCAGGATGAGGGTGGGCGCTACGTCGCAGCGTGCGGCCGTCCGGCAGGTGCAGAAGCTCGAATCGCGGAGCATCGAGATTTTGAAACAAGGCCACTTGGCGAGTGCGAAAAGTACGCGGATCGGCCTCCTCGGGCAGCATCCTGCGATCACGTAATCGCTCGATCACAACCAGGAAATCCGGGCGGCTGGAAAGCCACGCCGGTTCGAGTCCGAATAACTCGGCGAATGCGGTATTGAAACAACGCAAACGGCGCTGTCGGTCGAATACGACGATGCCGGCCGATACGGCTTCCAGAACGGGGTCACGCGCCTCTCCGGCAAAGGTTGCCGTGGGGGAAAGCGGCTTGGCTGCCGACGTCGGTTCCTGCGATGCGGTCACAGGCCAAGCTTACGATCCGCCTATGCCCCCCGGCAAGCCTAGGCCCAGCGACAACGTTGGCGAAGGCGTTGCCTTGGGCGCAGCCGTAGCCTATGAATCGATGCGGAGAGCATCCACCAGCCTTGTCGAGGACTTCCAACATGATCCGTTCTATAGCTGCTGTTGCCCGCAGTTTGTTGGGGGCCGCTGCCGCCATGGCTTTTGCCACCGAGCCCGCGCTCGCCCATACCGGCATGGGCGCTACCAGTGGGCTTGCTGCCGGCATGATTCATCCGATGGCCGGTCTCGATCATGTGCTTGCGATGGTCACGGTTGGCATGCTTGCCAGCCAGCTCGGGGGTCGCGCCCTGTGGCTTGTGCCGTCGACCTTCGTGCTGATCATGGCGTTGGGCGGTGCCGTTCGCACTGTCGGGATCGATCTGCCCTTTGTCGAAATCGGCGTTGCGCTTTCGGTCGTCGTGCTGGGAGCTGCCGTGGCCTTGCGGGTGAAGGCGTCGGTGGCGGTTGCCATGGGGCTTGTCGGCCTGTTCGCTATATTCCACGGGTATGCCCATGGCGGCGAAATGCCGGCGGAAGCCGCGGGTTTGACCTATGGCCTTGGCTTCATGCTGGCCACCGCGGGGCTGCACGGTCTGGGTATCGGCCTCCACTTCCTTACCAGCCAAGTGGCGAAAGCGCGGAGCGTTATGATTGTGCGGTTGGCCGGCGTAGCCGTCGCTGTGACTGGATTGGGCATCCTTACCGGCGCGACCTAACCCTTGCCGCCTGACTCGTCGGCAAATACGAAAAAGGGCCGCACAACGATGCGGCCCTTTCCATATCGAATGGCGCGTCGTCGACTCAGTAGCGGTAAGCCTCCGGCTTGAACGGCCCCTGCTGCTCAACGCTGATGTACTCGGCCTGTTCGGTAGACAGTTGTGTCAACTTCGCGCCAAGCTTGCCAAGATGCAGGCGAGCTACTTTCTCATCCAGGTGCTTGGGCAGTACGTAGACCTTGTTCTCATAGCTCTTGTGATTGCTCCACAACTCCATCTGCGCCAACACTTGGTTGGTGAAAGACGCGCTCATCACGAAGCTGGGGTGGCCGGTGCCGCAGCCCAGGTTGACCAGCCGGCCTTCCGCCAAAACGATCAGCCGCTTGCCGTCAGGGAATTCGACTTCGTCGACCTGCGGCTTGACGTTGTGCCACTTGTAATTGCGCAAGGCTCCGATTTGGATTTCCGAATCGAAGTGGCCGATGTTGCAGACGATGGCCCGGTCCTTCATCTCGCGCATGTGGTCGAGCGTGATGACGTCGATGTTGCCGGTGCAGGTGACGAAGATGTCGCCGACCGGTGCCATGTCTTCCATGGTCGCTACCTCGTAGCCTTCCATCGCGGCCTGCAAGGCGCAGATCGGATCGATTTCGGTGACCGTGACGCGGGCACCCTGGCTGCGCAGCGATGCTGCCGAACCTTTGCCGACGTCGCCGTAACCGCAGACGACGGCACGCTTGCCGGCCATCATCACATCGGTTGCCCGCTTGATGCCGTCGACCAGGCTTTCACGGCAACCGTATAGGTTGTCGAACTTCGACTTGGTGACCGAGTCGTTGACGTTGATCGCCGGTACCTTGAGATTGCCCTTCTTGGCCATCTCATAGAGGCGATGGACGCCAGTGGTGGTTTCCTCCGACAGGCCGCGTACGTCTTTTAGCAATTTCTGATGTTTCTCGTGCATGAGAACGGTCAGGTCACCGCCGTCATCGAGGATCATGTTGGGATGCCAGCCGCCCGGACCTTCAATGGTTCGCTCGATGCACCACCAGAACTCTTCTTCGTTCTCGCCCTTCCAGGCGAAGACGGGAACGCCGGTGGCGGCGATGGCCGCCGCCGCTTGGTCCTGAGTCGAGAAGATATTGCACGAACTCCAGCGCACCTCGGCGCCCAGCGCTGTTAGCGTCTCGATCAGCACGGCCGTTTGGATGGTCATATGCAGGCAACCGGCGATGCGGGCGCCCTTCAGCGGCTTCTTCTTGCCATACTCTGCGCGCAGGGCCATCAGCCCCGGCATCTCGGTCTCGGCAATAGCGATTTCCTTGCGGCCCCAATCGGCCAGCGAGATGTCGGCAACCTTAAAGTCGGCAGACTTGCTCATCGGAGCCTCTCGTTCGTGACGGGGAATATCTGACATTAAATAGGGTCCGCTGTTTAGCAACCCGCGGACGTTACCGCAAGGATACGGCTGGATAGTAGGCGGCAAGGCGTTGGCTAGTCTTCGTCGAAGCCGCATTCGACGAGGGCACAAAGCGCTTCCAGGGCGGCTTCTGCGTCAACCCCCACAGCCGAAATTTCGATCTCCACCCCTGTGCCCGCCGCCAGCATCATGAGGCCAAGGATGGACAGGCCGCCAACCGACTGACCGCCGCGCGTAACCGTGACCCGGGCCGTGTAACGACCGGCCAGTTTGACGAATCGTGCGGCCGCCCGGGCGTGCAGGCCCTTCTGATTGCACACGGTCACGACGCGACGCGCGGCTGTTGCCGGTGTGTCCAGCGGCAATCCCTCGGCCATCAGGTCTTTTCCTGGATCAGCAGCTGCGAGGCGATATTGATGTATTTACGTCCGGCCTCCTGTGCCTTTTGGGTGGCTTCGGTAAGAGAGTCGCTGCGCCGCACGCTGGCCAACTTCACCAACATGGGGAGATTGACCCCTGCGATGACCTCGACTTTGGCCTTTTCCATGATCGAGATCGCCAAGTTGGAAGGCGTGCCGCCGAACATGTCGGTTAACAAAACGACACCCTCGCCGCTATCGGCAGCGGCTACGCTTTCCAATATCTGCCCGCGCCGCGCTTCCATATCGTCCTCTGGGCCGATGCAGACGGCGCCGATCTGTGTCTGCGGACCAACCACATGCACCAGTGCCGCGATCAGTTCCTCGGCCAGTCTGCCGTGAGTCACCAACACCATTCCAATCATGCGAAAACCTCTGCATGTACCGCCGCCCACTTATGCAGCGGCTCGGTCCATGTCCCTGTGGCTGATATGTACGTGCCTGCCTTGCGCTAAGAGCCAAGCGGCCAACTCCTCGGCGACGAATACCGAGCGGTGCCGGCCCCCGGTGCAGCCCACGGCGATGGTCAAGTAGCTTTTGCCCTCCGCTACGTAACGCGGCAGCAATGGCTGCAAGAGGCCGGTCAAGCTGGCAAAAAAAGTGGCGTATCCAGAATCCTTGCGGATGTAGTCTCCCACGGCTGGGTCGCGCCCTGTCTGCGGGCGCAACTCGGGTACATAGTGTGGATTTCGCAGGAAACGGACGTCGAAAACCAGATCGGCGACACGTGGCAACCCACGGGAAAAGCTGAACGAGGTTACGAAAATGGAAAGGTCTCCGCCCGTGTCCAGGCCGTAGTGGGTCTGTAGGATGCGCTTCAGCTCACCCGGACTGATTCCCGTCGTATCGATAATCAAGTCAGCGTGTTCGCGCAGGCCTGCCAGCAGGCGCCGTTCCAAGCCGATGCCGTCGCTCACCGGGCGGTCTCCCGCCAAGGGATGGCGATGGCGGGTTTCGACGTAGCGCCGGCGTAACTCGTCATTGTCGCATTCCAGAAACACCATGTTGACGTCGACATTGCCGCTGGCGGCGATGCGTGTCAGGTGCTGCAGGAACGAATCGGCGGAAAACTCTCGCGTGCGAACGTCAGCGCCAACGGCCAAGGGTCGATCCGGTCGTCCATCGGCGAATTCGGGAGGGGGGGCCACCAATCCGGGCAGAAGCGACAAGGGGATATTGTCCACGGCCTCGTAGCCCAGGTCTTCGAGGGCTTTGAGGGCCGAAGTGCGCCCCGCGCCCGACATGCCGGTGACCAGGATGATCCTGGCCCGCTTCTTGGCGGCATCGGCGCCGGGCTGCTGCGGGTTCATAGTCATGGCAGGGGGGTAATCTCGCCAATGGCGACACGCATCGCCATGCGGACCTTGGCGGGTGCCGAAGATTCAAATGCGGCCAACCGGGTCGCCGGCAGGACGATGCCTTCTAAAGTGATTGTTCGCTGCTCGGGCAGTCGCTCGACCGTCTCGTTCGTACCGATCAGGTCGACCACACAAAAGACCTGGGCCCGCGCTCGATAGGCGATGTTCAAGATGCCGATGCCACGTGCTTCCAACAAACCGACCAGTGCTTGGGGCGCGGCCGCATACAGCCGCTCATCTTCCGTGCTCAACTCAACCCGGTCGTCGGCAACAAGTTCGGCGCCGTCATCGATGAGCCGCAACGCCAGATCGGATTTTCCAGCTCCGGATGGTCCTCTGAGTACAACTCCGCGGCCGTCCAGCGCCACGCATGAAGCGTGAATCTGCGTCATTCCAGCTTTCCCCCGCTCGTCCCCCGCGAAGCCTGAAGCCTGATTCATCACAAGTCAAAGCAAACTTTACCGCAGCGCAACATGCCCATCCGGCGAAAGTCTCAGGCCAGGGGTAACCGGGAAGTAAATCGTGCACCGACAACGCTTCCGTCGGGACCAATGCAGTTTCTAGCCTCCAGACTACCGCCATGTGCGTGAATAATCTGGCGTGAAATACTTAGGCCCAAACCGGAATGGGTGCCGAAGGCCTCGCCTGTTGGCCGTTCGGAATAGAAGCGCTCGAATATTTCTTCTTCCTTCCCCGGGGGGATCCCGGGCCCTTGGTCATCCACGTCGACGACCGCTTCGTTCCCTTTTCGATAGGTCCGTAAGATAATTGTACCGCCTGGCGGGCTGAACGATTGGGCGTTGGCGATCAGATTTCGGAAAACCTGAACCAAACGCCCTTCCAGGGCGTTGACAACAATGGGCACGCCCTCCGGTAGTTCCAGGGCGATACTGACCGGTGCTGTTTCCGCTGCCCTATCTCCGTTGCCCTTGCCGGTGGCGTTTCCGCGTAAGGCGCCCGTCGTCTGATAAATGTCGGCAAGTGTCGTAAGCATGGCGACGATATCGACAGGCTCGGTTTCGGCGCGCGACAGCTCGGCATCCAGGCGGGACGCATCGGATATGTCGCTAATCAGCCGGTCGAGGCGTTTCACGTCGGCGACGATGATGTCCATCAGCTGGCGCAATTGCGCCGGTTCGGTGACGCGGGCTGCTGTTTCGACCGCACTGCGTAGCGAGGTCAGAGGATTCTTGATTTCATGGGCAACATCGGCCGCAAAGCGCTCGATGCCGTCCATGCGCAGCCATATGGCTTCGGTCATGGCACGTAGGGCCCGTGCCAAGTCGCCGATCTCGTCATTGCGGCCGGCAAAGTCGGGAATGCTATAGCGGCGATTGAGGCCATTGCGAACCCGGGCGGCGGCGGCTGACAGGCGGCGAATGGGACGGGCGATGCTGCTTGCCAGATAGATCGATAGCCCGATCGTGATGGTCAGGGCCACGGCGAAGACTTGCAAGACCCCGATCCGCACCTCCAACATAGCTAAATCGATCTCGCGCGATCCTTTCGATAGCATCAGGCCGCCCAATACCTGCTTGTAACGTTGAACGGGCACGGCGACGTTCAATACCAGACTGCCGTCCCGGGCGCGCTGCACGGATGTCGATGTTTCTCCGGACAGGGCATGGATGGTGCCCGGATAATCCTGGGCGCGCTGAGAGGACGTGTCCTGGTCGAGCGCATATTCCAAGGTACCTGAAAAGAAGCGGGCCAGAGC
Source organism: Rhodospirillales bacterium (assembly GCA_947470575.1). Classification (GTDB taxonomy): domain Bacteria; phylum Pseudomonadota; class Alphaproteobacteria; order Rhodospirillales; family CAMCUA01; genus CAMCUA01. The sequence goes on from CANITX010000001.1 coordinate 47,951, forward strand.
GTTATACAGCTTCGACGTGGATACCTGTGGGGCCGCGATGGTCCCTTCCTCCCTATTCGGGGGGGGCAGTTCGCGAATCTCGATGGTACCGCTCGGGCTCAACAAGACGCGGCTGTCGGCGATCAGAACGCCATCCGGGGCAAACAATCGGGCGCGTGTCCGGGTGGTCACGGCGAGACGCCGTACCATTTCTCGCGCCGGTATGCTCAGCAGCTCGGGACTACCAGCGGTTTCGGCCGTCGCCCCCTCACCCAAAGCGGCTGCTACCATGTCCGCTTGGATGGTCAGGGAGGCGAGTTGGGCGTCGATTAATCCGCGTTGATACTGGCCGTGGTAAAGCAAACCGGCGACCAGCGTGGCCAGGGCAAGAAAATTCACCGCCAGCACGCGCAACGTGATGCGCGATATGCGCCATCGCCGGGCCGATCGATGTGCGGCGCCGTTCATCCTATCCTCGGTCCCCGCGGGTCGCTGATTGTCGGCGGTGCGGTCTCAATCACGCGTCGCGGTAACGATAGCCCACGCCGTACAGGGTTTCGATCTCTGAAAAATCAGTGTCCACCTTACGGAATTTTTTTCGTAACCGCTTGATATGACTATCGATGGTGCGGTCATCAACATAGATATTTTCGCCATAGGCCGAATCGATCAACTGGTCGCGGCTTTTGACGTGACCGGGGCGTCGGGCCAATCCCTGCAGCAGCAAAAACTCGGTTACGGTCAGATCCACCGCTTTCCCCTTCCAGGTACACAAATGACGGTCGGGGTCCAAGGTCAGATCGCCGCGCTGCAGGGAGCCTTCGCTGCCGGCCTCGCCGCTGCTGCGGTCGCGCCGGCGTAGAACCGCGCGGATACGCTCGATCAACAGGCGTTGGGAGAAGGGCTTGCGAATATAATCGTCGGCGCCGACCCGCAGCCCTAGCAATTCATCCACCTCCTCATCCTTCGAGGTCAGGAAGATGACAGGAATCTCGCTTTTCTTGCGTAGCCGCGTCAGCAATTCCATACCGTCGAGGCGTGGCATCTTGATGTCGAACACGGCGAGATCGGCCGGGTCGCGGCTGAGCTCGTCAAGGGCCTGGGTGCTGTCCGAGTAGGTACGCACCTTGAACCCTTCCGCTTCCAGCGCCATTGAAATCGAGGCCAGGATGTTGCGGTCGTCGTCCACCAAGGCGATGGTAGGAGGCATACTTATTCCTCGATCAAAGGGGGTACCTGTCTTCTCGATCCGATTGGGAGCGACAGAACTAATATGGGGATTGAATTCATGCATATCGAGACGACTTTCTTATTTGATGCGGGCAATATGGCGAAATTATAGCTTGGAAGCATGCCGGATATGACGGATCGACAAGTCTCTCCTGCCGCGGCCGTCCGTGCCCTGGTGCGTTCGGGGCGATCGGCAGCCCTTGGTACCGCATTGGCTAAGGACGGGGCTCGCCCTTATGTTTCCTTGGTCACAACGGCCTGCGATGTGGACGGATCGCCGCTCATGCTGCTGTCGCGGCTTTCCGACCATACCCGCAATCTGGATGGCGATTCCCGGGCTTCCTTATTGTTCGAGGCAGCATCCCGTCTCGAAAATCCTCAAACCGGACCGCGGGTTAGCCTGGTTGGGCGGATCCTGGCCAGCGACGAGCCCCGCCATGCCCGGCGCTTTCTGGCTCGCCATCCTACCGCTGAACGCTATGCCGGGTTCGGCGATTTCGGTTTCTATCGCTTTGTCGTCGAACGGGCCCATTTGGTTGGCGGTTTCGCCCAGGCGCGTTGGGTCGACGGTCGCGATCTCTCGTTCGATCCCGCCGTTGTCGCCGCTATCGCCGGGTGCGAAGAATCGGTCATGGCCCATATGAACGAAGATCATGGCGAGGCCTTGCGGCTGTATGCCAACGTCTTGCTGGGCCGGCCGGGGCGCCAATGGCGCATGATTGGTTTGGATCCCGATGGCTTCGATCTTCGGCTGGGCCGGCGGACTTTGGCACGTTTGACCTTCGATGCTCCTGTTGCCGATGCCAACGCCGTGCGCCAGATATTGGTTGATCTGGCTGCCGCCGCCCGCCGAAGGTTGCAATAGGCAATCTACTTTCCCCGAAAGATAGTGTGACGGTTATCGCTGCCGTAGCTCTCAGAGCATGATTTTCTTGACCGAAATCGCGGGGCCGCGTACCGCATGCGCCGAACGGCGCAGGCAACGTCAGGCGCTCTGCAAAAAAAAGGCCGATACATGGGAGGATGCGGGCTGCCCGGAGTTATCGGGCGGCGCAACGCTTGGGGCTCGTTTTGACAGGGCAGGAACCTACCCATGATCTCCGCCAGCCGCGGTCGTACCGACAATAACAAGCTTCTTTCCTGGGTCGACGAGATGATCGCCCTTTGTACGCCCCAGGCCGTCCACTGGTGCGACGGTTCCGAAACGGAGTATGCCGCGTTCTGCGGCCAATTGGTTGAAGCCGGTACCTTTATCCCGCTCAATGCCGAGAAGCGCCCCGGGTGCTTCCTGGCCCGTTCCGATCCCGGCGATGTCGCCCGGGTCGAAGACCGCACCTACATCTGTTCCCAAAACGAAGCCGACGCCGGGCCCACCAACAATTGGATGGCTTCGGACGAGATGAAGGCGAAGCTGTCCGGCCTGTTTGCAGGCGCGATGCGCGGGCGGACCATGTATGTCGTGCCCTTCAGCATGGGGCCGCTCGGATCGGCGATCTCCCATATCGGCGTGCAGTTGACCGATTCTCCCTATGTTGCCGTCAGCATGCGCACCATGACCCGCATGGGCCAGTCGGTGCTCGACGTATTGGGCGACGGCGATTTCGTTCCCTGTCTGCATTCGGTCGGGGCGCCGTTGTCCGCGGGCCAGACAGACGTTTCCTGGCCATGCAACGATACCAAGTACATCGTCCATTTTCCCGAGGAACGCTCGATCTGGTCCTACGGCAGCGGCTACGGCGGTAATGCCTTGCTTGGCAAGAAGTGCTTCGCGCTGCGCATCGCTTCGACCATGGCCCGCGACGAGGGCTGGCTGGCCGAACATATGCTGATCCTTGGCCTGGAGAGTCCAAAGGGCGAGAACACCTATATCGCCGCCGCCTTCCCCAGCTCCTGCGGCAAGACCAACCTAGCCATGCTGATTCCGCCCGAGGGCTTCGCCGGCTGGAAGGTGCGGACCATTGGCGACGATATCGCCTGGATCAAGCCGGGCGCCGACGGCAGGCTCTATGCCATCAATCCGGAAGCGGGGTACTTCGGCGTGGCGCCGGGGACGTCCACGCAATCCAATCCCAGCGCCATGAACACCATGAAGCGCGACTGCATCTTCACCAACGTTGCGCTGACCGACGATGGCGATGTTTGGTGGGAAGGTATGGACGGACAGCCGCCGGCCCACCTGATCGACTGGCAGGGAAAGGATTGGACACTCGGCTGCGGCCGTCCCGCCGCTCATCCCAACTCGCGCTTCACGGCGCCGGCCCGCTTGTGTCCGAGCTACGATCCGGCCGCCGAGGATACCAAGGGCGTACCCATCGACGCCTTCCTATTCGGTGGTCGTCTCAGCCATACCTATCCGCTGGCCTTCGAGGCCTTCGATTGGCAACACGGCGTGTTCCTGGCCGCGACCATGGGCTCCGAAGCGACGGCGGCGGCCGTCAATCAGGCGGCGATACGCCGCGATCCGATGGCGATGCTGCCGTTCTGCGGCTACAACATGGCCGACTACTGGCGCCACTGGCTCGACGTCGGCGCCAAACTCAAACACCCGCCGCGCATTTTCCGCGTCAACTGGTTTCGCAAGGACGAGAACGGCAAGTTCATCTGGCCGGGTTTCGGCGAGAACATGCGCGTGTTGAAATGGGTGGTCGATCGTGTTCGTGGCCGCGGTCAAGGCGTCGAGAGCCCGTTTGGCATGATGCCTCGTCACCAGGACATCGAATGGCGCGGTCTCGATTTTCCGCGGGCGTCGTTCGATAAGCTCGTGGCGGTCGATGCGAATGCCGGACTGGACGAGGCCGAGGACATCCGGTCCTTATTCGCGCGCTTCGGCGACCGCCTGCCACCCGAGTTGGAAGACGAACGCCAGGGACTGGCGGAACGCATGGACGTTTACGGCCGCGGCCGCTATGCCGCCGCTGCCGACTGACGGTCCTTAGCGTTTTCCAAAGATGCCGCCCAGGGCCGCCAACAAAAGGGCGGCCCAGCCGGCGATCAGCAGCATGCCGCCCAAGGGGGCCGCTCCGACGACGAGTGTCGTCTGTGTCAGGCCAAGGCAATAGAGGCTGCCGGAAAACAGCAGAATACCCAGGGTGAAAAGAAAGCCGGCGATCCCAACCATCCGCTGGCCCGGCTGCCGGTCGGCCAGCCAGGCGACGCTTAGAAGCGCCAGCGCATGCCACATTTGATAGTCGACGCCGGTGGCGAAGGCATCGCGGAAATAGGAGTCGGACGCCGCGAGTGCGTGATGTCCGTAGGCGCCGGCGGCAACGGCCATCAGGCCGTTGATCGCACCCAAGGCGAGCCATATGGCCATAGATCCTCGGAAAAGCTGCGGTGAGGCGGGGGAAATCCCCCGGGGCGCGCCGGAACGCCTTGCGGGGCGCTCCGGCGGCTGGTGTAGCCTTTTGACTACTTGAACGAGATCTGTTCCAGGGGGACCTCGCTGTTGGTCGAGATCGAAGGCTTGAAATTCAGCCGTTTTCCGACGCGGGAATAGCCGACCATGTGAAATAATGTAACATCGTGGGCTTCTTCGTAGATGTAGGCCAGCACCTTTTCCCACGCCTTGACCCGCTCGGGCCCGAGGGTGGTCGAGGAAGCCAGTTTTTCCATCTCGTCGATGTTCTTGTCGCAGACCGTCGATTGCCGGCCGTCGCAGGTATACTTGGTGAAGACCGTGAACGTCGGGTCGCCGTTGTTGTTGTCATGCTGATCTTGGAACACGATCAACCGCTTCTCGTCGAACGGCTTGTTCTGTGCGGCAGTGTGTTCGGCGGCTTCGACGCAGAGCAGCTTCATGTTGAAGCCGACCGCCTTGAAATAGCCGAGCAACGCCTCCATCAACTCGGTGACGTTCGGAAACTGTGCCGTGCGACAGAAAAGCGTTATTTCCTTATCGACGGGCGTTCCGGCTGCCTTGGCTTCCGCCAACAGCTGCTTCGCCTTGGTCGGGTCGTAGGGGCGGAGCTGCTTGTCGATTTCGTGGTTGTGGCCGGGAATGCTCGGCACCACCAACTGGGTGGAGTGCAACACGTCTTTCGACATGATCGTGCCTTTGATGGCATTTCGGTCGACGGCGTAGTTCAGGGCCAGACGCACCCGCTTGTCGTTGAGCGGCGGCGTCATGGAATCGATGCGCAACCGGGTGGTTTCGGAATTCAGGAAGCTGAAGTCCGTGGTCGGATCGTTGGCATCCTGCACGGCGATGTTGGGCGACAAATCGGCCTCGCCGACTTTGACCATGGCGGCGCGGACGGCGGATTCTTTGCGGATCACATAGGAGGCCTGTTCGACGGCCGGCTTCGGACCCCAATAGTTCGGGTTTTGCTTGAGGACGAGGTCCTTGCCCTGGTTGAAGCGATCCACCACGTAGGGTCCGGTACCGACGGGGTTGTTTACCAGCTTCTCTTTTGGGGTTTTCGGCGATTCGATGCCGACCAGGCTCATACGCACCGGCAGGATGGGCTCCAGGTTTTCGGTGGTGATTTCGAGCGTCAGAGGATCGAGTGCCTTGGCGGTGAACTTCACGCCGCCGATCTTGGCACGGGTTTCGCAGGTGATGGTGGGGCTGCGGAAGGTCCGTTCGAAGGATTGGACCACGGCTTCGGCCGTCAAGGGCTCCCCGTCCGAGAACTTCACGCCGCTGCGCAACTTGAAGACCCAGACCTTGTCGCTGACCCGTTCCCAGGACGTCGCCAGACGCGGCGAGAGCTTGGAGGTGGCCGGATCGAGCATGACCATGCTTTCGATGACGTTGACCTTGATCACCCGTCCCTGAACGGAGCGGGTGGTGTTGCAGCTATCGAGGTTGTCGGGCTCTTCTTCGAGCACGATCGTGATATTTTTGTTCTACGCCAAGGCTGGCGCAGATACGGCGACCGCGCCTGCGAGCGCAAGGCCGGCCATAGCCGCAAATAGGGTACCCGGTGTTTTTATCGGCACGGTGTGTTTCCTTCTCCCTGTGTGATCTGTCCTGCGACAATGACGAGGTGGCGATGGGCCGCCGTTGGGGCGCGGCTGTTGTTGCATTGATCGCTAAAGCAGGCGTCGATGGGATGCTTGCTCCGATGGGCGGAAAAATCAACCATGACATGAGGCCGTCGACCGGGAGCCTCGTCCTTGCTAGTAGCCCCGGACCCTGTCCACGGCATCCGGATGAGGCTGCCCGGCGCGCAGCCGGTGCATGCCGTCGGCGAAAATGCGGCAGGCTGAGCGTGGATTGACCCGCGCCGCCACGTGCGGCGTCACGTCGATCCTGGGGTGTCGCCACAGCGGACTTTCGGGCGGCAGCGGTTCGGTGGCGAAGACGTCCAGGTTGGCGCGCTCGATATGCCTACTGTCCAATGCGGCGATCAGATCGGCTTCGACCACATGGCCGCCCCGCGCCGTATTGATGAAAAAGGCGCCTTGCGGCAGTTGCATCAAGGCCTTGCTGTCGACAATGTTGGTAGTCTCGGGGGTCAGCGACAGCAGGCACACCAGTATTTGGCTGCGGGCCAGGAAAGCCGGTAGCTGTTCGTCGCCGGCAAAGCAGGCGACGCCCGGGATCGCCTTGGCCGTGCGGCTCCAGCCGGCCACAGTGAAGCCAAGGCTGGCCATGGTCGTCGCCGCGCGCCGGCCGAGTCGGCCCAACCCCATGATGCCGACTCCCCGCTCGCCGGTCTCGGGAAAGGGCACCTTTTCCCAACGTGCGGCCTGTTGCAGCTCGAGATAGCGGTGATAGCCCCGATGGTAATGGATCGTCCGGTGCACGACGTGCAGGGTCATGTCGCTATCCAGCACCGGATCGACCAGCCGGATCACCGGCACGCCGGGCGGCAGATCGGGATCGCACAAAATGTGGTCGACCCCGGCGCCGATGGAAAAGATGCCCTTCAGGTTGGGGAACTGCCGGAACAATCCGGCCGGGTGGCGCCAGGTAACAGCGAATTCTACGGCCTCGGGATCGCCGGCATCGGGCCACAGGCGGATGTCTTCGCCCGGCATCTCCGCCCGCAGGCCGTCGATCCAGACGTCGGCCGGGCCGATGCGGATATGGAAAAGGATCGACACCTCAGCGCGCGACCACGCCGCTTTCGTCGGCCCTCAACTCCAGGGCGGCGGCCAGCAGGGCGCGGGTATAGGGCTCGCGCGGCGCGGCGAAAATCTGTTCCGCCGGCCCCGCTTCGACGACCTTGCCGTGGCGCAGGACAATGACGTCATGGGCCATGGCCCGGATCACGCGCAGATCGTGGCTGATGAACAGATAGGCCAGGTCGTAGCGCTTTTGCAGATCACGCAGCAGCTCGACGATCTGCGCCTGCACCGACATGTCGAGCGCGCTGGTCGGCTCGTCCAGCACGATGAAGCGCGGCCGGAGCACCAGGGCGCGGGCGATGGAGATGCGCTGGCGCTGGCCGCCCGAAAATTCGTGCGGATAGCGATCCATCATCTCGGGCGTCAGGCCGACTTCCTTCAAGGTCTGGGCCACCAGTTCGCGGCGGTCGTCGTCGTTCCGGCCGATGTTATGGATGCCAAGACCCTCGCCAACGATCTGGCCGATGGATAGGCGCGGACTCAGGCTGCCGTAGGGGTCTTGAAAGACGATCTGCATCTGGCGGCGTAACGGACGCAGCGCCTTGCCGTCCAGTTTGCCGATGTCCTGGCCTTCGAAACGCAGCGTGCCTTCGGACTGTTCCAGGCGGATCAGCGCCCGGCCCAGCGTGCTTTTGCCCGAGCCGCTTTCGCCGACGATGCCGACGGTATGACCCTGGCGGACGGCCAGGGTGACGCCGTCCACCGCCTTCACGTGGCCGACGACGCGCCGGATGATGCCGCGCTTGATCGGGTACCAGACCCGCAGGTCCGTCGTCTCGGCGATCACCGGGGCGTTGGGTTTCGCGGGCTGCGGGCGGCCTTTCGGTTCGGAGGCCAGCAGGCGCCGGGTGTACTCGTGCTGAGGATGATCGAAAACCTGCTGGGTGGCGCCCTGTTCGACGATATGGCCCTGGCTCATCACGCAGACGCGGTCCGACATGCGCCGGGCGATGCCTAGATCGTGGGTGATCAGCATCAGGGCCATGCCCATCTTCGCCTGCAATTCCTTCAAGAGCTTGAGGATTTGCGCCTGGATGGTGACGTCGACCGCGGTCGTCGGTTCGTCGGCGATCAGCAGGTCGGGTTCGTTGGCGAGCGCCATGGCGATCATGATGCGCTGTTGCTGGCCGCCGGAAAATTCGTGCGGGAAGGCGTCCAGGCGTTGGGTCGCGTCGTCCAATCCGACCAGGTGCAATAGTTCGATCGTCCGGGCACGCGCCTGTTCGCGGCGCATCAGCTTATGGACCAGCAGCACCTCGCTGACCTGGCGTTCGATGGTGTGCAGCGGGTTGAGCGAGGTGAGCGGCTCTTGGAAGATCATGGCGATTTCGTTGCCGCGGATCTGGCGCAGCCGCGATTCCGGCGCGCTCAACAGTTCCTCGCCGCGAAGGCGGATGCTGCCTTTCGGATGGTGCGCCAGCGGATAGGGCAGCAGGCGCATGATGGACAGCGCCGTCACCGACTTGCCCGATCCGCTTTCTCCGACGACGCCGAGCGTTTGGCCCTTCTCGATGGTGAAAGTGACGCCTTCAGCCGCTATCGTCGCCCTATCGCCCTTGCCGAAGGCTACCGACAGGTCCTCGACCGCCAGCAACGGCGCGGTATCCCGGTCATTCATCGCATCCCGGTTCATCGGAAGGTCTTTCGCGGATCGAAGGCGTCGCGCACCGCTTCACCGATGAAGGTCAGCAGGCTGAGCATGACGGCGATGACGAAGAAACCGGTTAGCCCTAACCAAGGGGCTTGGAGGTTGGCTTTGCCTTGGGCGAGCAGCTCACCGAGCGATGCCGATCCCGGAGGCAAACCAATACCGAGAAAGTCCAGAGAGGTCAGCGTCGTCACCGAACCAGCCAGGACGAAGGGCATGAAGGTGGTCGTGGCGACGACGGCGTTGGGCAGGATGTGGCGGAACATGATTGTCGCATTGCTGGCGCCCAGCGCACGAGCGGCGCGGACATAATCGAAGTTGCGGACCTTGAGGAATTCGGCGCGTACCACGCTGACGAAGCCGATCCAGGAGAACAGCAGGGTGATGCCGAGCAGCCACCAAAAATTGGGTTGGACGACGCTGGCTAAGATAATCAACAGAAAGAGGGTGGGCATGGCCCCCCAAACTTCGATGAATCGCTGGAACAACAGATCGACCCAGCCACCGAAGTAGCCCTGCACGGCGCCGGCGGTAACGCCAACAACGGCGCTGACGACGGTCAGCGCGAAGCCGAACAGTACCGAGATGCGAAAGCCGTAGATCAGGCGGGCCACCACGTCGCGGGCTTGATCGTCGGTGCCGAGCCAGTGGATGGCGCCGGGCGGCGAAGGGGCGGGCACGGGCAGATCCCAGGCGACGGTGACATGGCTATAGCGGATGGCCGGCCAGATCATCCAGCCCTTGTCGACGATCAGCTTGGCGACCACGGGGTCGCGATAATCGGCCTCGGTGGCGAAGGTGCCGCCGAACTGGGTTTCCGGATAGGCCTTGAAGATCGGCGTGTAAAAGGCACCGTCGTAAACGACCAGGAACGGCTTGTCGTTGGCGACGAACTCGGCGAACAAGGTGACGGTGAAGAGGACCAGGAACATCCATAGGGACCAGAAGCCGCGCCGGTTGGCCTTGAAGTTGGCCCAGCGGCGTTCGGCGATGGGGTTCCTTCGCCGGCGCTCGGTAGGCAAGGGCAGAGTGTTGGTGGTCATGTTGCGTGCCCCACCGTTAGCTCCGCGCCTCGAAATCGATACGCGGGTCGACGACGTGGTACATCAGGTCACCGACCAGTTGCATCAACAAACCGAGTAGTCCGAAGAAGAACAACGAACCGAATATCACCGGATAATCTCGGTTGATGGTGGACTCGAAACTTAGCCGGCCGATTCCGTCGAGCGAGAAAATCACCTCGATCAAGTAGGCGCCGGTGAACAGCACGCCGATGAAGGCGCTGGGAAAGCCGGCGATGACGATCAGCATGGCATTGCGAAAGACGTGGCCGTAAAGCACCCGACGTTCGGACAACCCTTTGGAGCGTGCCGTGATCACATATTGCAGCCTGATTTGGTCGAGGAAGGAATTCTTGGTCAGCATGGTCAGAGTCGCGAAGCCGCCGATCACCATGGAAAGGATAGGCAGCGCCAGGTGCCAGAAGTAATCGAGGATACGCTCCGGCCAAGCCATCTGTTCCCAGTTCTCCGAGGTCATGCCGCGCAGAGGAAACCAGTCGAGATAGCTGCCGCCGGCGAACAGCACCAGCAGCAGCACGGCGAAAAGAAAGCTGGGAATGGCGTTGCCGACGATGATCAGGCCGCTGGTCCAGACATCGAAGCGGCTGCCGTCGCGTACAGCTTTCATGACGCCGAGCGGGATCGAGATCAGATAGACGAGCAACGTCGTCCAAACGCCTAAGGAGATCGATACCGGCATCTTATCGATCACCAGATCGACCACCGAGCGGTCGCGGAAGAAGCTGTCGCCGAAATCGAAGGTGACATAGCTTTTCAGCATCAGCAGGAAGCGTTCGTGTATGGGCTTGTCGAAGCCATACATGCGCTCCAGCTCCTTGACGAATTCCGGGTTCAATCCCTGAGCGCCCCGGTATTTGCCGGCGGCGCCGGTGGCATCGCGGCCGCTGCTCCGCGATGCCATGATCTCACCGCCGCCGGACTGGCTGACCCGCTGGGTGATGGACGGACCGGTTTCGGTGAGTTGGGCGATCATCTGTTCGACGGGGCCGCCAGGGGCGGCCTGGATGATGGCGAAGTTGAGCAGCATGATGCCGAACAGCGTGAGCGGGATCAGCAACAGGCGGCGTACGATATAGGCGATCATCGGCCCGGGCTCCTTCCGTCGGATGGTCCTGCCTTGAAGGCGCGGCGCCATGCGAACCAGCCGAACAGGCCCAGCCCGGCGACAACGAGGACAATCGTGCCGACGTTCGGCGTATCGGATTCACGTGGTTCGGCTCCGGCGGCCTGAGTTGGCTGGCGGGCCTCCAAGGCTGCTGCCTTGGCCGAGTCATACCACCAATAGGAAACCTCGGTGCCACGGTCGGCAACCACATCGGGCTTGGAAAACTTGTCCCAATAGAGCACCCGATCGGTACGCGAATGCCAGCTGGGGATGACGTAGTGGCCCCACAGCAGGACACGATCCAGAGCCCGGGTGCGGGCAACCAGAGATTCGCGATCCTCCGCGCTGATGACGTCCTCGATCAGGGCGTCGATCACCGGATCTTGGATACCCATGTAGTTGCGCGAACCGGGTTGCTTGGCGGCCGCCGTGCTCCAGAACTCCCGCTGCTCGTTACCTGGCGAATCGGATTGCCCCCATCCGCCGATCATCATGTCGAAGTCGTAGCTGCGGATGCGGTTGATGTATTGCGACTGATCGACCAACCGGATGTCGATCTCGATACCCAAGCGCGCCAGGTTGCGCTTGAAGGGCAGGACGATGCGCTCGAAGGCGGGCGACACCAATAGGACCTCGAAGCGCAGCGGCTGGCCGGTCTGTTTATTGACCAGGCGCATATCGCGCACTTCGTAACCGGCTTCGTCGAGCAGTTTGAACGCCTGCTCCAGGTTCTCGCGCGGCCAGCCGGTGCCGTCCGTGGTCGGCACGGTATAGGGCCGGGTGAAGACCTCCGGCGGCAGGCGGTCGCGGAACCGTTCCAGCGACGCCAGTTCCTCGCCTTCGGGCAGGGCGGAGGAAGCCAGTTCGGAATTGGAGAAATAGCTGGTCGTGCGGGCGTACAGGCCGAAAAACAGATTGCGGTTGGTCCATTCGAAATCGAGGGCGTAGTTCAGCGCCTCGCGGAGCTTGCGGTTATCGAAGGGCGCCCGACGGGTGTTCATGGCGAAGGCCTGCATGCCGGTGCCCCGTTTATGGGGCAGGGCTTCCTTCTTCAGCCATCCCTCGCGCACCGCCGGAACGTCGTAGTCGAGGGCCCAGGCCTTGGCCTGGTTTTCCAGGCGGTAATCAATCTGCCCGGCCTTCAACGCCTGGCGAAGCACCGTCTCGTCGAGGTAGTAGTCATAGCGGATGCGGTCGAAATTATCCTGGCCGATGTTCACCGCCAGGTCCTTGCCCCAGTAGTCCGCTACCCGTTCCAGGACCACGAAGCGCCCGGCTTCGAAACTGCCGATCTTATAAGGACCGCTGATCAGCGGCGGCTCCAGTGTCGCCCGGTCGAATTCGCGGCCTTCCCAATAGTGCTTGGGCAAGATCGGGATTTGACCGGTGATGAGCGGCAGTTCGCGGTTGTTCTGTTCGGAAAATGTGAAGCGCACCGTGCGCGGGCCGGTCTTCTCGGCTTTGACGATGCTGGCGTAGTAAAAGCGATAGAGCGGCTTGCCTTTGGTCTTCAAGATGTCGAGCGAGAAGATCACGTCTTCCACCGTGATCGGCCGGCCGTCGTGCCAGCGTGCCTCGGGGCGCAGCGTGAAGGCAACCCACGAGCGGTCTTCCGGCCATTCGATGCTCTCGGCGATCAGCCCGTATTCGGTGAAAGGCTCGTCGGCGCTGGAGATCAGCAGCGTTTCCGCCACCGCGCCCGGCGCCGGATTGCCCTTCACCGCATAGGGATTGAAGCTGTCGAAGGTGCCGTCGTCGCCCAGGCGCAGTTCGCCGCCCTTCGGCGCGTTCGGATTGACGTAGTCGAAATGCTTGAAGCCGGGGGGATATTTGGGCGAGCCGTGCATGGCGATGGCCGGCGCCCGGTGGATGAGCTGGCCCTTGTCGTCGCTGCGGATGCCGACCGTGGCGTCGCCGGGCGCCGCTTGCTGGGCGATGGCGCTCGCCGCGCCAAACTCGACGGTGACGGCGAGGAGGAGACCGGCGGCAATGTTGATGGCGCAAAGCAGGCGGCGGACGCGCATGCGACTCCCCGAAAATCGAAGGCGATCAGACGATAAGGGTCTCGATGAAGCGGGGCAAGCCGCGTGCCGCCTCAGGCCGAAAGGATAGCGATGGCCTCTATGTGCCGGTTCGCGTCTCCGGCGGCGACCACCCGTCCGGGCGAGGCAATGGTCAACGCCTGGCCGGCCCAGTCGGTGACGATGCCGCCGGCGCCTTCAATGACCGGCACCAGGGCGCAGAAATCGTAGGGCTTCAACGCCGCTTCCACCACCAGGTCGACGTGGCCGCTGGCCAGCAGGCCGTAGGCATAGCAATCGGCGCCGTAGAGCGCCCGGAGGCAATTCTTGCGCAGCGCCTCGAAGCGCGGAAAGGTCTCGGCATCGAACATGTGCGGCGAGGTGGCATACATCCAGGCCTGGGACAGCGCCGCGCAGGCGCGAGTCCCGGCCGGTTTGCCGTTGTAAAGGGTGGGCCGTCCGGTCGCCCCCGTCCAGCGTTCGCCCAAGGCCGGATGGTCGATGACGCCCAGAACCGGACGGCCTTTGTGGGTCAGCGCGACGAGCACGCCGAACAGCGGCTTGCCGGTGGCGAAGCCCTGGGTGCCGTCGATGGGGTCGAGCACCCAGACATAGTCGGCGTCCAACCGCTCGGAGCCGTGTTCCTCACCCAGGATGCCGTGTTCCGGCACGGCTTCGGCCAGCAAAGTCCGCATGGCCGTTTCGGCCTCGCGGTCGGCGATGGTGACCGGGCTGTTGTCGGCCTTGGTGTCGATGGCCAGGCGCGAACGAAAATGCCGCCGGGCGATAACGCCGGCGGCATCGGCCAGCCGTTCGGCCAGCGGCAGGAAACGGGCGGGGCCTTCGCCGCTCACGCGATGAGCCCCGGAACCGGAATCAGGGCAGCTTCTTGGGCGATTCGGACAGGCTGCGCAGATAGGCGATGGCGTCAGCCCGCTCCTTGCCCTTCTTTAGGCCGGCGAAGCTCATCTTGGTGCCCGGCGCGAAGACGCGCGGGTTCTCCAGGAAGTGATTGA
>CANITX010000002.1 GCA_947470575.1 Rhodospirillales bacterium
CACCAGGACAATGACGAAGGCGATCAGGGCGCTGTCGATCACCATGGTGCCGGTCACCGCCACGCCATAGGCCGCGGCCAGGTTGCTCGAACTGCCGAAGCCGATGACCAGGGCCAATACGATCACCATGAGGGACCAGTTGAGGACGGGAACGTAGATCTGGCCGATCTCGCGTTCCGAGGTGTGGATGCTGCGCATGCGCGGCAGGAAACCCAGGTTGATGGCTTGGCGGGTGACGGTGAAGGCCCCAGAGATGACCGCTTGCGAGGCAATGACCGTAGCGATGGTGGCAAGTATCACCATCGGCAGCGCCGCCCAGGTCGGGGCCAGGCGAAAGAAGGGGCTATCGATGGCTGCCGGATCGGCCAGCAGCAGGGCGCCCTGGCCGAAGTAGTTGAGTACGAGGGCCGGCAGCACCAGGGCGAACCATGAAGCGCGGATGGGCCCGCGCCCGAAATGCCCCATGTCGGCGTATAGCGCCTCGGCGCCGGTCACCGCCAGGACGACCGAGCCGAGTGCCAGGAAAGCCGTGACGCCATCGTGAAAGAAGAAGGCAACGGCATGATGCGGGCTGATCGCCCACAGTACCTGTGGTGCCTGCGCGATGCCGCGGACGCCCAGCACGCCCAAGGTAAGGAACCAAATCAGCATCACCGGGCCGAAATATCCGCCGAGAGCGCCCGAACCGCGACGCTGGATCAGAAACAGGGCGATCAGGATGAGCACGGCCAGCGGTATGATGTAGGGTTCCAGCTTTGGTGCTGCGACCCTGAGGCCCTCGACCGCGCTGAGCACCGAGATGGCCGGCGTGATCATGCTGTCGCCATAGAACAGCGCGGCGGCGAAAATGCCCAACATGCCGACGGTGGTCGCCATACCGGCCCGGTTCGCCACGGCGCGTTCGAGCAGGGTCAACAGCACCAGGCTGCCGCCCTCGCCGCGGTTGTCGGCGCGCATCATGATCATCACGTATTTGAACGAGACGATGCAGGTGATCGCCCAGAAGACCAACGACAGCACGCCCAGCACATGCGCCCGGTCGATGGGCAGCGGATGCGGCCCGGCGAAGGTTTCCTTAATCGCGTAAAGCGGGCTGGTACCGATGTCGCCGAAGACGACGCCGAGCGCCCCCAGCATCAGCACCGCCATGCTGTTGCGCCGAACGTGGGCGGCGGCATGCGTGCCGCCGTTCGCGGGTGTTGGGGAACTGGTTGTCTGGGACATGGGGTGTGTGTATGCCTACGGCCGGTCGCCGAAGAACCGGGATGCGATGCCCCGGTTGCTGGCCTGCAAAAGGAATAAAAAAAGCCTCTCGTTGCCAACCCCGGCCGCCGATACCCGGCCCCGGAGACGCCGGGAACCTACTCCGTCCGGGGGGTGTCGACAACAGGTTCAACGAATGCCCGCTTACGGGCGGGCTCCTCGTCGCCATTGTTGTGCCAGTTGTCGGCTTTGGGCGACTTGCTCCGGGGTCATCCGCTGGACGAGGTCGTCGCGGCTTTTCATGGCCTCGTCGCGGAGGTGGGTCGACAAGTCGGCGCGCTCCGCGAGTGAAAGTTCGAACCACATGAGGGCCTGTACCGCATCTGTCGGCACGCCGCGACCGGCGGCAAACAGTTCGCCCAGAAGGTACTGCGCGTCGGCATCGTCCTGCTCGGCCGCTCGGCGGTACCAGGCCGCCGCCTGGACATCATCCTTCGCTACGCCCTCGCCCTTACTGTAAAGGGTCGCTAGTGCGTACTGCGCGCCAACATAGTTTTGTTCCGCCGACAGACGGAACCACTGCGCTGCCTTGGTATGATCCTGTTCCACACCTAAGCCGACATGATAAAGGGTGCCGAGTGTGAACTGAGCGTCGAACAAGCCGCTTTCGGCCGCAGAGCGCAGCCATTTTGCCGCTTCGACGGGGTTGCGTCCAATGCCCTCGCCCTTGAGAAGCATGAGTCCAAGGTTGGCCTGGGCCCCATCATAGCCTTGTTGAGCGGCAAGGCGAAACCAACGCGCGGCCTCAGTCAGGTCGCGCTCCACGTATTTGCCCTCCTTGTAGAGGATACCGAGATTGTTCTGGGCTGTGGCATGTCCCTGTGCCGCCGCCAGCCGATACCACCTCAGCCCTTCTGGGCCATTATTGGGTATGACCTTGCTGCGGGTGTACATGTACCCGAGGTAGTACTGCGCTTGTGCCCAGCCCTGCCGGGCGGAAAGAAGAAACCATTTTTCGGCCTCGTACTCGTTCTGGGGAAGGCCCTCGCCTGTGCCGTATATCCGCCCGAGGTTCGCCTGTGCCTCGGCATCGCCCTGTTCAGCCGCTAGGCGATACCACTTTGCCGCTTCCTCTGGGTCACTCGACACACCCCAGCCTTTTTCGTACATCAGGGCTAGGTTGACTTGGCCCCCGGCATTGCCTTGTCGGGCACTCAAGCGATACCATTTTTCCGCTGCCGCCAAATTCTGCGCGACGCCGCGGCCCAGTCGATAGAAGTCGCCGAGAAGCACTTGGGCGTTGATGTCCCCTTGTTCGGCCGCCATCTCGAGCCACTTGGCAGCTTCGACATCATCCTGAGGGACCCCGTCGCCTTCGATATACATGGTGGCAAGTAGGGTTTGGGCACCGATATGGCCCTGCACCGCGCTACGTTGCAGCCAGCGAGCCGCCGCCGCCTTATCCGGGGATAGACCGAGGCCATGGAGGTAGGCTTGCGCCAGATAGTACTGCCCCTCCCTATGGTTGCCGAAGGCAGCGCATTGAAACTGCTTTACTCCGTCGGCTGGACTCTTCTTCACCCCCGACCCCGACATGTAGCGGATACCAAGATCGGCGCAGGCGGGAGGGTAACTCTGATCGGCGGAACGCCGTAACCACTGCACCGCCAAGGCTTCGTCTTTGGTAACGCCTTTGCCAAAGGCGTAGATGACGTTGAGCATGTATTGGATGCCGGCGTTTCCGCGTTCGGCCGCCGGTCGCCATAGCTTCAAAGCAGTGGCGTAGTCGGCGCGCTCATAGGCGGCGAAGCCGTCTTCGATGGGATCCGCTGTGCCCGGTATACTGCCGCCGGCCACCAATCCTAAGATGAATAATCCGGCGAAGAATGCGCGCCACATGCGGTCTATCCTGCAACAATTCCTATGGTGCAACCGGTGTCTGGGCCAAACGCAAGACTATTTTTTTTATCATACAATAGCTAGTGCCACACAACTTTAAATATCTTTGCGATGTGCATATCGTTCTCTTGTAAAGTGCGTCGTCAAACCGCTGTGAGCCCGATACCCGGCCATCCGTATCCGCCCCAACCCCACCGCCCCTTACACGCCGCCGCCGGGGCGGCTAGACTGGCGGCGCGGTATGCGCCAAGGGATTGCACGGGAGCCGGAAATGCCCTTCATCAAGCGGGACGAGCAGGGGGCGGTCGCCGCCGTCTTTCACCAGCCGGTCGAGGAAGGGCTGGAGGAAATGGGGGTCGAACACCCCGATCTGGCGCTCTTCCTGCAAAAGACCTTGCTCGACTACACCGTCAACCGGCACTGGATCGAATCCGATCTGAGCATGGTCCGTGTCGTCGAGGATTTGGTCGACATGCTGATCGACCGCAAGGTCTTTCTGTTCATGGACCTGCCGGAGCCGGTACAGCGAAAGTTTCTGCAGCGGCGCGGTTTGCGCGCCGAATTCGCCTATATGGATACGCTGTTCGGCGAACAGGAGTCCTTCGAGGTCAACGATCAGGACGAGGGGACGGGCTTCCTGTAGGCGTGTCGTCCGTCGGTACGGGTTCGGCAAAAGCCGCGGCCCGCAAGCGAAAGCGCGGATCGCCGAAGACATGTTCGGGCGGTCGTTCCGAAGCTCCGCCGGGCCATACCGGGCGGGGAGCGAAGCGACCCAGGCAGATCAGTCGATCGTACATCACCAATGCGCCGGCGATGCCGAGGTTGAGTGAAAAAGCGGTCGGAATCCTTACCACGTGGTCGCAGCGCGCCAGCAACTCTGGCGACAGCGCGCCGCGCTCGCGGCCGAGCACATAGGCGGCGGCACGCGGGTGGCGGAAGCTGGGCAAGGCGAGCGCTTCGTCCATCAGCTCGACACCGACGACGGCACAGCGGTGGGGCAGCACCATCGACTCGACATCGGGGAAACTGTAGAAGGGCACCTCCGTCGGCGTATCCGATGTGTCGCTGCGCCGGCCGTCCCGCCGCTTGTAGGCGGCGGCAACGGTAAAGACGAAACTGGCGCCGAAGGCGTGCGCCGAACGGAACAGGCTGCCCACGTTCATTGCCTTGCTGGCGCCCTCGATGCCGATGCCGAAATATCCGCGCATGCACGATCCTTCCCCAACCGATCTCAGATTCGGTTACTTCGGCCGGTCGATCAAGCCGGTGGAAGGCGGCGCATGAGCGACGCAGTCCGCGACCAATACGAAGCCTATCCCTATCCGTGGCGCGATCCGGTGGACGAACGTCGCCGTTTGATCGTCGGTTCGCCGAGCCACCGGCTGGAGATCGACCATTTTCTGTTCGCCGGCGGCCGTGAGAGCGCCGAGAAGGGCGGTGCGCCCTTGCGGGTCCTGGTCGCTGGCGGCGGCACCGGCGACGGCGCCATCATGTTGGCCCAGCAGCTGGCCGACGCCGGGAAGGGCGGCAGTGTCGACTATATCGATCTATCGGAGGCCTCGGCCGCCATCGCCCGTGCCCGTGCCGAGGCAAGGGGCCTTGCCAACATCCGCTTCCGGCGACTGTCGCTGCTCGATCTGCCCGCCTCGGGATTGGGGCCGTTCGACTACATCGACTGCTGCGGCGTGTTGCATCACCTGGACGACCCGGCGGCCGGGCTGGCTGCCTTGGTATCCGTCCTGGCACCCGGTGGCGGCCTGGGATTGATGCTGTATGGGGGGCTCGGGCGAACCGGCGTTTATCCGCTGCAGGAGGTGCTGCGCAGTCTAAGCGCAGGGTTGCCCTTGGCCGAGCGGGTGGCGTTGGCGCGCCGGCTATTGGCCGACCTGCCCAGCACCAACTGGTTTGCCCGCAACGGCGAACTTAAGGACCATCTCGACGGCGGCGATGCCGGGCTGGTCGACCTGCTGCTGCATTCGTGCGACCGGGCCTATCGCATCGACGAGGTCGTGGCGCTGTTGGGCGCCGCCGGTCTCGTCATCGCCGGCTTCAGCGAGCCGGCCCGTTACGATCCCCTGTCCTATGTCACCGATCCCGAGGTCCGCCGACGGCTGACCGGACTTAGCGGCGTGGCGCGCTGGTCGGCGGCTGAGAATCTCGCCGGCAACCTGCGCACCCATGTGTTCTACGCGGTGCGTCGTGGCGAATCGATGGGGCGGGTCGCTTCGCCCGACGATGCGCGATTGATACCGGTGGCCCGCGATCTCGATATTGCCGCCGTCGCTCGCCATCTCGGCCAGGGCGGTCGGATGCGTATTCCTCTCGACGGCTTCACGCTTCATGTGGAATTGCCTGTGGCGGCAGGGGCCATCGTCGGCGCCATCGACGGGCGGCGCAGCATCGCCGACGTCCAGCGGTACTTGGCGGCGCGGCAGGGCGGTTACGATGGGTTCGCCTTCCATCGCGATTGGCGCCAAGCCTTCGATGCCCTGCACGGGTTGGGCAAGCTGTTCCTGCGCAAGCCGGGTATCGGCTGAACTCAGCGTTGCCGGTAGGGATTTTCCAGGCCGGCGACGATGCCGTCGAGCACCTGACGTATCTGGCGCTCGTCGCAGCCCATGAGCACGGCATCCTCCAGGGCGTCCTGGCAGACCTGCCGGATTTCCTCCAGGTTTTCGCTGAGTACCTTGAGCTTATCGACGCAGGAGACGAGCGATCCGTCGGTCTGGCGCCAGACGATTTTGCCGATGTCGATCTTTTCCAGCGTCTTGGCGTCGTTGTCCATGGCGGCTTTCCGGCTGCGGGATGGCCCGACGGGGCGATCCTTGTCACCATATTTGGCGCATTGCCGGCGGGATGCAACCCGCCCAACTGCTTGCTTCAGATATCGACCCTTACCTTAGGCCATGTCGCCGGCCAATTCTTGGCGGCCATGCGTGCTTTATACTGGTCGGCCTTGCGCCGCCCGGCGGGAGTCGGGCGCGAGCGCAGCGCCAACAGGTCGTCCAGGCCGTAGGGTGCGACAATGTCGATGGCGCCGTGCCGGCTCAGACGCGCGGCGACGCAGGTCGCCGTCTCCAGCCAGAAGCGCAGCGCATCGGCGGTATCGCGATAGGGGGCGTCCCGGTTGCGCCGGTGCATGCGCGCCTGATTGCGGACCGAGAACGGCAGACCGGGCAGCCGACGGGAAAGGGCGCGTTCGATGGCCGCCTCGCGGCCACGCGACCGGTTGCGAGCATCGAAATACAGCACGTCGATATCGGGTAGCGGCGTCGGCGTTGCGAATCGGTGGGCGGCGTCCCAGATGGCCGAACGGACGAAG
This sequence comes from Rhodospirillales bacterium, assembly GCA_947470575.1. Lineage (GTDB taxonomy): Bacteria > Pseudomonadota > Alphaproteobacteria > Rhodospirillales > CAMCUA01 > CAMCUA01. The sequence goes on from CANITX010000002.1 coordinate 6,425, forward strand.
CCGGCGCCGACGGCGCTGTCGGGTAGACGCAGGTCGCGCACGGCGCGAAGTACCGCTAGACGGCCGCGGTCCGATCGCAGCCGTGCCGCCAGCCGGTGTGCCGCCAACGCTCGTGTGCTGACAAGACGACGGCGGATCAGCATGATGGGGGATGTCCCGCCCTTTCCGCGCCCGACGCCTGCCGCCGACAAGGAGCCACCGTCATGACCAATCCGTTCGTCCTTGCCATCCGTCGCGATCCAGCAGCTTTTCTCGGCGGCCTGGATGTCGCCGAACTGAGGGCTATCGCCGAAGGCTGCGTCGCCGCGTTGGAAAAGCATGCCAAGGCGGGCGACACGACCGCACCGGCCGCCCTGCAGGCGATTTACCGCAAGCTCGGCGACATATCGGTGTGACGCGCCGGGTTCAGGTTCGCAGCGCCGGCAGGTCGCGGAACAATTCAAGGGCTTCCGGGTTGGCCAGCGCTTCCTTGTTCTTCACGGGCTTGCTGTGGACGGTGTCGCGTACGGCGAGTTCGGTGATCTTGCCGCTCTTGGTGCGCGGAATGTCGGCGACCTGAATGATGCGCGCCGGCACGTGACGCGGCGTGCAGTTGATGCGGATGCGCGATTTGATGCGCCCGATCATTTCGTCGTCCAGCGTCGTTCCCTTGCGCAGGACGACGAACAGCACGACGCGCACGTCGTTGTCCCATTCCTGGCCGATGACGATGCTTTCCACCACCTCGTCGAAGACTTCCACCTGACGATAGATTTCGGCGGTTCCGATGCGCACGCCGCCGGGATTGAGCGTCGAATCCGACCGGCCGTAGATGATGACGCCGTCGTGTTCCGTGATGGCGACATAGTCGCCATGGTGCCACACGTTGGGGAAACGTTCGAAATAAGCGGCGTGGTAGCGCGATCCGTCGGGATCGTTGCCGAATCCGACCGGCATCGACGGGAACGGCTTGGTGCAGACCAGTTCGCCCTTTTCGCCGCGCAACGGCTTGCCGTCGTCGTCGAAGACGTCGACGGCAAGGCCGAGGCCGCGGGTCTGTATCTCGCCGCGCCACACCGGCCCCGTCGGGTTGCCGAGCACGAAGCAGCCGACGATGTCGGTGCCGCCGGCGATGGAGGCCAGATGGACATCGCGCTTGATCTCGCGGTAGACGAAATCGAAGCTTTCCGGAGCCAGCGGCGAGCCGGTAGAGGCAAAGGCGCGCACCGTGTCCAGTTTGTGCGTTTCGCGCGGCTTGAGACCTGCCTTATGGACCGCGTCGATGTATTTGGCCGAGGTGCCGAACAGCGTCATGGCTTCGGCATCGGCATAGTCGAACAGCGCATTGCCGTCCGGGTGAAAGGGCGAGCCGTCGTAGAGCAGCAGCGTGGCGCCGAAAGCCAAACCGGAGACCAGCCAGTTCCACATCATCCAGCCGCAGGTGGTGAAGTAGAACAGCCGGTCGTCCGGCTTCACGTCGCTGTGCAGGATGTGTTCGGAGGCATGCTTGAGCAGCGTGCCGCCGGCGCCGTGGATGATGCACTTGGGCACGCCGGTGGTGCCCGAGGAATAGAGGATGTAGAGGGGATGATTGAACGGCAGTTGCGCGAATTCGATGTCGCCGGCCGTGTACGGCGCCACGAACTGGTCCCACATGACGGCACCCTTCAGCCGCGCGATATCGGGCTTCTCGCGGCTATAGGGCACGACAACGACGCGGGTGAGCGATGCAATGCCGTCGACCACGGGGACCAGCTTTTCCAGGCAGTCGTGAGCCTTGCCGCCGTAGAAATAGCCTTCGACGGCAAACAGCACCTTCGGCGCGATCTGGCCGAACCGGTCGAGCACGCCTTGGGCGCCGAAGTCGGGCGAGCAGGACGACCAGACGGCGCCGATGCTGTGCGCCGCCAACGCGGCGGCTATGGCTTCGGGCATGTTGGCCATGAAGCCGGCAACCCGGTCACCCGCCTGCACCCCGGCTGCCCTGAGTGCCTGCGCCAGGCGCGAGACCATGTCGTAGAGTTCGGCCGTGGTCAGGCGCCGACGTACTTGATCCTCGCCGCGGAAGACGATGGCTTCCGAGCGGTCGCGACGGGACAGCAGATTTTCGGCAAAGTTGAGCCGGGCATCGGGAAAGAACTGGGCGCCCGGCATGCGGTCACCGTCGATCAGCACACGATCGCCCCAGGTACTGGCCTTGAGGCCGGCGAAGTCCTTCATCTTGACCCAGAAGCGTTCCGGGTTATCGACGGAATAACGATACAAGGCCGCAAAATCGGGCAGGTCGACACCCGCTTCAGCCGCCAGTTCCTGGCGGAAGCGGGTAACGTTGGCGTCGGCAATCCACTCGGTGCTGGGCTGCCATAAGGGTTTGGGCAAGTCGATGTCCTCCCTGCTTGCCGGGTACTAGACGGCTTGGCGGAAGGGTTGGACCTGAATATCCACCCAGACGCCGCCGGTTACGTAGGGATCGGTCTTCAGCCACTCGTTCAGTTCGGCGCGCGACGGGTAATCGACGATGGCTGCCGAACCGATCATCCGGCCTTCCTCGTCCAGGATGGCTCCACCGGCCACCGTGCGGCCTTCCGCCTTGCGCCGGCGGGCGCCGGCCAAGTGGGCTTCGCGCGCTGCCAGACGCCGTGCGGGCGCCGCTGCATCCTTGCCGTCATAGGCGAGTACCAGAAACTGCATGTATCCAAGTCCCTCGCCAGGCGTTTTGCCATCGTCGCCCGGTCGTCGATTTTGACGGAGTATGAGGCCACCTGGAATGGCGCGCAACCGACCTGGCCGTATAGGGAGGCCGCCGGGTGTGAAGTCGACACGACGATCGGCGGTGTAGCGCCTCAGCCGACAGGCGGCTCTTTGCCCAATTGGCGGCGGGCAGCGGCGTGGTGTTCGTCGGTGATGTAGGGCGAAAGCGCACGTACGGCGGTCAATAGCACGGCCATATCGTCGGTAAAGCCAAGGCCGACGATGAAATCGGGGATCAGATCGGCGGGCATTACGAAATAGGCCAATGCCGCCAACAGAACAGCCTTGGCCGTGGCGGGCGTCCGGCGGTCGAGCGCCGCGTAGTGGGCGGCCAGCGCCGTTTCGATGAACGGCAATCGTCCAAGCGTCCGGCGCACCTTGTCGCGGAAGCGGCCTTCGTCGAAATCCTCGGCGCCGACGCCCCGCCAGCGGAGCGCCGGATGGCGGGCGGCGGCCATGCCGTCGCTGTCTTCCTTTTCCGCTTCAGCCATGATCGCGCATGGGTGCTATGCGGTCGATGAAACGCGCCAGGGTCACATCGCGCTGGCTGACCCCGCCTGCATTGTGGGTGGTCAGCAGGATTTCCACCCGATTGTAGACGTTGGACCATTCCGGATGATGGTCCATGCGCTCGGCCTGCAGGGCAATCCGGGTCATGAAAGCAAAGGCTTCTTTGAAATCCGCGCAACGGAAGGACTTGGCGATGGCGTTGCGGCCATCGACCTCGGCCCAATCCTTGAGCTCGCGCAGCGCGGCCTTGCGCTCGGCATCTGTCAACCGCTCGACCATAAAGGCTCTCCCGGGTGCGGAAGTTCTGGCGCCCACCCTTAGGATGGGATGCCTTGGCGGGTCATTCAAGCCGCGCTAAGGTCCCATCATGTCAATATCTCTCCCGGTTGCCGCCGATGAATGGACCCCGCCCAGCCTGGCCGATCTCGAGGACTTGGCGCGGGCGGCATTGGCCACCATACCGCAGCGCCTGGCGCAGCATGTGGAGGGCGTCGTCATCCGCGTCGAGGACTTTCCCGACGAGGAGACCGAGCGCGAGATGGAGCTGGAAAGCCCGTTCGAATTGCTGGGGCTTTATCGCGGCGTGGCGCTCGGCCTGAAAAGCATCGACTACACGCCCGACGATATCGACATGATCTTTCTCTACCGCCGGCCGATTCTCGACTATTGGTGCGAGACCGGGGAAGATTTAATCCACGTCGTGCGCCATGTGCTGATCCACGAGATCGGCCACCACTTCGGCTTGAGCGACGACGACATGCAGCGAATCGAAGAAGAGGCGGAAGACTTATGAGGCATGCTCCCTTGGCGCCGGAAGCGCTCTATACCGCCTGCGACCTTAGCCGGCTGCCCTTTGTCACGACGGCCGAATTGACGCCCGTCGATTACGTCGTCGGCCAGGATCGGGCGGTGGCTGCCATCCGCTTTGCCATCGGCATGCGTCACGACGGCTATAACCTGTTTGCCCTCGGCACGGAAGGTACCGGCAAGTATACGGTGGTGCGGCGGTTCCTCGACAAGGCCGCTGCCGATGAGTCGGTGCCCACCGATTGGTGCTACGTCAACAATTTCGCCGAGCCGCACCGGCCGCTCGCCATCAGCCTGCCGCCCGGTCAGGCCTGTACCTTGCGCTCCGACATGGAACGGTTGGTCGAAGATTTGCGCGCGGCCATCCCCGCCGCTTTCGAGGGCGAGGAATACCGTAATCGCAAAAACGTCATCGAAGAAAGCTTCAAGGAGCGTAACGAACAGGCCTTCGGAACCCTGCAGAAGCAAGCCCACGAGCAGAACATCGCCTTGATCCAATCGCCGATGGGTTTGGCTTTGGCCCCCGTCCGCGACGGCCAGGTGATGAAGCCGCAGGACTTTCAGGCTTTGCCCGAGGACGAACGCAAGACCTTCGAGACGAATCTCGAGGCCCTGCAGGAGAAGCTGGCCGAAACCCTGTCGCAGATTCCCGGTTGGGAAAAGGAAATGCGCGAGAAGCTGCGGGAGTTGGATCGCGAGGTCACGCTGCACGCCGTCGGCTTTCTGCTCGACGAGATGAAGCGTAAATGGGGGCATCACGCTTCGGTTGCCGCCTATCTCGAGGCGGTGCGTACCGACGTCGTCGAGAACGCCGAGGAATTCCTGCCGCAGGAACAGCAAGTGCCGCCGGCGATGGCGGCGGAATTGACGGCCGCGGCGCGACGCGGCCAACGTGCGCCGTCTTACTTCCGCCGCTATCAGGTCAATGTCGTTGTCGATAACACCCGGCTGCCGGCGGGCACCGAGGAAAGCGAACAGATCTGCGGCCTGACGGCGCTGTCCGGTGCGCCGGTCGTCTACGAAGACCACCCGACCTTGCCCAATCTGATCGGCCGGGTCGAACACTTGGCGCAGTTCGGCTCGTTGGTCACGGATTTCAACCTGATCAAGGCCGGCGCCCTGCACCGGGCCAATGGCGGCTATCTGATCCTCGACGCCCGGCGCGTATTGATGCAGCCGATGGTTTGGGAAAGTCTCAAGCGCACGCTTAGGGCCGGGCGCATCCGAATCGAGTCGGCCGGCGAGGAGATGGGTTTTGCGCCGACCGTTAGCCTGCAGCCGGAACCGATACCGCTCAGCGTCAAGGTGGTGATGCTGGGCGACGCAGAAATCTATTATCTGCTGTCGCGGATGGATCCGGATTTCCATGAGCTGTTCAAGGTTGCCGCCGATTTCGACGACCGCATGGATCGGACCGAAGACAACATCCTGCACTATGCCCGCCTGGTGGCCACCATCGCGGCCAACGAAGGCTTATTGCCGCTCGACCGCGCCGCCGTCGCCCGCATGGAGGAGCGCGCTGCGCGTACGGTCGAAGATACTCTGAAGTTGTCGACTCATATCGGCGACGTCCAGGACCTGCTGCGCGAAGCCGACTACTGGGCCCGGCAGGAAGGCGTGTCGACCATCGCTGCCGCGCATATCGAGAAGGCCATCGATTCCCGCGACCATCGCTCGGACCGCATCCGCGAGCGTATCCAGGAGCGGATCGCACGCGACATCGTCCATATCCAAACGACAGGCGCGGTGGCGGGCCAGATCAACGGGCTGGCCGTGCTGCAACTTGACTCTTTCTCCTTCGGCCGGCCCTCGCGCATCACCTGCCGGGCACGCATTGGCAGGGGCGAGGTGGTCGACATCGAGCGCATGGTCGACTTGGGTGGGCCGCTTCATGCCAAAGGCGTGTTGATCCTGTCGTCCTACCTGTCCAGCCAGTTCGCTCAAGATGCGCCGCTATCGTTGTCGGCCAGCCTGGTGTTCGAGCAGTCCTATGGCGGCATCGATGGCGACAGCGCGTCGTCGACCGAACTCTACGTGCTGCTCTCGGCGCTTTCCGGCATTCCGATCCGCCAATCGCTGGCGGTCACCGGCTCGGTCGACCAGTTTGGCCGGGTGCAGGCTATCGGCGGGGTCAACGAGAAGATCGAGGGCTACTTCGACGTTTGCCGTGCGCGCGGACTAACCGGTGAGCAGGGAGTGCTGATCCCGGCTTCCAACGTCAAGCACCTGATGTTGCGCGCCGATGTCGTCGCGGCGGCGCGCGATGGGCGGTTCCATATCTATCCCGTCGCCACCATCGAGGAAGGCATCGAACTGTTGACCGGCATTCCGGCCGGCGAACGTGCCGCCGACGGCAGCTACCCTATCGGTTCTGTCTTTCGCGCCGTAGCCACCCAGCTTGCCACCTTCGCGCACAAGGCCCACAAGTTCGAAGAACCTAACGGCGCCAAGCCGCGTCATCGGCCTAAACGCGGCGAGGACGAATTATGAGCGCGGCGCGACACACCGGTAAGACATCGACGCCGAAGGACGGCGTTCCGGGACAGTTTCGCCGCATCCTGTTGGCGCTCGATGCCACTGCCGACGACCCGGCCGGACTCGATGCCTTGGCCAGCCTGGCTGCCCGCCTGCAGGCGGAAGTTCATGGCCTGACGGTGGAAGACGCGGAGGAACTCGATCTGGCAGACCATCCGGGCGTGCGTTTCGTCAGCCGCGTTTCCACGACCGTGGTCCGCATGGAGCGCGGCGTCGTCGAACGCAGCCAGCGCCATCGCGCCGAGACCAGCCGGCGCACGCTGGCCGGCGTCATGGCGGCGCATCGGGTGAAGGCGTCCTTCGAGGTCCGGCGCGGGCCGGTCGCCGACGAGGTCATCGCCCAGGCCGAGGATGCGGACCTGATTGTGCTGGGCTGGGGCAGCGGCGGCTTTGCCGTGCGGGTGCCGGGCCGACCCGGCCGTATTGCTTGTGCGGTGGCCGAACGGTCGCAGCGGCCGGTGTTGCTGCTGCATCCTGGCAGCCCGGCCGGCGGGCCGATGCTGCTCGCCTACGACGGTACGCCAGCCGGCGAGAAGGCGCTGGACGCCGCCATCGAAATCGCCCGTTCGCGCGATGGCCATGCCGGGAGCCCGGTTGCCGTCGCCTTGCTCACCGCGCGGCTGAGCGATGCCGAGGCCTGGCGCACGGACGTTGCTGCGCGGCTAGCGACGCATGGAATTACCTCTCGCTTTCTGCACTTTCCGGGTGCGGCCGCCGCCGACCTGATCGCTGCCGCCCGGCAATCCGGGGCTGCCCTGATGGTGTTCGGTGTCGAAGGGCCGAGCTGTTGCGGCGGCGAGGTTCGCGCTGTCCTCGATCGCGCCGGCTGTTCGGTGCTGCTGGTGCGTTAGGCGATCAGCGGCGCGGTCTTGCCGAATTCGCCGGCGAAAACCATGCCGGCCAGCGGCTTGCGTTGCCGGGGCGCCGCTTCCTGCTTTTGCCGGTCTTCGGGCAACGTCGAGGAGTCGGCCTGATAGCCGATGGCGATACCGGTGACCGGATCGTAGCCTTCGGGCACTTTGTAGAAGGTGCGGATCTTGTTGCCGTCGATGCCGGCCATCTGGTGCACCATCAGGCCGCTGGCCATGGCCTGAAAAGTAAGCTGGGCTGAAGCCAGTCCCATATCGTGCAAAGCGTGGCGATAGGGCTCGCCGTTGCCGCGGGTGAGGCGGGCCACGGTGAAGACCAGCAGCCCGGCGTTCTTCGCCCAGCCCTGGTTGCCCGCTGCCAGGCAATCCACGGCGCGCTCGAAGGCGGCAGTGTCTTCGCGGGGCGCGACAATATAGTGCCAGGGCTGCTCGTTGCTGGCCGAAGCCGCCCAACGCGCTGCCTCGAACATCGCAAGCACTGCCTGCTGCGGCACCGGCTTGGGCGTAAAGGCTCGCGGGCTCCACCGCTCGCGAATCAATTCGTGGACGGGGGCGGCGGTTTCGGCGGGCTTTCTGAGCGTCATGACAGGCCCTCGATGTGGGGTTGGTAGGATGGCCCGTTGCTTTGGAGGCTACGGGCGAAAACGGTCGGTGGCCGAAACCAGTTCGTGGACGATGCCGGGTTCGCTCTGTGCATGACCGGCATCGGGGACCAGCCGGAGGTCGGCTTCCGGCCAGGCGCGGTAGAGGTCCCAGGCCGACATCGCCGGGGTGACCACGTCGTAGCGACCCTGGACGATGACGCCGGGGATGTGGCGGATGCGCCCGACGTCGCGCAGCAGTTGATCGTCGGTCTCGAAGAAGCCGCCGTTCATGAAGTAGTGGCATTCGATGCGGGCGAAGGCGATGGCGTAATCGTCGCCGCCCATCTCTTCGACTCGTCCGGCATCGGGCAACAACGACAGGGTGGCCGCCTCGTATGTGCTCCAGGCCTTCGCCGCCGTCAGGCGCGCGGCCTTATCCGATCCGGTCAGGCGTTGGTGATAGGCGGCGATCATGTCGCTGCGCTCGGCCGGCGGAATCGGCGCGACGAACTTCTCCCACAGATCGGGATAGAGTGCGCCGGTGCCTTGCGATCCATCGCCCTGGGGGCCGCCCTGATAGAACCACTCCAACTCCTTGCGCCGAAGCATGAAGATGCCGCGCAGGATGATTTCGCTACAGCGGTCGGGATGGGTTTCGGCATAGGCCAGGGCCAGCGTCGATCCCCAGGAGCCGCCCAATACCAACCAGCGTTCGATGCCCAGGTGTTGGCGGATCGTCTCCATGTCGGCGACCAGATGCCAGGTGGTGTTGTCGGTCAGCGAGGCGTGCGGGGTGCTTTTGCCGCAGCCGCGCTGGTCGAACAGCACGATGCGATAGGCCTGGGGATCGAACAGCCGGCGCATGTCGGGCTTGGTGCCGCCGCCCGGTCCGCCGTGCAGGAAGATCGCCGGTTTGCCGTTGAGGTTACCGGATTCCTCGAAATAAATCTCGTGCAGGTCGGACACCTTCAACCGCCCCTCGTTATAGGTGGCGACCGGGGGGTAGAGGGTGCGGCGCGTGCTGTCGTCCATGGCGTAGGAGCTTCGATCCATGAGGGGGATGGCGATGATAGGGAGGCGGCTCCCGACCGGAAAGCGAATCATGGTTGGGCGGCAGCCGATTCGGCGATCTTTATCGATAATCGATTTTCCTAGGGCACGGACAACCCACTCGCTAATATCCTTTCCGAAGCTGTCCGAAAAATAATGGGCGGCCACAACGAATTCATCAGGAGGAACGACATGCCTTTGATAAACAAAGCGCTTTTGGCGTTGGTGACACTGTCGGCCGTCGCCGCCGTCGGGATGATCCCCGCCCAAGCTCAAACCAACCGCAACGTCACCATCGTGCTGCCGGACGAGCCGATGGGGCTCGATCCGTGCAACTCCGACACATCGACGCTGGGCCGCATCAACCGGCAGAACGTCACGGAAACACTGACCGAGATCGATCCCAAGGACGGCTCGATCAAACCGCGTCTCGCAACATCCTGGGAAAAAATCAACGATACCACGTGGCGCTTCAAGCTGCGCCAGGGCGTGACCTTTCACGACGGTGCGCCGTTCAATGCCGAGACGGCCGTCACCTCGATCATGCGCACGCTGGCGACCGACTCGGTGGTCAAGGGCGACGTCAAAACCGGCCTCGATTGCTCGACGCGGACGATTTTCTTCAAGGCCCTGAAGCTCACGCCGAAGGCCGTCGATGCGACGACGCTCGAAATCGTCGCCGACCAGCCGGTGCCGATCCTGCCGACCCAGATGGGCATCGTCATGCTGGCCTCGCCCAAGTCGCCGATGGACAAGCTGACGCAGGCCCCGGTCGGCACCGGACCCTACGTCTTCGATCATTGGACGGCGGGCCAGGAAGTCGTGCTCAAGCGCAACGACAAATACTGGGGTGAAAAGCCGCAGGTGGAAGGCGCCAGGTACGTCTGGCGCAACGAATCCTCGGTGCGGGCCGCCATGGTGAAGATCGGCGAGGCCGACATCGCGCCGGTCATCTCGCCCCAAGACGCCAACGACCCGGCCCTGGATTACAGCTACCTCAATTCGGAAACCACCTGGCTGCGCATCGACGCGACGCGGCCGCCGCTCGACGACATCCGCGTTCGCCTTGCCATGAACTACGCTGTCGACCGCAATGCGCTGCGCGGCAGCTTGTTCTCAAAGGATGTCGTTCCGGCGACCCAGATCGTGGTGCCCAGCATCGCCGGGCATAACCACGAGCTCGACAAACGGGTCTACGCATACGATCCGGCCAAGGCTAAGCAGCTGATCGCCGAAGCCAAGGCAGCCGGTACCCCGGTGGACAAGGAGATCGCGCTGGTCGGTCGCATCAACTTCTATCCCAATACCCAGGAAGTGATGGAAGCCATCAACGGCATGTTCCATGCGGTCGGCTTCAACACCAAGTTGAGCATGCTGGAGGTTGCCATCTGGACCAGCATGATCCGTAAGCCCTTCGACGAAAAGCGCGGGCCGGCCATTCAGAATACGGTGCACGACAACAACAACGGCGATCCGGTGTTCTCGGTCTATGCGAAGTTCGGCTGCGAGGGCATCAATTCGACGATGTGCAACCCGGAACTGGACAAGGTCATCACTCAGGCTTCGGTGTCGTCGGGTGCGGAGCGCGTCAAGGCTTGGGAAAAGGCCTTCCAAATGATCTTCGAGGCGGTGCCCGACGTGATGCTGTTCCATCAGGTCGGCTATTCCCGTGTCGGGTCGCGTCTCGATTTCAAGCCGACCATCGCCATGAACAGCGAAATCCAGCTTGCGCAGATCAAGTTCAAGTAGGCCCGGCGCTTTGGAGGCGGTCGGCGGCCGTCTCCAAAGCTGACGCCCTGCCAATTTTTGGCTAGGATGGCCGCGAAGGGTCGCCGTTCCGGCCCCCGTTTGGGAGAAAACAACATGGTTGCCAGGATGTACGAGTTACCCGCCCGGTCGATGCGCGACCGAGTGAGCCCGGAAGAGTGGGAGGCCCGCGTCGAATTGGCCTGCGCCTATCGCGTGGCGTGGCATTTCGGCTGGTACAGCCAGATTTTCAACCACATTTCTTACAAGATACCAGGCAGCAACGAAGAATTCCTGCTTAACCCCCTGGGCTTTCTGTATCGCGAAATCACCGCGTCGTCGCTGGTCAGGATCGACCTGGAGGGCAATACGCTGGACGGCAGCCCGCATGGAGTCATCCAGGCCGGCTGGGTGATCCACAGTGCCATTCACAAGGCGCGCCCCGACATCAAGTGCATCATCCATACGCATTCCAAGGACGGCATCGCGGTGAGCGCCCAGAAGTGGGGTCTGCTGCCGGTCAACATGGCGGCGATCATGTTCCACAACCGGATTTCCTATCACGACTACGAAGGCCCCTCGATCGAGACCGACGAGCGCGAGCGGCTGGCTGCCAACCTTGGCAAGAACAACGCTCTGGTGTTGCGCAACCACGGCCTGATCAGCTGCGGCCCCGATATCGGCGATACCATGTGGCTGCACCATCAGCTCGAATCCGCCTGCACGGCCCAAGTTGCAGCGCTGTCCGGAGGACGTGAGAACCTCCACCTGCCCTCTCCGGAAATGCTGGAGCAGGCCTCGCGGCGCAGCAACCGGCCGCGTACCCACGAAATCAACTGGGCTGCCCATCGCCGGATGGCCGACGAGCTCTATCCCGGCTACGATCAGTAATCGTCGATCGTAGCGCGATAAAAGAAGCCGCCGTACCTGGAAGGGTGCGGCGGCTTTTCTTTCAGTAGCCGGCGGCGATATCGACGATGTTGCGCAACGTCTTGCCGTTACGCCAGCGGCCGATGTTATCGACGAAGATGTCGACGCCGCGTTGCGCGGTTTCCAGCGACGTCGGCCCATTGTGCGGTGTGATGATTGTATTGGGGGCCGTCCATAGCGGGCTGGAAGACGGCAGCGGCTCGATGGCGAAATCGTCGAGTCCGGCACCGGCGATGCGGCCGTCCTTGAGGGCGGTAAGCAGCGCGTCCTCGTCGATGATGTTGCCGCGCGAGACCAGAACGATCATCGCCTTCGGTTTCATCGCCTTGATTGCCGCCGCATCGATCATGTTGTCGGTTTCCGGCGTGTGCGGCGCGGTGACGACGACGAAGTCGGATTGGCCAAGCAACTTGTAAAGCTCGCTCCGGTCGAACATCTCGTCGATGTGGGCGACCGGTTCCTTATTGCGCTTAAGGCCGAGGGTACGCATGCCGAACGCCTTGGCGCGCAGCGCGGTTTCCTTGCCGATATAGCCAAGGCCGATGATGCCGCAGGTCTTGCCGTGCAGCTCTCCGACGATGTGCTTTTCCCATTTGCTCTGGCGCTGTGCCTCGAGCCACTTGAGCATGTTTCGTTGCAGCATCAGCATCAGCATCATGACGTGTTCGGCCAAGGCGATGGCGCCGTTGCTCTTGGCACAGGTCAGCAGCACGCCGCTGCTGGCCAGTTCCGGCGAGGCCAGTTCGTCGACCCCGGCGCTCCAGCTGTGGACCCATTTCGGCACCGGCCGGCGCTTGAGGAAGTCCAGATCGTTGCCATGGCGGCAAGCAACGATGTCGGCCCCTTCGGCGGCGGCGCTCAGTTCGCCGGCTTCGACGAAGCGGCAGGTCAGCGTGCCGGCGGCCTTGCGGATTTGGTCCTTCTGCGCCTCGGTCAGTTTTTGGGCCGGTGGCGCGACGACGATGTTCGCGGACTTGGTTTCCATGATCGTTTCCCCGTTTTGGAACTCGCCCGGGGATTGGCTCCCGAGGCTACGATCAGCTTAACACCGCCACCGTGTGTCGTTTGATCAAATCGTCATCGTAGGTGACACCGAGACCGGGTCCCTCGGGGCAGTGCATGTGGCCATCGGGCCCGACCTTCAGATCGCCGACGATGCCGAACTGGTGCGCTTCGTTGGGCAGCAGCACCTCGAACATCTCGCTGTTGGGCAGCGCCATGGTCAGCTGCAGGTTGGCGATGTTGTTGACCGAATTGCCGCCGTGATGAATCTCGTAATTCATGTGGAAGGCGTGGGCGAGGTGGGCGGTCATCAGGCAGGGCGTGATGCCGCCCTTGACCGCGACATCGCCGCGCAGGGCGTCGGTGGCGTGCGAGGTGATCCACGGCGCGTAGAAGTGGAAGTTGCCGGGCGCGTATTCGGTGGCCATCACCATGATTTTCAGCTTCTGGCAGAGCTTGACGTAGGTCCAGATGTCGGTGTGCGGCAGCGGGTCTTCGAACCAGTGGAAATTCATTTCCGCGATGGCGTCGCCGACCTTCATCGCCTGCGAATAGTCGAGGTGGCCGGCGGCATCGAGCATGAGTAGGAAGTCGGGCCCCACCGCGTCGCGGATTTTCTGGTGCATGAGGATGTGCTCGTCGGCGCTGATGCCCAGGGGTGGATGGGTCTTGTAGCCGACGTAGCCGGCCGCCTTCACGGCCAGCGCCTGTTCGACGTAGGCCTCGGGCGAGGCCAGGGTGGCCGAACTGGCATAGGCCGGGACGCTCGGCTGGCAGGTGCCGATCAGCTTGTGCACGGGCAGGCCGGCAGCCTTGCCGGCCAGGTCCCATAGCGCCACGTCGATGGCGCCGATGGCACGATACGACGTCGAATTGATGCGGTTGAGCAGCGCTTTCCAGATGATGCCGCGGTCAAAGGGGTCGCGCCCCAGGATCACCGGCTTCAGCACGTTGATCATCGACCACGCCTCGATCTCGGCGCTGCGGTAGGACGCGCCCAGGTAGCTTTGGCCGACAACGCCCTCGTCGGTACGAATGGTCACCAGGCCGATCTGGCTGCTGCCGAGAACGGGGTTGTGCGCGCCGTACTGCACGCGGGCGCCGGTCCACTCGATCATGGTCATCGTCAAGTCGGTGATCTTCATGGGGGCTCTCCATTTGGGCAGGCACAGGCGTGGCCCGCTGCCGGCCGGCCTAAAATGACTCCGCCGCCCCTGGGAGGGGGCGACGGAGCGTGGTTCTGGTTTCTTGCGCGATACCCGAGCCGGATCGCCCGGCCCGGGCGTCCGTCACCTGAACGTGACGGACGCGATTTCGAGCGAATTGTTGGTGAGTGGCGTCGGCGTGTAATCGATGCGCGAGCCGACCCGGACGAACCCGACCAGATTGAATTGCGCTATGTCGACGATCTTTTCCTCATGGGCGATGCGGAACGCCTCTTGGAACTTCTTGGCGCGTTCGGGTCCGGTCGGCAGCTGGGTGGCCTCGGCGATCAGCTTGTCGAGGGCCGGGTCGCAGACTACTGAGAAGCGGCCGGTGCAGCCCCACTTGCTGTCGGCGGTGAAGACGGCGTCGCCGGTCTGGTTATTGTGCCGGGTTTGGATGATGCTGGGCCCGCGGTCGTCGGCGAAGGGCTTGCCATGGATCTTGCTCCAGTTGGCTGATTCCAGCATGACGATCTTCATCTTGAAGCCAAGCTGCGTCCACATGGCGAGCAGGGATTCCATGCTCTCCTGCGAATTTGGATAGAGATTGCCGCGACCGTAGAGTGTGATCTCCTTGTCGACGGGGGCGCCTGCGGCCTTGGCCTCGGCGAACAGCTGCTTGGCCTTGGCCAAGTCGTAGGGCCAGGGCTTCAGGTTGGGGTTGTGCCCGGCGATGCCCGGCATCACCAAGTTGGCGGTAGGCAGCGATTCCTTGGGGAAGACCGTGCCACGCAGCGACTCGCGATCCACGGCGAGGTTCAAGGCGAGGCGCAGCCGCTTGTCGTCGAGCGGCGGGATCATTGCATCCATGCGCAGGAAGGCGGTTTCGGCGTTGGGATAGCTGATGTCGCGGAATCCCGTGCCGTTCTTGTCGACATCCTGGGCAGCGATGTTGTCGGTAAGGTCTGCTTCGCCGATCTTGATCATGGCGGCGCGCACCGAGGATTCGTTGCGCCAAACGAAGCGGACGGACTCGGCCTGCGGCTTGGGGCCCCAGTACTTGTCGTTGCGCTTCATCAGTATTTCTTGGCCGGGTGTGTATTTCTCGAACGCGTAGGCGCCGGTCCCGACGGCCGTCTGGGCAAGCTTGTCCATGGGTGTGTTGGGCGAAACCAACATAACCCAGGTCATGAAGGTCGGCAGGATCGGTTCTGGAATTTCCGTGACGATGTCGATCGTGGAGGCATCGACCGCCTTGGCCGTGGCGTTCACCTTGCCGAAATATTCGAGGCGGGAATGGCAATCCAGCTTGGTGGCGACAATGCGGTTGACCGCCTTGGCCGCGTTCTCGGCGTTGAGCGGTTCGCCATCGTGGAAGGTGACGCCCGGACGCAGCTTAAACCGCCAGGTGGTGGGGTTCGTCTGCTCCCACGACAGCGCCAAGCGGGGGATGAGGGTGCCGGTCTTGTAATCGATCTGGGTCAAGCCCTCGACGGCATTGTTGAAAATCACGCGGCCGTTGTTCGATTTGGTATTGCCGCAGCCGTCCAGATTGTCGGGCTCCTCGCTGAGCACCACGGTTACCGACTTGCTCTTGTCTTGAGCCTGGGCGGTACCTGCCATCAGCATCGGGGCAGCCAACAGGGCCGCTGTAACTATCGAAAGGCTTCCTCGCATTAGATCGAAAGTGCGTAGCATCTCGTTCCTCCTGCTCCCGTGATCGCCTCGCCGCAGATGCGCGGCCGTTCCTGTTGCGGATGAAGTGCGGGTTTCTTGCCCATCCGCTTTTCCAGCCTGCACTGGGCAGGCCAAGCTTCTTGGCAGATACCGTCGACCTTGTTATTCATACGATGACTCGATCTTTGAGTGACCGATTGATTGAGTCAATGGGCATTCACATCTGTATTTCGGCCTGACGATCTAGGATTAGGGCCGCTTCCATAGGAATTTACATGCCGTTCGAACCGATCCAATCGCCGCGAATCTATCAACAGGTCGCGGCCCGCATGGCCCAAATGATCGCCGGCGGGGAATTGAAGTCGGGCGAACGCTTGCCGAACGAGCTTGAGCTGGCGCGCCGCTTCGCCGTCAGCCGCGGTGCCATCCGGGAAGCGATGATCGCGCTGGAGACCGGCGGCATGATCGAAGTCCGCCATGGTAACGGCGCCTATGTGCGCGAGGATTCGGCCCATGGCACGGATATCGACTGGAGCCGTGGGGCCATCGCCGACCCCGGGCCGCTCGAACAGTTCGAGATGCGCGAACTCCTCGAGCCCGAAGCCGCGGCGCGCGCCGCGCTCAGGATCACCGATGAGCGGATCGACGGACTCGAAGCGATGTTGGGCCGTATGAAGGCGAGAGTCGGGGATACCGGCAGCCAGCGCGACGGACGCACCTTCATGGAGCGGATCGCCGCGGCCTCGGGAAATTCCATCCTGCAGTCGATGATCGAGGAATTGTGGCGGCTGCGCGACGGGCGCATGTGGACGACGCTGCGCATGCGCATGCTGGGGCCCGATCAGCGCGCCGCCGCCATCGTCCATCGCGAGGTTATTATCGCTGCGCTGCGCAGCCGCGATCCCGCAGCTGCCCGTCGGGCAACCCAGGGTTATCTTGTCCTGACCAAGCGCATCTACTTCGGCGACTTGGCCGGAGCGGTGGACGGCGGCGGCTGAGCCTCCTCCTAGCGCAATACGGCGACGGTCTTGCGCTTGATGAGGTCGTGATCAAGCTCGACGCCAAGGCCCGGTCCTTCGGGGCAGCGCATCAGACCGTCGGTGCCGACCACCAGGTCGTTGACGACGCCGTACTGCTGGGCCTCGGCCGGCAGTAGAACCTCGAACATCGAACAGTTGGGTATCGCCATCGCCAGATGTAGGTTGGCGATGTTGTTGATCGAATTGCCGCCGTGATGGATTTCGTAGTTCATGCAGAAGGCATGGGCCAGGTGCGCCGTCATCAAGCAGGGCGTGATGCCGCCCTTGACCGCGACGTCGCCGCGCAAGGCATCGGTTGCATGCAGGGTGATCCACGGCGCGTAGGAACGCAGGCTGCCCGGCGCGTATTCGGTAGCCATCACCGGTATTTCGAGTTTCTGGCAAAGCTTGACGTAGGTCCACACGTCCTCGGCCGGCAGCGGATCTTCGAACCACAGGAAATCGAGCTCCTTGAGGGCTTCGCCCAACTTGAGCGCGCGGGCATAGTCGAGATGGCCGGAAGCGTCGAGCATGAGGATGAATTCGGGTCCGACCGCCTCGCGGATCTTGCGATGCAGGTCGATGATGCGGTCGATGGAAACGCCGAGCGGCGGATGAGTCTTGTAACCGACGTAGCCGGCCGCCTTCACCGCCAGGCTTTCCTCGATATAGGCATCGAAGGAACTCATGGTGGCCGAACTGGCGTAGGCCGGCACGGTGGGGCGACAGGTGCCGATCAATTGGTGTACAGGCAGGCCAGCGGCCTTGCCGGCCAGGTCCCATAGGGCCACGTCGATGGCGCCGATCGCCCGATAGGTCGTCGAACGGATGCGCGACATCAGCAGCTCGTTGATGGCGCCGCGATCGAACGGGTTGCGCCCCATGATGGCGGGCTTGAGCAGTTTGATCAGGGACCAGGCGTCGATCTCGGCGCTGCGGAAAGAGGCGCCGAGAAAGCTCTGCCCCGTCACTCCTTCGTCGGTGGCGATGGTGAGCAGGCCGATTTGGCTGCCGTCGACGATGGGGTTGTGGGCGCCGTATTGGACCCGCGCGGCATCGTCCCAGTCGAACATGGTCAGCGTGACATCGGTGATTTTCATGAGGAATTCCTCGAGAAAGGACGTTTCAGGGCATCATAACAAAACCGCCCCGGCAACGGTATGCCGGGGCGGGGTATTTAGTTACCTACAGAGGGCTGGAGAGAACCCCCATCTTCTCAATTGAAGGTGATTCTTTCGACGCCGATTTCGCTGTTGAGCGAGAGGTTCGGCTTGAAGTTGATCCGTGGATTTACGCGGGTATAGCCGACCATGTGGAAGAGATACACGTCGGGGATCTTTTCTTCGTAAACGATACGATAGATATCCTCATACGCCTTGACGCGAGCCGGACCTATAAGGGTCGCCGCCTCGGCGATCTTGGCATCGAGAGCGGGATCGCAGATGGTGCTCTGCACGCCCTTGCAGGCATAACGGGCTTCCACGGTGAACACAGAGTCGCCGTTGTTGTTGTCGTGCTGGCCTTGCAGCAGGACGGGGCCGCGTTCGTCCTTGAAGGGCTTGTTCAGGATGTCGAGCCACTCGGCGCGGTCCAGCATCTTGAGCTTCACCTTGAAGCCGGCAGCTTTATACATCTCCATCAGCGCTTCCATGGTTTCCGTGCCGTTCGGCCAAATTCCGGTACGCCCGACCATCTCGAGTTCCTTGTTAAGGTCGGCGCCTTCGGCCTTGGCTTCGGCCACGAGCTGCTTGGCCTTGGCGAGATCGAAGGGGATGGGCTTTTTATCCAATTCGTGATTGTGCCCAAGGATGAAAGGCAACACCACCTGGGCCGCGGGGATGACGTCTTTCGACAGGATGGAACCTCGCAGGGCGTTGCGGTCGGTGGCGTATTGCAGCGCCTGGCGCACCTTGAAGTTGTTGAGGGGTGGGATCATGGTATCGATACGCAGGAAAGAAGTTTCGGAATTCAGGAAGCTGAAGTCCGTCTTCGGATCGTTGGCATCCTGCACGGCGATGTTATCGGTCAGGTCGGCCTCGCCCACCTTGACCATGGCGGCACGCACTGCCGATTCCTTACGCCAGACGAACTTGACCGCCGTGGCTTCGGGCTTCTTGCCCCAATAGCTTTCGTTGCGCTTGAGCGTGATTTCGATGCCGTTGGTCCACTTCTCCAACACATAGGGACCGGTGCCAATGGCCGTGCGTTGCAAGCCATTGATCGACGTGTCGGGATGGACCAACGTATAGACACCCATGCGGGTCGGCAGGATCGGATCCTTGACGCTCGAGGTGATGTCCAGCGTCAGCGGATCGACAGCCTTGCCGGTCAGCTTCTGCGCACCGAAGAACTTGGTGCGCACGCCGCAGACCGGCGTGATGGATTCGACCAGGGTACGGGCAATGGCCCCGGAGGCGGTCGTCGCATTGAACGGCGTGCCGTCATGGAAGGTGACGTTCGGGCGCAGCTTGAAGCGCCAGGTAAAATCGTCGATCCGTTCCCACGAGGTCGCCAGACGCGGCGTGACCGCACCGGTGTCGGGATCGACCACGGTCAGGGTTTCGGCAATGGTTTGTTTGACGACGCGCCCGACGGTCGATTGGCTGGTATTGCAGCCGTCGAGATCGGTGGGTTCGTCGGTCAGGACGATGGTGAGATTCCTGTTCTGGGCCTGAGCCTGAGCCTGCGATAACGGCATCAAAGCCAATACGGCGGCAGCCGTTACAGCTCCCAGTGCAAACACGGGGTAACGCGGCATCTGATTTCCTCCTGGCAAGTGATCTTCTTCGTCGCGAGCGATTCACGCGGTGGACGCCGGGGACGGTGGGTCGAACGATAAGTTATTCCCTTGGTGCCGAAATCTTGCCGACAACCCTTAGCCTTCCCCGCCGGCTGAACGTTGCCAGCCGATTTTTTTGCGTCAGACGCGTTTTCGCCGGTTACGATACATCGACCTGCGAGGTAAGTCACTCTGGGAACCAACATGGGGAACAAGATACGGCGTAGGCTTACCTTCGGTGGTACAAGGTATGCGGCGATGGTCCCGGGCATTCGGGAAGCGAGCCCCGGCGCCAGGCCGCAGGCTGCCTCGCGTCGCTAATGGCAGCGTTGGTAGGGCGAACCCGGTCAAATCGGCTGTTCGCCCTGGCTGCCGTCGACGATGGGATTGTGGGTGCCGTATTGGACCCGTGCGGCATCGTCCCAATCGAACATGGTCAATATGACATCGGATATCTTCATCGGGGGCTCTCCCTTGGACCTGTGGCGGTCGTCTCAAACAAAACCGCCCCGGCGTGATGCGCCGGGGCGGGGTATCCAAACTTCCATAAGGGGCCGGATGGCCCCCGGCCTGCTTACTTGAAGCTGATGCGGGCCAACGGGATCATGGCGTTCAGCGACGGATTCGGCTTGAAGACGATCCGCGGGTTGACGCGGGTGTAGCCGATCATGTGGTACAGGAGGACGTCGGCGATGATGTCGTCGTGAATCCGGCGGAACACCTCTTCGTATAACTTGTAGCGTTCCGGGGCCGGGGTCGCGGCGGCTTTGTCGGCCAGCTCCTCCAGGTCCTTGTCGCAGGTGAAGCTCTGCGAGCCTTCGCACTTGTAACGGGTCGGCACGGAGAACACCGCGTCGCCGAAGTTATTGTCGTGCTGGCCCTGCAGCAGGGTCGGTCCACGGTTCTCGTCGTGGGGCCGGTTCAGGAGTTCGAGCCACGGCGCGCGGTCGTACATCACGAGCTTCACGTTCAAGCCAGCCGCCTTCAGCATCTGCTGGACCGCTTCCATCATTTCCGTGGCGTTCTGCCAAATGTTGACGCGGCCCTGTATCTCGATCTCCTTGGAGATGTCGACGCCGGCGGCCTTGGCTTCGGCCAGCAGCTGCTTCGCCTTCGCGAGGTCGAACTTGTAGGGCCGCTTGTCGAGCTCGTGGTTGTGGCCCGGGATAGTAGGGATGATGACCTGCGTCGCGAGCAAGGCGTCCTTGGACACGAGCCCCTTGAGCGCCTCGCGATCGATGGCATAGGTGATGGCGAGCCGCACCCGCTTGTCGTCCAACGGCTTACGGGTCGAGTCAATCCGCAGGAACGACGTCTCCGTGTTCAGGTAGCTGTGGTCGAGGGTCGGGTCGAGGGCGTCCTGCACGGCGATATTGTCGGTCAAGTCGGCCTCGCCGATCTTCACCATGGCGGCCCGCACCGCAGACTCCTTACGCCAGACATACTTGGCGCCGGCGACCTCGGGCTTCTTGCCCCAGTAGTCCTCGTTGCGCACCACGTTGATTTCCAATCCTGGCACCCAGTTAACGAACTTGTAGGGACCGGTGCCGACGGCCGTGCGGGTAAGGCTGGCCTCCGACGCACCCGGCGCCTGCAGGGTCATCTGTGAGAGGCGGATGGGCAGGATCGGCTCGGGCTTCTCGGTGTAAATCTCGAGCGTGTAATCGTCCGGCGTCTTGAAGGTGAACTTGTCCAGGCCGAAGAATTTCGTGCGGTTGCCGCAGGCCGGGCTGACGGCGGGGTTCTGGTTGCGTTGGATGGTCTTCACGATCCCCTGGGCGGTAAACGGCTGCCCGTCGTGGTACTTGACGCCATTGCGCAGGTGGAAGCGCCAGCCTTTAGAATCAGGGGTAATCTGCTCCCATGACGTCGCCAGCAGCGGGGTGAGTTGCCCGGTGTCCGGATCCATCATAGTCAGGGTCTCGTAGAAGTTCTGCAACGCCACCCGGCCCACCGTCGACTGGCTCGTATCGCAACCGTCCACATCCGTCGGCTCGTCGGTGAGCACGATGGTTACATTCTTGTTCTGGGCTTGGGCCTGTGACAACGGCATCAGCGCCAATACGGCGGCGGCCGTCGCGGCTCCCAATGCATACACGGGGTATCGCAACATCTGATCTGCTCCTAGCAATTGACCTGCTTCGTCGTGAACCGTTGACGCGGCGGACGCCGGGGACCGATTGAAAGAACGACGGATTTCGGTTGTTGCCGAATTAAAGGTATCGGCAGCCTTTGCTCTCCCCTTCGGCCGGAACATTGCCGGCCGATATTTTATGCGTTGAACGCCTTATCGCTGAGCACGATACTTGTACTGACTGCGTAAGTCACTCCGTGAACTGTCACGGGGGCCTTCGTTTCCAATGCCAGCGAGGGAAGAATTTAAGCGTGGTAGCGATATTCGGGTCTTAAGACTTTTTCTTGAAAAGACCCATTGGCGCAGACTTGCCTTTGGTCGGGGTAATAAACGTGGCTGCTAGGGCAACCGGCTTGGCCTTCTTCGGCTTTTTTAATTCTCGATTGCTGCGCTTTTGGCTTTTGGCCATGGTGGCCTCCTCGGCGCCAAACCGGCGCTGGGTTGACGGGATACATCGGGGTTGGCGGCCGAAGCCGGCAGGCCTCGGGCCTGCCGGTGAGTCGATCAGTCGGCCAGCTTGAGGTTGTCAGCCGACATCTTGCCGCTCTTCTGGTCGGAGACCAGTTCGTAACCCAGCTTCTGTCCTTCGCGCAGGTCGTCAAGACCGGCACGCTCCACAGCGCTGATGTGGACGAACGCGTCCTTGCCGCCATCATCGGGGGCAATAAAGCCGAAGCCCTTTTGGGCGTTAAACCACTTCACGGTTCCCGTCGTCATGGGAACTCCTTTCTCGAATATGAGTTTTGCTTGCCCGCGAATATGCAGGCCGTCGAATTCGCGTTTTCAGGCAAGAAGATTGTAAGCTCGGCGCCAAAATTATTTGCGCAAGGCCAAGTCGTCTGGCCGTCTATCGACCGGATGAAGATGGCGGTATTACAATGACAATACAAGGCGTATTCAGGACGACCATTAAATATACATAGATCGGCGGCCCAGAATATATTGGGGTGCAGATATTTTTTTATCCAAAGATTGTCGGGCTCTAATGGCGTCTGCCGGTATTCCGGATGCCGTACGCAGCGCCAGGCCGAACTTCCTCTGTGGAGGGTCGTCGTCGGTGCGCAGGGATGGGGAGCTGCGGTTCGATCAGACCGGCCGTTCGCCTTTGATGCAGACGCGATAGAGCAAACGGTGCTGATTCATGTCGTAATCGTAGTTGGCCTTGTGCATGGCGGCCCGGTTGTCCCAAATCAGCAGGTCGCCCTTCCGCCATTGATGGGTGTAAAGGTATTCGGGCTTCATGGCGCGCTGGAGCAGGTCGTCCAATAGCTCCTGCGATTCCTCGGGGCTCATGCCGACGATGTTTTCGGTCTTATTCGGATTGAAGTAGATCGACTTCTGGCCATTTTCCGGATTGGTCCGCACCAGGGGATGCACGACGGGAACCACGTTCCCCGCCTTTTGCGCCTCGATGGCCAAGGCGTTGTATTTCTCCTTTACGGCGCTGCCGAGGCGGACATTGACGGTCTTAAAGCCGTCGATGTGCCGCCGGATCTCTTCAGGCAGGGCGGCATAGCCGGCGCGCATGTTGCAAAACGCGGTGCCGCCTCCGGAATCGGGAAGTTCGAGAGCGTAAAGCGCCGTGTACTTCGGCGGGCATTCGAAATTGGTGCTGTCCGTATGCCACTTGGCGGCCGACTTGAGTGGGTTTCCCGCCTTGTCCGTAAATTGGTTGGAGACGTAATTGACGAACGGCACGCCCGGCACGCCATGCTCGGCGTAGTTCTGATCCATGGCTTCGCCGAAAAGTTGGGTGGCGGTCAGGAACTGGTTTGGGGTCAGTTCCTGATCGCGGATCACCAGCGCAATGTGCTCGACGACCGCCTGGTTGAGCAGCCGGCGCGTTGCCGCGTCGAGCGGCTGGCGCAGATCGATGCCGGTAACCTCGGCGCCGAGATGCTCGGAAAGCTTGGTTACCTGCATCGTCGTTCCTCCCGCGTCGATCCTGCCAGCGCAATTAATCCAGATAGATGCCCGAGCGTTCCTTGAACACGGTCTCGAAGTACTCGTCGCGGTCGGCTTCCCGCTTTACGGCCCAGGTGCGGTCGATGACGGTCCTTTTGTATTCGTCGATGGCATCGGCAACCGGCGCCGCATAGGCATGCGGCACAACGACGGCGCCTTCGTTCTCCGAAGCCGTCACCAAGTCGCCCGGATGAACGATCACGCCCCCGCAGCAGACCGGCACGTTGATTTCAAAGGGCCCCAGCTTGTGTCCGGAATAAGCGGCCGCCCCTTTGCAATAGATCGGAAAGTTCGCCGCCTTGGCGAGGGCCACGTCGCGATAGGCGCCGTTGACCATAAGGCCCTTCATCCCGCGTTCCTTGATGGCAAGGATCAGCATGTCGAAGCCACCCAGGCACCATTCGGTGAAGCCCAGGGCATCGACGACCAGCACGTCGCCGGGTTCGATCATCTGCAAGGCTTTCTTGACGCCCATGTTGTCGCCGGGCGGACACTTCACCGTCAGCGCCGTACCGAGCAATTTGGGGGCGGGTTCGAAGAACGGGCGGATGGAAGCGTCCATGGTGTACATGCGCCCGACCTTGTCGCTGATGTCGCACAGCGGATATTTCTCGAACCGCTTGACCAGGTCAGGTGCGAGGCGCGGAAACTTTTGGCGTATTTGGATGCTGACGAGAGGATAGCGGCCACTCATGGCCTTTCTTTTGGCGGCGTCCATGGTCAATATCGCTCCCTGTCCTGTAAAGTGGAGCCCACCGGCAGCGCGCCCGATATATGCATGCTGAAAAGGCTCCAGGTGTTTGGCCGGATCGGCAGCGGATTTAAGGCGTATTCCGCCGTCCGATCAAGCTGCCAAGGACTCCTTTTTCACTCTGCGGCGGTCGCCGCCAAACCGGTTCGAAGGAAGTCGGCAAGCAGCTTGGCCTGCTTGCCCCTGGCGCGTTCGGCATTTTCCGCTTTGACGTGGCCGAAGCCTTTGATGGCCTGCGGAAGGCGCGCGATCTCCACGGCGAGGGCGTGGTTGGCCGTGGTCAGCGCGGCAAGCAGATCGCCGACGGTGCGTTCGTAATCGACAATCATCCCCCGTTCCATGCGGCGTTCCTCGCTGTAGCCGAAGATATCGAACGGCGTGCCGCGCAATCCTTTCAAGCGGGCCAACAGGCGGAAAGCCGGCATCGTCCAGGCGCCGAATTCCCGTTTGAGCAGATGGCCGCTGATCGGATCGCGGCGCGAGATCAGCGGCGGCGCCATATGAAAGCCCAGGCGCACATCGCCTTCGAACTGCTCGGCGAGCTCCCTAAGGAATGTGCCGTCGGTATACAGGCGGGCGACCTCGTATTCGTCCTTGTAGGCCAACACCTGGTAATAGGTTTGGGCGACGGCAAGGGTGAGTCCGTCACGGCCTGGGGCGCGTTCCCGTTCGAGGGCGCGCACGCGCGCGACCAGTTCGGCATAGCGCCGCGCGTAAGCGGCATCCTGATACCGGGCCAGGTCGGCGGTCCGTTCGGCGATCAGGTCATCCAGCAATGCCGGCTGGGATTTGAGCCCTGGTGTCCTCAGGCAGCGCTCGACGGCGGCGCGGTCATGGGCGGCGCGGCGGCCCCATAGGAAAGCCTGTTTGTTGAAATCGACAGCGACGGCGTTGATTTCGATAGCTTGCTCGATGGCCGCCGCACTCAGCGGGATCAATCCCTGCTGAAAGGCATAGCCCGTGACGAACAGATTGGTGGCGATGGTATCGCCCATCAGGCGTCCGGCCAGGCCGCCGGCGTCGAGAAAGGTCACGGCATTGCCGCCCACCGCGCGCTCGATGCCGACGCGCAAGGCGTCGACGGGAACTATCGAATCCGGATTGCGGGTGAAATCGTCGAGGGGCGTTTCGTGGCTGTTGATCACCGCACGGGTGAATCCGCGGCGGGCGCGAGCCAGGCCCTCGGGTCCGCCGACGGTGACGATGTCGCAACCGAGCAGCAGGCGGGCGCCGCCGGCATCGATACGGGCCGGGCCGACATCTTCGGCGCGGGCGGCGATCTTTACGTGGCTGAAGACCGAACCGTTCTTCTGCGCCAAGCCGGCCTGGTCGAAGACGCCCGCAGCTTTGCCTTCCAGGTGCGCGGCCATGGCCAGCAGCGCGCCGACGGTGACGATGCCGGTGCCGCCGATGCCGGCGACCAGGATTCGATAGGGCTCGTCCAACGACGGTGGTACCGGTTCGGGCAGCACCGGAAATGGCCCGCCGGTATCGGCGTTCCTCGGCCGGCGCAGGCGGCCACCGTGCACGGTCACGAAACTGGGGCAAAAGCCCTTGGTGCAGGAAAAGTCCTTGTTGCAAGCAGATTGGTCGATGGCGCGCTTGCGCCCATAGGTCGTTTCCAGCGGTACGATGGCGACACAGTTGGATTGCTGGCCGCAGTCGCCGCAGCCCTCGCAGACCCTGGGGTTGATGAAGGCCTGGCGGGCCGGATCGGCAAGCCGGCCACGCTTGCGCCGGCGGCGCTTTTCGGCGGCGCATGTTTGGTCGTAAAGCAGCACCGAAACGCCTGGCCACTCGCGCAGCTCCCGCTGTACAGCATCGAGATCGTCGCGGTGGTGGATGCTGGTCCCTGCAGCGAAGGCGGCGGAGGAATGACGCGTCGGGTCCTCGGCGACAACGGCGATGCGCTCGATGCCTTCGGCGGCAAGCTGAGCGGCCAATTGCGCGACACTCAGCTGCCCGTCCATGGGCTGGCCCCCGGTCATCGCCACGGCATCGTTGTAGAGCAGCTTATAGGTCATGCTGACGCCGGCGGCGACGGCGGCGCGGATGGCCATTACCCCGGAATGGAAATAGGTGCCGTCGCCCATGTTGGCGAAAATGTGCGGTTCGTCGACGAACGGCGCGCGACCGATCCAATTGGCGCCCTCGGCGCCCATATGGGTGAAGGTGGCTGTGCTGCGGTCCATCCACAGCGCCATGGTCGAACAGCCGATACCGGCAATCGCCTGCGAACCCTCCGGCACCTTGGTCGAGGAGTTATGCGGGCAGCCGGCGCAGAAATAGGGCATGCGCTTAAGATTGGGGCCGCCGATGCCCACGCCACGCTCACGCAGCCGCTCGGCGCGCTCGGCAAAGCTGTCGACGCCAAAGCGCTGCAGACGGATCGCGATGGCCAGCACCACGTCGCGCGGTGTGAGTTCGGCCGTCGACGACATCAACGGCCTGCCGTGCTCGTCGGTCTTACCGACGACCCGAGGGCGCCGGTCGGCGGGCAGGTGGTAAAGCTGTTCCTTGATCTGGTTTTCCAGGAAGGCGCGTTTTTCTTCGATCACCAAGAGTTCATCGAGGCCCTCGGCAAAGCGGCGGATGCCCTCGGGTTCGAGCGGCCAGGGAACGCCCACCTTATAAACGGCCAGCCCGATGGCCTGGGCCGCCTGTTCGTCGATGCCGAGTTCGGCCAATCCCTGCATCACATCGACATAAGCCTTACCGGTACTGACGATGCCCAGGCGTGCCCCCGCCATGCCCAAGGCCCGGCGGTCGAGACCATTGGCGCGGACGAAAGCGCGGACGGCGGGTAGCTTGAATCGATGCAGGCGTTCTTCCGGGGCGCGGAAATCTTCGGGCCAACGGATGCCGAGGCCGCCCGGCGGCAGTTCGATGTCGTCAGGCAAGGCGATCGGTGCCCGTCCGGGGCCAACTTGTATGGTGGTGGTGGTGTCGACCGTATCGGCGACGGCCTTCAACGATGTCCAGCAGCCGGAAAACCGCGACATTGCCCAGGCATACAGGCCGAAATCGAGCACCTCCTGTACCCCGGCCGGATTGAAGATCGGGATCTGGGCGTCGAGCATGGCGAATTCGCTGGCGCTGGGGATGGTCGAAGATTGGCAGCCGGGGTCGTCGCCGAAGACCAGCAGAACACCGCCGTAGGGCGCCGTGCCGGCCATATTGCCGTGGCGGAAGGCATCGCCCGACCGATCGACACCCGGCCCCTTGCCATACCACATGGCGAATACGCCGTCGTAACGGGCGCCGGGGAACAAATTGGTCTGCTGCGTTCCCCAGACTGCGGTGGCCGCCAGCTCTTCGTTGACGGCGGGATGGAGGCGCACGTGATGGGCTTCGAGAAACGTTGCGGCGCGGGTCATCGCCCGGTCGACGCCGCCCAAAGGCGAGCCGCGATAGCCGGTGACGTAGCCGGCCGTATTGTGTCCCGCCGCCATGTCGCGCTGGCGCTGCGCGAGGGTCAGGCGGACCAAGGCCTGCGTGCCGGTCATCAGTACGCGGCCTTCGTTGAGGGCATACTTGTCCTCAAGGGTGACGTTGCCCAGGCCACCCATGCCCAAAACATTTGCCTCAGTCGTTGTCGGTACCAGCGTCTTTTTCCTCCCCTGTCCCGCCCCGCGCTGCGCGCGTAAGGCAGGCCTCCCGTTGGGGATAGCACCCAGCATCAACGTAATCGTCGGCTCGCCCGGCAGCAACAGGCGGCGTTTGTACGCCGCCGGCCGCCGGCTAATCGGGCTCTGTCATGCGCAGGATTTCGAGTTCGGCTTCCGGAAGGGCGTGGCCAATCAAGGCCAGTTCCAAGGATGGCTGAACGCCGCTGGTGTGGCGATCCGCTTGTTGGGCGGCGATGATGGCCCAGCGTACATGCGCCATCACCTCCCAATAGGCGATGGCGTCGGAATCGATCCGGCGGCCCGAGGCGGATTCATAGGCGGCGATGAAGTCTTCGCGCCGGCCGATACCGCCGGCCTCGAGATCGTCGCGCCCGCAGCGCCAGCAGCGCGCGCAGAACCAACCGATGTCGGCAAGCGGGTCGCCCCAACCCGCGAATTCCCAATCGAGGATGGCGGTCAATCCGGACTCGTCGACCAGAAAATTGCCGGTACGAAAGTCGTTATGGCAAAGCGAGAGGCCATTTTCAGGGGATGACGGGGCGTGGATTTCCAGCCACCGCAAGCCCCATTCCAGACCTGGATAGGGCCACGCCAGATCGTCGAGGAATTGGCGATAGCGGGCCACCCAGAACAGGGCCGGGTTGGGTGCCGGTTCGGGCAGAAATGCCAAACCGGCGGTTCCGGGCCGGATGGCGTGGATGCGCGCCATCTCCTGGGCCAGGCGACGCAACAGCAAGGCCCGGTCGGGGGCAAGCCGCTGGTCCTTGACGATGCGGAACCTGTCGGCCGTGCCAGTCAGGCGTCGCATCACAAAAAAAGGTTTGCCGATGACGGAGCTATCGGCGCTCAGCCATAAGGGCTCCGGCACCGTTACCCCGGCCGCGTGGGCGGCACGCAATACGGCGAACTCTTGGGCGCGGTTATGGCTTTCAGCGATCTTGGACGGCGCATCCGTGCGCAGCACGGCGTCGAGCCGGCCGGCATAGGGGCCACCCGCAACCTCGGCGAACAGGTGCCAATTTTCCTGAATGGCGCCCCCCGACAGGGGTTCGAACGTGCGGATCTCCACGCCGGTTGCCCCCGCCGCATGGGCAAGGAATGTTGCCAAGGCTTGCCGATGCTTTTGCATGGCCGGCGGCTACCGAGGCCCTCCCGCCCGCTTGAACTTTTGCAGCGAGCGAACTTCCAGAGGTGCGAAGTGGGCAGTGGCGCCCGCGGTTTTCACGACCTCGCCGCAATACAGATCGCCGCGCGAATCGACCCAAATACCGTGCGGCGCGATGAAGTTGCCGGGCATCAACGGATCGGGACCGCCGAAGCGCGAGATGACCTTGCCGTCCGGGTCGCAGATCGTGACACGGGCGATGGGATCGTGACCCATGGGCGGATGATCGCAGAAATTATAGTGGATGCGGGCTGGGCCGGAGGGCAGCATCCAGCCCAGTTCGGCGATGTAAATATTGTCCTGATCGTCGATGAAGATATCGCAAGGCCGGTTGACCCAGTCCCAGGACTTTATGAACGAACCATCCTTGCGGAAGATCTGGACCCGCGAGTTCTCGCGATCCGCCACATAGATGCGGTTGGCGCTGTCCACCGCGATGGCATGGGGCAGGTTGAATTCGCCCGGTCCGTTGCCGGGTTGTCCCCACGACGTAATCAGTTTGCCGTCCGCCGAATAGCGATGAACGCGGGCGTTGCCGTAGCCGTCGGAAATGAACAGATCGCCGTTCTCGCCGATCGCGACGTTGGTCACTTTGTTGAAGGGACCGCCACCCCACAACACGGGGGACTCGTTTTCCTTGAAGCCGGTGTTGGCCGCGACGCCGGGCTTGCCCAACATCGATTTCATGTTGCCTTCGGTATCGAAGATGCGAACCGTGTGATCGAAATGGTCCGACAGGTAAAGTTGGTCGTTCTTATCGATGAAGATGCCGTGGGCGTTGGCGAAGACGCCTTCTCCCCAGGCGTTGAGGAATTTGCCTTCCTTATCGAACACGATGATCGGATGGGCGCCGCGGTTGAAGACGTAAACCCGGTCCTGGGAATCGACGGCAACGCCGGCGACCTCGACGAACGACCAGCCCTCCGGCAGCCGTTCCCAACCCTGGATGACTTCATAAGCAATCTTGTGCGGACCGACGGACATGTGATGGGGGCCCCTTCTTGTGCGGGATGGGTTGAGGGCGGTGGCGACAGGCATACAGGGTGACTTAACATCGTCTCCGCCGCAATATGCCGAAACCAGGACGGCCACCCATGAATACCCCACAGGGGAGTGCTCACGGCCGCTCCCCGCCAACCAATTTGAGGCTTACCGAAACCCGTTGCGGGCGGATAAAGTCCAACGTTCGCGTTCAGCTGTCCTGAAGACTTGCCGCCCGACATCCAAATCAAGGGAGGGACGACCAATGCAGATCAACGATCCGTCAAAGGCCAAGGATTTTCATAAGCTGGTCGACGATCACCGTCCGGGCAACCGCAAGGCCGCCCTGCTGCTGACCGGCAAGGAAGGCACCCCAGCCAACTATCGTCTGGCCCTCAGCGAGGGCGGCACCGCCGATTGGACGGCGCCGCGTCATCGTCACGTCTTCGAACAGTTCCGCTACATCCTGTCCGGCGACTACGTCATCGGCAAAGACGACGTGCTGCCCGCCGGTTGGGCCGCGTACTTCCCGGAATCCGTCTATTACGGACCCCAGATCAAGAAAACCAACATGACGATGATCATCTTGCAGTTCGGGGGGCCGAACGGTCTGGGCTATTGGAGCGCCGAGCAGTTCAGCCAAGCGAGCGCCAGACTGGAGGCCAAGGGCAACGGCAAGTTCGACAACGGTATCTATACCTGGACCGATGCCGAAGGTCGGCGTCACAATCAGGATGCTGTGGAAGCGGTCGAACAGGAGATGCGCGGCAGCAAGATCGTATACCCACCGGCCCGCTATAACGATGTCATCCGAATGAACCCGGCAAGCTTCGATTGGGTGATGGACGCCGACAGCCCAGGCGTGGCGCGGAAGCATCTCGGCACCTTTACCGAGCGCGACGTCCGCTTCGGCTTCGTCCGCCTGGAGAAAGGCGCGACCTTGCAATTCGGCGCCGAGATGTCGCCCGAGGCGTTGGTCCTGATGAACGGCACGATGACGCACGACAACAGCAGTTACGGTCGCTACACCGCCTTCGGCACGGAAGCGGACGAAAGCCCTGTTGCGCTGACCGCGGTCGAGCCCAGCG
Organism: Rhodospirillales bacterium; assembly: GCA_947470575.1. Taxonomy (GTDB): domain Bacteria; phylum Pseudomonadota; class Alphaproteobacteria; order Rhodospirillales; family CAMCUA01; genus CAMCUA01. Next base: position 37,521 of record CANITX010000002.1, read on the forward strand.
AACTCCTTTATATGAAGATGCCGACCTATTGAGGGCGTTCGTTCTTTAGACGTGCAGACGGTGCGGCGACCACAAGGCGGTCGTCACGCAGTTGCTGTGCTCGGATGAAAGAGCTGTCATGGACTTTACCCTGCCGCCTGCGCTCGACGAGCTTCGCCTGCGCATCCGCCGTTTCGTCGAAGAACGGGTCATCCCCCTTGAATCCGACCGCGCCAATCTCGACGCGCACGAGATGATCCGCGAAGATCTGCTTGCCGACCTGCGCCGCGAGGCTCGCACCGCTGGCCTGTGGGCGCTGTCCATGCCGCCGGCCCGCGGCGGTCGTGGGCTCGATATGGTCGGCCTTGCCGCCTGTTACGAAGAGATGGGGCAATGCCCGTTCGGCGCGGTGGTTTTCAACGCCGCGGCTCCTGACGACGGCACCATGATGCTGTTGAATAAAATTCTCGACGAGCCGGCCAAGGATCGTTGGTTGCAGCCGGTCATCGACGGCAGCAAACGTACCGCGCTCGCCATGACAGAACCGGCGCCCGGCGCCGGTTCCGATCCTTCGGCCATGCTGACCACCGCCACCCGCGACGGCGGCGACTGGGTGATCCGGGGCCGCAAGTGGTTCACCACCGGGGCGGAGGGCGCCGCCACCTTCATCGTGATCGCCCGCACCTCCGACGATGCAAGGCGCGGCCTAACTGCCTTTCTGTTCGATGCCGAATCCCCCGGTTGGCGGATCGAACGGCGCATCCCGATCATGGGACCGGAGGAGCACGGCGGTCATTGCGAGTTGATCTTCGATGGGTTGCGCATACCCGACGAACAGCGCCTGCTCAATGTCGGCGACGGGCTCAAGGTCACGCAGATACGGCTCGGTCCCGCCCGTCTCACCCATTGCATGCGCTGGTTGGGCATGGCCCGCCGGGCGCTGGCCATCGCCCATGCCTACGTTGCCGAGCGCCAAAGCTTCGGCGTGAAGCTCGCCGACCGCGAAGGCGTGCAATGGATGCTGGGCGAGGCCGCCGCCGACATTCAGATCGGCCGCCTGTTGGTCATGCATGCGGCTTGGAAGCTCGATCAGGGCGACTTCGCCCGCAAGGAACTGTCGATTGCCAAAAATCACGTCGCCGATTGTCTGCATCGGGCCATCGACACGTCCATCCAGCTTTGCGGGGCGCGCGGCTATTCCAAGGACACCATGCTCGAATGGATGTACCGCTACGCCCGCCAGGCGCGTTTGGTCGACGGCGCCTCCGAAGTCCACAAGATGGTCCTCGCCCGGGCTTTGATGGCCGAAGGGGACGGCTTCTGGAAGTGGGGGGCTTAAGCGACCGAAGCGGTCCGGATGGCCGGTGGACTCACGGCGACTGGAAGAAATTCCAACTTCTCCTCCAACGGCTTGATGATTTCAAACCCCTTGGAAGGAAGTTGGTGGAGCCGAGGGGGATCGAACCCCTGACCTTCGCATTGCGAACGCGACGCTCTCCCAGCTGAGCTACGGCCCCATCCGATATCGGAACCCGCGCGCCGCGTGCTTGGGAAACCGGGGCGGCGAGGTGGCCGAATATGTGGGGCGGGGCTCAACTGTGTCAAGGCGAGGCTTCAGGCCCCCGCCGTGGGACCTTGGCTGCATGGCGTGATAAGCTCCGCTGTCGCCGCATAGCTATTCCGGACCGGACCCAGAATGGACGCCCCCAGCTACTTCGCTACCGGCTACCGCGCTGCTCGTGCCGCCTTTCTTGCCGCTGCGAACGCTGCCGGTGCCCGCATCGAAACCTTCGACAATCCAGCTCTGGCCCCGGATGGGTTGCCGGTCCATACCGACGTTGCGTTGCTTGGCGACGCCGCGGCCGAACGCCTGCTGCTGGTCAATTCGGCAACCCATGGCGGCGAGGGCTTCTGCGGCTCCGGCTGTCTGGTCGGTTGGCTGCGCTCGGGCGCCCATAAACGGTTGCCGGCGAACGTGCGTGCCGTGTTGGTGCATGCCATCAACCCGCATGGCTTTGCCTGGATCCGGCGGGTTACAGAAGACAATGTCGACCTCAATCGCAATTTCATCGACCACGCGGCCGGCGCCTGGCCGGCCAACGGCGACTATGGAAAGCTGCAGACCGTCATCCTGCCAGAGCGTTGGGACGGCGACGGCCGGGCGTCCATGGAGGCCGTCTTCGCTGCCTACATGGCCGAACACGGCGCTTTCGCCTTGCAGACGGCGCTCAGCCGCGGTCAGTACGATCATGCCAACGGCATCTTTTATGGCGGCCGGACGCCGACTTGGTCGAATCGCACCTTTCGCGCCATTGCGGAGGGATTTTGCCGCCAGGCGGCGCAGATCGCCTTCCTCGATTTCCACACCGGCCTAGGCCCCTATGGCCATGCCGAAATGATCGCACGCTTCACGCCAGGTTCGGCTGAAGAGCGCCGTCTGCGCGTCTGGTTCGGCGAAGGACTGACGTCGCCCGAGGCCGGCGATTCGACCTCGCCGCCGCTAACCGGCCTGATTGCCGATGGTTTGATCGCCGGCTGTCCCGGCGCCGATATCGTCAGCGTTACCGTCGAATACGGCACCTATCCGATCCGCCGCATCCTTATGGCTCTGCTCGCCGACAACTGGCTGCATGCCCGTAGCGACCCCGCCTCAGACCTTGGCCGGGCGATCAAGGCCGAAATGCGGGCCTGCTTCTATCCGGACGAAACCGATTGGAAGGAGTTGGTCTGGCTGCGCGCGCGACAGATCATGGGCCGTGCTGTTTCGGGCCTGTCTGCGGCTTAAAGCCGGGCAGCGGATAAAGGACGAAACCTTGGCAATAGCGGTCGTCATGGTTATGTAGGGTAGGCTATGAGCGCGTGCATCCCCATTTTCCAGCTGTTTGCCAACCTGTTCGCCGCCGCTGCCCTTTTCGGCGTTGCCGTGTCCTCGGCCGCGGCGCAGCAGACCGTTCAGCTCGGCACTTTTAAGGATTGGGGGGCTTTTCGCCACACCTCGGGTTCCGCGTCATTCTGCTATGTTGGCAGCGCACCGAAAAAATCGGTCGGTAACTATCGCCAGCGCACCAGCACCTACGTCCAAATCACCCACCGCCCGGCAGCCAAGAGTTTCGATGTGGTCAGTGTGACGGCCGGCTACGACTACCAGCCGGGCAGCCGGGTGGACGTGAAGATCGACGGCAAGGAATATGCTCTTTTCACCGAAGGCGGTCGCGCGTGGACCACGGATACGGCGCGCGACGCCGAACTGGTTTCGGCTATGCGGGGCGGTCGCCAGATGATCGTGCGCGGCACCTCGTCGCGCGGCACGCAAACCGTCGATACCTATTCCCTGGCGGGCTTTACCGCCGCGCGCAAAGCCATGGAATTGGCCTGTCCGCGCAAATAGGCCGGTCCGATTCCCTTGGGCGATGGCGGCGGAAGCGCTATATCGAGGCATGATGAGCGATACGCGGACCAACCTTATCGGCCTGGATCGCGCCGAATTGACCGCCGAGATGGCGGCCTTCGGCGAGAAGCCCTTCCGCGCGCGCCAAATCTGGCAGGCGATGTATTTTCAGGGCGTCGCCGATTTTTCCGACATGACGACCCTATCGAAGGACCTGCGGGCTCGCTTGGCCGAACGCTATAGCATCGCTCGGCCGGACATCAGCCGGGCGCTGGTGTCCGAAGACAACAGCCGCAAATGGCTGTTGCGATTCGCCGATGGCAATCAGGCGGAAACCGTGTTCATCCCCGAAGACGACCGTGGCGCCCTTTGCGTCTCCTCCCAGGTCGGCTGCACGCTGACCTGCTCGTTCTGTCATACGGGGACGCAGCGGCTGGTGCGCAACCTGACGGCCGGCGAGATCGTCGCCCAGGTGATGATCGCCCGCGACGCCACCGGCGAATGGCCTTCGGCCCAGGAAGACCGGCTGATGTCCAACATCGTCATGATGGGCATGGGTGAGCCGTTGTTGAACTACGACAACGTCGCTAAGGCGCTCGGCATCGTCATGGATGGCGAGGGCATCGCCATTTCAAAGCGGCGCATCACGCTGTCGACCTCGGGCGTGGTGCCGCTGATCCGCCGCTGCGGCGAGGAACTGGGCGTCAACCTAGCGATCAGCCTGCACGCCCCGACCGACGAACTGCGCGACGTGCTGGTGCCGATCAACAAGCGTTACCCGATCGCCGAACTGCTGCAGGCCTGCCGCGAGTACCCGGGGTCCAGCAACGCGCGGCGCATCACCTTCGAATACGTCATGCTCAACGGCATCAACGACTCGCCCGCGGAAGCCCACGAATTGGTCCGTTTGGTGAAGGACATCCCGGCCAAGTTCAACCTGATCCCGTTCAATCCGTGGCCGGGCGCGATCTACACCTGCTCGTCGAACAATGCCATGCATCGCTTCGCCAAGATTCTCAACGACGCCGGCCTGTCGGCGCCGATCCGGGTGCCGCGCGGGCGCGATATCATGGCGGCCTGCGGCCAGCTCAAGTCTGCAAGTCAGCACGCCCGGCTGAAGGCCAACGCCCCCGCTGCCTGAGCGGCGGAATTAGGTTGTAAAAACATCAAATCATAGTTACGATAAATTGTTGTCCGGACGGGAGAAGGCGTTATGGCGGATACCGTCAACTATCTGTTCTTCCTGAACTATCTGGCGGCGGCACTGTTCGTCATCCCGACATGGCGCATCATGCGCCGGGCCGGCTTTCGGCCCGCATGGACGCTTCTCCTGTTCGCGCCATGCATCGGTTATATAGCGACGCTGATGTTCCTTGCTTATCGGCCTTGGCCCAACCGCGTCGATGGCTGGACCCCCGGCATCGCTTCGGTCGGCAAAGTATTCGAGTAGGGGGCCATGGGCGAGGCGGTCATAGAGCTAGCGGTTCTTTTCATCGCCCTCTTGGCGATAAACATTTATATCATTCGGCTGCAGGTTCTGATCCTGCGCAAGGCTGGCAAGCCAGGGCTTTGGGCCCTGTGCTTTCTTACGCCTGTCTATGCGATCTGCGTCTGGGTCTTTGCATACATCCCTTGGCCGACCGTGCGCGACGGCGACTAGCGCCCTTCCATGATCCGGATTCCCGCTGCGGCTGCCCGGCGTTCTGCCGGCTTGCCCACCGGTAACCGTTCCCTATACTGCGCCGCCATTCGACAGCGGTGGAGCGGCCTTACCCATGAATGCCAGTAATCGGGGCGAAGTCAAAGGTGTGAAAAAGGTGGTGCTGGCCTATTCGGGCGGGCTCGACACCTCGGTCATCCTCAAATGGTTGCAGGAAACCTATCGCTGCGAGGTGGTGACCTTTACTGCCGATCTGGGCCAGGGCGAAGAGCTGGAACCGGCGCGCAAGAAGGCCGAGATGCTGGGCATCAAGGAGATCTTCATCGACGACCTGCGCGAGGTCTTCGTCCGCGACTATGTCTTCCCGATGTTCCGCGCCAACGCCCTTTACGAGGGCACCTATCTGCTCGGCACTTCCATCGCCCGGCCGCTGATTGCCAAGCGCCAGATCGAGATCGCCGAGATGGTCGGCGCCGACGCCGTCGCCCACGGCGCCACCGGCAAGGGCAACGATCAGGTACGCTTCGAGCTCGGCTACTACGCGCTCAAGCCCGACATCAAGATCATCGCGCCGTGGCGCGAATGGGACCTGACGTCGCGCACCAAGCTGGTTGAATACGCCGAGCGCCACCAGATCCCAGTTGCCCGCGACAAGCGTGGCGAACAGCCGTTCTCCCAAGATGCCAACCTGTTGCACATCTCCTCGGAAGGTAAGGCGCTGGAAGATCCCTGGCAGGAGCCGGATTGGGATCTGATCCTCAGCCGCGTCGTCCCGCCGTGGAAAGCGCCCGACAAGCCGCTGGAGATCACCATCGATTTCGAAGCTGGCGATCCCACGGCCGTCAACGGCGAGAAGCTGTCGCCCGCCAACCTGCTCGCCAAGTTGAACGAACTCGGCGGCGCCAACGGCATCGGCATCCTCGACCTGGTGGAGAACCGCTTCGTCGGCATGAAGTCGCGCGGGCTGTACGAAACGCCGGGCGGCACGGTGCTGTTCCATGCTCGCCGGGCGATGGAAAGCCTGACGCTCGATCGCGGCGCCATGCATCAGAAGGACGAACTGATGCCGCGCTATGCCGAGATGGTCTACAACGGTTTCTGGTTCTCGCCGGAACGGCGGATGTTGCAGGCGGCCATCGACGAAGCCTCGCAGCGGGTTGCGGGTACCGTGCGGATGAAGCTTTATCGCGGCAACGTCTTCGTCACGGGGCGGAAATCGCCCAACAGCCTGTACAGCCAGGACATCGTCACCTTCGAGGAAGATTCGGTCTATGACCAGCGCGACGCCAAGGGCTTCATCAAGCTCAACGCGCTGCGCCTGCGCCTGGCAAAGGCGCTGGAGAAAAAGTAGGCGCTACCGAACTTCGCCGACCAGTGCGCGGACCCGCTCGCGCAGCGCCGGCACCACCTCGGCTTCGAACCAGGGGTTGCGTCGCTGCCAACCGGTGGTCCGCCAGCTCGGATGCGGGGTCGGAATAAAATCGGGGGCATGGTCGCGCCAGGCGGCGACCGTCTCGGTCATGGTCGGCTTGCGCGCCTTGCCCAGGTAGTGGGCCTGGGCATAGGAGCCGACCAGCAGGGTCAGGCGGATCGCCGGCATCACGGCGCGCAGCCGGGCGTGCCAGGTGGGCGCGCATTCGGGACGCGGCGGGTTGTCGCCGCCGCTGGCGGCACGCCCGGGATAGCAGAGACCCATCGGCATGATGGCGATACGGCTCGCGTCGTAGAAGACCTCGTGGTCCAGTGCCAGCCAATCGCGCAGCCGGTCGCCGGAGGCGTCGTTCCAGGGGATGCCCGTCTCGTGCACCTTGGTGCCCGGTGCCTGGCCGACGATCAACAGGCGGGCGGTGGGCGATAGGCGAAATACCGGGCGCGGCCCGAGCGGCAGATGGGCCGCGCACAGAGTACAGGCGCGCGCTGCGTCCGCCGCCTGTTCCAACGATTCGACGGGCAAGGTCGTTGCGTCCGGCGATGTCTTGTTTGGCCTGCTCACCGGACGCATGTTATGCCAGGAGCCGGGAACGACGCCATGGAGGCCGATTTATTTTGACCAAGCATCGCCACCTGTTGATGTTCGATTGTGACGGTGTGCTGGTGGACAGCGAACTGTTGGGCAATCGAACGCTGGCTGCGGCCCTCGCGGAACATGGCTACCCCATCACGCCGGAAGAATGCCGCCGCCGCTTCCTGGGCATGGCCCTACCGTCGGTATTCAAGACGGTGGGCGAGGAAATGGGCCGGCCATTGCCGTCGAATATCGAGGCGCGCATCCGTGCCCGCGATGACGAGACCTTCGGACAGGAGTTGCGAGCCATCGCGGGCATCCACCAGGTTCTCGATATTCTCGACGGGCCGCGCTGCGTGGCGTCTTCGGGCAGTATGGACAAGATGCGGTTCACCCTTAGTCACACCGGCCTGTGGGGCCGGTTCGCCCCGCATATCTTCAGCTCCCGCATGGTCGGCCGGGGCAAACCGGCACCGGATTTGTTCCTGCATGCGGCGCGGGAAATGGGGTCGGCCCCCGCCGATTGCGTGGTCGTGGAAGACAGCGTCAATGGCGTGCTCGCCGGACTGGCGGCGGGGATGACCGTTCTCGGTTTTACCGGCGGCGACCATTGCGATCCCGACCATGGGGCAAATCTGAGTCGGGCGGGTGCCCAAATGGTCTTTGCCGACATGCGCGCCCTGCCCGATGTGTTGCGTGGCTTAGGGTAACAGCAACGGGTATTCCGCCAGCGCTTCATAGCGCGCGCCCTCTTCGCCCAGGTGGCTCTGGAACAGGGTGAAGGCTTGGACCTCGAACGACGGCGTGGCGATGCCGCCGTGGAGCGTCAGGTACTCGCGCAAGCGCTCGATGGGGGTGTTCTTGAGCCGGGCCAGCGTCACATGCGGTTTGAATTTGCGCCGTTCGCTGGGAAGGCCGCTGCGCACGGTTGCCGATTCGACTTTGCCATGCAGGTGATCGAGCATCGAATTGGCGGCAGCGCCCATCCACAAGGCGCGTTGCGCGCGGTCGTTGCCGAAGGTGCCGAGACCGTCGAAGGCCAGGGTGAAGGCCGGTGCATGGATGGTGGAAAGCGCCGCATCCAGGTCCTCGGCCTCGCCGCGGTCAATTTCGCCGAGGAAGCGCAAGGTCAGGTGCAGATTTTCCGGCGGGATCCAGCGGGCGCCGGGCAGGCCGCTCGCGAAACGACCCAACGCGGCCCGTGCCTCATCCGGCAAGGCAATGGCGACGAACAGCCGCATGGAATCGATGTCCCCGGTGCTTCGGTCGGCGTTATGTGAACAGCGTCAACACACCAGTATATCCATAGATGCGGTCGCGCGATATTTCGCCATTGCCGAAGAAGCCGATCAGAGGGACGGCCCCTAGAACCTCGCGGATCAAGGCGACTTCGCGGCCCTCGGCCCCGAACATGCTGGCGCCGCGCCCGACACAGGAAAAATAGAGCGCGCCGCGCGGTTCCCCGTTCAGGCGCTTGCGCAGGCGTTCCAGCATATGGCGCAGGTCTTCTTCGGCGCTTTGCGGGTCGCGACGCACGAACATCACGCGATCGCCCTCGGACACCCGTTGGCCGATGGCCAGCCACCCCTTGGCGGGGTCGATGGCGACCAGGTTGCGCACGGTATAATCGCCGGTGTCGCTGCCGGTAATGGGAAGGGCGGCATGGATATAGCCGCCGACCCGGTTGAGATTGCGGGCCAGCAGTTCGCCGATGTCGTTCTTGAAAACGTCGAGCGCCGGTTGCCCGTCGAGGGTCATCAGCACGTTTTCCGACGACTCGGTGATCGTGTGCACCGGACCGACCGGCGTGCAGCCCTGGGTCAGCCCGGTTGCCACCTCGATGGCTGGGTCGAACAGGACGCCGGAAACGCAACTGTCCTCCAGACGTCCGGCGATCTGAGGATTGCCGCGGCGCGATGCCGTCAGGCCGCCGACCAGGAAGCGCGTACCTTCGTCGGACAAGGCTTCGATCAGGGCCGGCGTCAGGGCGTGGGTGGGGTCGCCGTGGATAACGCCGAAGGCGGGTGAATGGCGATCGATCCATGCGGAATCGCCGTCCGATATGCCGCCGAGATCATCGTGCAGCGCCGGCAGGATGCGGAAGCTATCGGTCGGCAAGGTCGCCACCATGGCGGCCACCGCCGGCTCGTCGAAATACTCGCGGTCATCGACACAGATGCCCATGCCGACGGTGCCTACCCATTCCAGGATGCCCGTTCGCTTGCGCATGACCTCCAGCACGTCGCCCAAATGTTCGGCCAGGTGGTCGGTGATGTAGAGAAATCCCAGCCGAACGCCGGCCGCCGAATCGCCGAGAATGTCGGCGCAGGTATTGGCAGCCTGGCGCCAATCGTCGCCGCCGGCATGGGCGGTGCGAAAGGGGGTCATCGGGCGGACCGCATGGCGCGGCGGCAGGCGACGGAGGTGTTCATGGACACAGCGTGAGTTCTTCGGGCCGTTCCGTCAATGGCGTCTCAATTAGCAAGGCCGTCGATCAGCCGGGTGACGTGCGGCAGGATGCGTTTGACGATGACCTCGATCCCGCGGGCATTGGGATGCAAACGGTCGGGAAGGTTAAGGTCAGGGTCGGTCGCGACGCCGTCCAGAAAGAACGGATAGAGCGGCACGCCGTGTTTCGCCGCAACGCGAGGGTAGACATCCTCGAATTCGACACCGAACTCGACACCCAGGTTGGGTAACGCCTTCATGCCGGTCAGCAGCACGGCCACGCCAGCCATCTTCAATCGGCCGACGATGGCATCCAGATTAGCGAAGGTAACGGCGGGATCGAGCCCGCGCAGGCCGTCGTTCGCCCCCAGTTCGACGATGGCCGCACGCGGCTTGTCGGCCAGCGCCCATTCCAGCCGGGACCGGCCGCCGGCCGAGGTATCGCCGGAAACCCCCGCATTGATGACCCGAACATCGTATCCCTTGCTGCGCAATACGGTTTCCAGGCGCGTGGCGAAGGATTCCTCGCGAGCCAGCCCATAGCCGGCTGTCAGGCTGTCGCCCAGCGCCAACAACGTCACCGGGGCGGCCACGGCGGGCAATGACAAGACCGTGAGGAAGAACCCCGCGGCAAAGCATACGTTGACAAGCCCGGCGGCAGCCCCATATCGAATTCCGTTCGCCAAAATGCCCGACCCAGTGTTCCAGAACCCATTCATGCAAAGGGGCCCAAGGTGGAGGTTAAGGAAAAAAACCGTGCCGCCATCCACCTGAGTGGCGTGCACCTTAGGCTCCCAAGCAGCGCCGGGTTGGTCAACATCCTCAACGGCATCGACCTGACCGTGACGGCGGGCGAGACGGTTGGCGTCGTCGGCCCGTCGGGTTCGGGCAAGACCAGTTTGCTGCTCATCATGGCCGGCCTGGAACGGGTCAGTGCCGGTTCGGTGACGGCGGCCGGAATCGAATTGACCCGCCTCAGTGAGGACGAACTGGCCCTTTTCCGGCGCGATCACGTCGGCATCGTCTTTCAGGATTTCCACTTGGTGCCGACCATGACGGCGTTGGAAAACGTCGCCATGCCGCTGGAATTTGCCGGCCGCGGCGATGCCTTCGAGCGCGCCCGCGAGCAACTGGTTGCGGTCGGCCTCGATCACCGTCTTAGGCACTATCCGGGGCAGTTGTCGGGTGGCGAGCAGCAGCGCGTGGCGCTCGCCCGTGCCTTCGTTGCCGAACCCGATATCCTGTTGGCTGACGAACCGACCGGTAACCTGGACGGCGCCACCGGCGAAACGGTGATGTCTCTGCTGTTCGACCTTCACCGGCGGCGCAATACCACGTTGATCCTGGTCACCCATGAAATGGCGCTGGCCGAGCGTTGCGGGCGAATCTTGCACATCGCCGACGGGAACATCGTTGGCGACGAGGCGCGGGTTGCCCCACCCGCGTTGGTCGGCGCGGCGCGGCAATGAGCTCCGACATCGTTTTGGCGTTGCGCTTGGCGCGGCGCGAGTTGCGTGCCGGCACGCGAGGCTTTCGCGTGTTCATCGCCTGCCTGATCATCGGCGTCGCCGCTATCGTTGGGGTCGGTACCCTGTCGGCGTCGATCACTGCCGGCATCGATGCCGATGCCCGCGCCCTGCTCGGCGGCGACATCGAGGTGCGTCTGGAAGGCCGCGCCGCCACCGCCGGCGAATTGGCCTATCTCCGCGATAACGCGGCGGCTGTCTCGACCGTCGTCGAGATGCGCGCCATGGCCCGCCGCGAAGGCAATGGCGGCGGCCGTTCGCTGATCGAACTGAAAGGTATCGACGGTCTCTATCCATTGGTCGGCGCAGCGCTCGTCGAACCGTCGATGGGGTTGAGTGACGCCCTGGCGAAACGGAACGGCACATGGGGCGCCCTGATTGCGCCGGCACTGCGAAGCAAGCTGAACATCGCCGTCGGCGACAGCCTCCGGGTGGGCGAGGCGACATTTGATGTGCGCGGCGTGTTGACCCGCGAGCCGGACGAGGTGGTCAGCTTTTTCGATCTCGGGCCGCGGGTGATGGTCGACCTTGGCGCCTTGGCGGATACCCAGCTGGTGCAACCCGGCAGTCAGTTTCAGTACCACTACCGTCTGCTGCTGACGGCCGGGGTTGCCCGGGCGGATTGGATCGCCGCCGTGGAGGCCGCTTATCCCCGCACCGGCTGGCGCGTCCGGCCGTTCGACGAAGCCGCGCCCGGCGTGCGCCGCTTCATCGACAACATGGGCTTGTTCCTGGTCTTTTCCGGCCTGACGGCGCTGTTGGTCGGCGGCATTGGCGTTGCCAATGCGGTCGGCAGCTACCTGGAGGCGAAGACCGCGACCATCGCTACCATGAAATGCATCGGTGCACCGTCGCGTCTGGTTTTCTTGACCTACATGGCGCTGGTACTGGCGCTGGCGGCCGTCGGCATCGCTATCGGCTTGGTCATCGGCGGTGCGGCTCCGCTATTCGGCCTTTCCGCACTCGAACAGTATCTGCCGGTGGCGCCGCGTATCGGCCTGTATCCGCAGCCGCTGATTACCGGCGCCGCTTTCGGCCTGTTGACGGTATTGACCTTCGCTCTGTGGCCATTGACCCGGGCAACCGAAGTGCCGGCGGCGCGATTGTACCGGGATCAGGTGGCGCCGATGCCGGTGCGCCGCCGTGCGGTGGCGCTCTTCGCCATCGCCATCGGGGCGGTGGGCTTGGCGGCACTGACCTTCGTTACGGCTGCGCGACCGGATTTCGCCGCTTGGTTCGTCGGCTGTTCGGCGGCAACCCTTTTGGTGCTGCGCGGCGCCGGCCTGCTGGTGGTGCGCGGCGCCCGCCGGTTGCCCCGCCTGCGCCATGTCGAATGGCGCCTGGCGGTGGCCAATTTGCACCGGCCGGGCTCGACGACGCCCAGCATCGTCGTCTCCCTCGGTCTCGGCCTTTCGGTGCTGGTCGCCGTCGCCCTGATTCAGGGCAACCTCAGCCGCCAGATCAGCGAGCGCCTGCCCGAACGCGCCCCGGCCTTCTTTTTCATCGATATCCAGCCGGATCAGGTGGCAGCCTTCGATGCCGCCGTTCGCGCTGTGCCGGGCGTCGAGGAATTGCGCCGGGTGCCGACACTGCGCGGCCGCGTCGTCGCCATCGCCGGCGTGCCTGTCGAAAAGGCGACAATCCATCCTGATTCCCAATGGGCGGTGCGCGGCGATCGGGCTTTCACTTACAGCGCCGCGTTACCAGCCGGAGCACGGCTGGTTGCCGGCAAGTGGTGGCCTTCCGACTACGCGGGACCGCCGCTGATCTCGATAGACGCCGCCATGGCGCGAGGGTTCGGCGTCGGCGTTGGCGACACCCTGACGCTCAGCATCCTCGGGCGCGATATCGAAGCGACCATCGGCAGCCTGCGCGAGATCGACTGGCGCAGCCTGCGTTTCGATTTCGCCATTATCTTTTCGCCGGGCGTGCTCGAAGGCGCCCCCCATACCCATATCGCCGCTGCCCAGGTGCGGCCGGAGGCGGAGGAAGCCACCGAGCGGGCAGGGACCGACGCCTTCCCGAATGTGTCGGCGGTTCGCGTACGCGAGGCGCTGGAGGCGGCGGCCCGTATCCTGGAAGCGACCAGCGTTGCCGTCCGCTCCACCGCCGGGATCAGCATCGTCTCCGGCGTTTTGGTGCTGGCTGGCGCCATTGCCGCCGGCCAGCGCCGACGCATATACGATTCGGTGGTGTTCAAGGTATTGGGCGCTACCCGGCGGACGATGACCCTGGCGTTCATGGCGGAATACGGCCTGCTCGGCCTGCTGACCGGGTCGATCGCCGCCGCGGTGGGCACGCTGATCGCCTGGGCGGTGATTGTCCACCTGATGAAGGCCGAATGGTTCTTCCTGCCGCCGGTAGTGGCCGTCACCGTTGCCGCCAGCGTCGTTGTGACGATTGCTGTCGGTTTTGCCGGGACGTGGCGGGCGCTCGGCCAGAAGGCGGCCTTCTACCTGCGCAATGAATAGAGCCGACCTGGCACCGGATCATGTCCGAAAGCAGGCCACTTGGACGAGCTTCGGCGGCGAGAATCGTTCGCTTTCGGTTGAACCTCCTCTATTTCCTGCCATATTAATTGCCAAACCGGCATCGCTCCCCACTGACCTCCGGTCGGCGGCGAGTTATGGTGCGTGAACGTAGTCGAGAGGAACTTGATATGGCGCTCGGATCAGACAAGCGGTTTTCACTCCGTACCGCGGAGATGACCCCCGCCCAGGCGGCAGCCGCCGATATCGATGTCGGCCTGCGCGCCTATATGCTGCAGGTTTACAATTACATGGCTTCGGGCCTGGCGCTGACCGGCGCGGTGGCCTATGGCGTGTCGACGTCTCCAGCCTTCCTGCAGGCCATCTATGGAACACCGCTGATGTGGGTGGTGATGCTGGCGCCGTTGGGCCTGGTGTTCTTCCTCAGCGCGCGGATTCATCACATCAAGGCGAGCACGGCGCAGGCCCTGTTTTGGGTCTATGCGGCGCTGGTCGGGCTGTCGCTGGCCTCCATCTTCGTCGTCTATACGGGCACCAGCATCGCACGGGTCTTCTTTATCACGGCCGGCTCGTTCGCGGCGCTCAGCCTGTACGGCTACACCACCAAGCGCGACCTGTCGGCCTTCGGCTCGTTCCTGATGATCGGCCTGTTCGGCATCATCATCGCGAGCGTGGTCAACATCTTCATGGCGAGCAGCGCCCTGCAGTTCATGATCTCGGTGGTCGGCGTCTTGGTGTTCGCCGGGCTGACGGCCTATGACACTCAGAAGATCCGCGAGATCTACAGCGAGGTGGACTCCTCCGAGGTGCATGGCAAGAAGGCCATCATGGGTGCGTTGAGCCTATACCTCGATTTCCTCAACTTGTTCCTGATGCTGATGAACCTGTTCGGCGAGCGCCGCTAAGCAGCGGTCTCCATCGCAGCGAAGGGTTATCGACCGCCCGGGGGCAACCCCGGGCGGTTTTGCTTTCAGCCGAGCCGGTCGGCCGGCGGGCGCCCGGCGAAGAAGGCATCGAGGTTGTCGAGCGCCCGAAAACCCATGGCGTTACGTGTCTCCAGCGTTGCTGAGCCCAAGTGCGGCGCTAGCATGACATTGGGCAGGGTGCGGTAACGGGCATCGAGCGCCGGTTCGCCGGTGAAGACGTCGAGCCCGGCAGCGGCCAGCTTGCCCGAACGGAGTGCGGCGATCAGCGCCTCGTCGTCGACGATGGCGCCGCGCGCCGTGTTGACGACCACCGCGCCGTCGGGCAGCTGGGCGATGCGTTCCGCGTTCAGCAACCGGTCGGTTTCCGGCGTCACCGGGCAGTGCAGGCTGAGGAAGTCGCTGACCGCCAGCAGGCTGTCGAGGTCGGCGTGAAAGACCGCGCCATGTTCTCTGTCGGCGGGCAGGCGCGTGCGGTTGTGGTAGTGGACTTTCATGTCGAAGCCGCGCGCCCGGCGGGCCATCGCCTGGCCGATGCGGCCCATGCCGACGATACCCAGACGCTTGCCGGTGATATGGCTGCCCAGCATGTGGGTCGGCGTCCAACCAATCCACTGACCGGCGCGTACCAGGGCATCGGCCTCGGCGCCGCGCCGGGCGGCGCTCAGCATCAGCATCATTGCCTGATCTGCGGTGGAATCGGTCACCACGTCGGGTGTGTTGGTGACGACGATGCCGCGCCGGCCGGCGGCGGCGACATCGATGTGTTCATAGC
>CANITX010000003.1 GCA_947470575.1 Rhodospirillales bacterium
GACGACACCGCAACCGAAGTGGCTGTCGTCGTTATAGACCCGTTGCGCCGGGTGGAAGCACGAAGCCGGATAACCGGCCCGTTCCGCCATGACGACCTCATGGCCCAGCCGCTTGAAGCCCGACAGCCATTGCATGGCCCACGACAGGTTGCCGCCCAACGGATAGCGGACCATGTAGGAAGAAAGGATGACACGGGCCATCGAAGATACCGTCCCGTCCCTGGATAGTCTCAGGCAGCCCCTTGCTGCTGTGGGTGTTCCTGCGGCCTGACGGTGAGCGCATCGTCGATCAGCCGCGGCAGTACGCGGTCGTGGGCGAAATAGTCGCGCGCCACGTCGCGCGCCGCGGCAACATGGCGGGGGCGGTCCGCCTCGATGGCGGACAACGCGGCAACCGCTTCGTCAGGCGTGTGAAAAGAGAACAAGCCATTCCCGGTCGGGATAACGGCCGAAAATCCGGTATCCTGGACGACCACCGGTTTGCCGGCCGCCAGATAACAGGCCGACCGGCAGCTGAACCAACCGGGCTCGCCGACCACATAGCCGTTCTTGGCAACGCTCCACTCGCCGCGCGAACCCTGGATATAGGACCGGTAGCTGTCGATGTCGCCGCCGACGTCGAGCGCCTCCACCACCCGCCATCCGGCGAAGCGCAGCAAGTCGGCGACTTCCCATTCCGGATGGGCGGCGGCGTCCGCGCGCAAGGATTCCGGCAGCGAGCCGCCTTCTTCTTCCCAGTCGAGATGGCGCGTCGGACCCAAGGCGACTTCCAGCTTCACCTCCGGCAGGCGCCGCGGCAGGTCGAGGAAGCGCTTGAACTCGATATCCTTCTGCCCAAGGCTGAGATGGCCGCAACGCAGCGGCTTGTAGCTGGTCCAGCTCATCACCGTGGTATAGGCGCCGCCGCCCTCGGCATCGCCGCTGGCCCAATCGTCGAGCAGGATCGGCTGGCGGGTCGGCAGCCAGGTCACGCCGGTCGGCGGCATTTTGGCGGAATGACGTTCGCCGAAGCTGAAGTGGATGTCGTGGGCTTTGTGCCGGGCGACGAAGGCAGCCTCGCCGTTGGCGATCTTGGCCTGGGTGAAAACCGGATCGGAATCGATATAGACCAGTCGGCCGCGGCCCCGATACTGCTCCGGGTGTTCGATGGTGCCCGAGACGTTGAGGATCAGATCGGCGTTGGCGATCGCGTCGCGCCGCTTTGTGTCGGAAAGGCCGTGCCAACTGCCGTCGATGGGAAAGCGATAGGCCCAACGGTCGGCAAGGCCGAAGCGCGCCATGACCTTGGCAAGATGGGCCAGTGTCGGCTGCGGGTCGCGGGCCACATAGTCGTTACCGCTGGCCCCACCGTCGAAGTTATAGGGCCACTCGCCGGAATCTTCGATGTAGGTGACGTCGTGGCCCAGGCGCGCTAGGCCGGCCGGATACTGCACGTAGTCCCAGGCCACCCCACCCAAACGCGGGTGCTGGGCGATCAGCCCGGTGACGACGATGCGCAAACGCTCGGCCATCAGCGTGCTCCGGCGATCAGGCTTTCCTCATGCGTCTCCGCCCGGACACCGCGCGGCGGCACCGTGCCGGAATTGACCAGGCGGCCGTGATCCAGCTCCAACCACATATCGCAATCGCGCAGCGTGCTCAGCCGGTGGGCGATCATGAAGGTGGTGCGGCCTTCCATCAGCCGGTCCATGGCCGAAATGATGATGCTTTCGGTTGCCGAGTCGACCGCGCTGGTCGGCTCGTCCAGCACCAGGATGGGGGCGTCCTTGAGGAAGGCGCGCGCGATGGAAATGCGTTGACGTTCGCCACCGGATAAGCGCATGCCGCGTTCGCCGACGGTGGTGTCGTAACCCTGAGGCAGCGCCATGATGAAGTCATGCGCGTTCGCTGCCTTGGCGGCTGCTACGATATCGTCTTCTTTGGCATCGGGCCGGGCATAGGCGATGTTCTGGCGGATGCTGTCGGAAAACAACACCGCCTCCTGCAACACGATGCCGTATTGGGCGCGCACGTCGGAGATGCGGTAATCGCGCAGGTCGTGCCCGTCCAGCGTGATGCGCCCGGTGGTCGGGTCGTAAAAGCGGAACAGCAGGCTGATCAACGTCGATTTGCCGGCCCCCGTGTGTCCGAGAATGCCGACCTTGGCCGCCGCCGGCACCTTGACCGTGATGCCGTCGAGAATTTTCTGCTGACCGTCATAAGAGAATCCGACGTTCTCGAAAACGATGTCGCCGCGGGCCCGTTGCAGCGTCAAGGCATCGGACCGTTCCGCGACATCGGCCTTTTCGTCGAGCACGTCGAAGACGCGGGCCGCGCCGGCGATTGACTGCTGCACTTCAGTGATTTTCTTGCTGATGGTCTCCAGCGGACCGAAGAGTTGGGTGATGTAAGCCATCACCAGGAGCAGCGAACCGATGGTAATGGTATTGTTCTGCACCAGACCGACGCCGATGACCAGAACGGCGGCCGTGCCGAGAGCGATGGTCATGCCAACCAGCAGGTCGAAACCCGATTCGATGCTGGCGACGTCGAGATGACCGCGCACCACCTTGGACGATTGGTCGAAGAAGCGCTTGCCCTCGTGCTCCTCGCGGCCGAAAGCTTTGACCACGCGCAATGCCGACAGAGTTTCCTGCGCCACCTGCATGGCGTCGCTTTCCATCTCCTTGACTTCGAACCACCGCTTGCGCAGCAACCAGCGGCAGGTGCTGGTCAGCACGAACAGAACAGGTACTACCGCTCCGGCGACCAGGGCCAAATGCCAATCGATCATCGTCGTGACGATGATCACGCCGATCACCGTCAGTCCGCTGGATACCAGGGCGATGAAGCCGTTGGCGACCAGGTATTGAATTCCCATGGCATCCCACTGCAGGCGATAGACGGAATCCGACGTGCCGCGGGTGTCGTGGTAAATTAGGGACAGGTGCTGCAGGTGGCGGAACAACTTCGATCGCACACTCAGCACCAGCCGCTCGCCGGTATAGGCTTGCAGCAGCCAATCGGCCATGGAACGCAGGTGGTTCAGCAGGCTGACCAGGATCAGCACCGCGATGGCAACGGCGGTTTGCCAGTAATCGGAATGCCACATCCAATCCGGGATGACCGCAACGATGAAACCCGGCAGGGGCTGGGAACCCAGCACCGTGTCGACAATGATCTTGATCGGCAGCGGGATCAGCAGGCTGATCGGTATCGCCAAAAGTTGCAGGACGATGATGCCAAGCACCGCGTAACGGAACGGTGCCGCTTCGGCAGCCAGCCGCCGGTAGATATTACGGTCCGACATGGGCGTCTTGGCCGTCACGACACCTCCCGAGTCCAGCGATCCGTCATCGATATGGCGACACGCTCGACATGATACAACGCTGCTCCGGCCTGGCGAATTGCCAAGATCGCCGGCACCAGGGCGAGCAGGGCAAGACCGACAGTGGCGACCCAACTGCCGTTCATTGCGGCGCCGGCAGCGCCCAACAATGGCAGACCGATACCGATCAGCAACGGCAACGGCCAGCGTGGTACAACGCCTATGCGGATGTATTGGTTGCCGGCGCCGTGATCTTCGACCGACATCAGGGCACGGGCCGACCCAAGCGCGCCGCCGTGCACTTCGAAGTCCCAGCGGTCATAAGGGCCGCCGAAGGTCAGCGCGCAGCCGCTTCGTGCCAATGCGTCGATGACGGCTGCCAGGCGCGATTCGGGAGTTGCCCAAAGCGCCGTCCAGACGGCCAGTTGCCGCGGTAGGGGGAAGGGATGTCCGTCGGCACTGGCCGAGCGCCAGGGGGTCAGGCCGTGTTGCAACCGGCCCCACAGTCGGGCCAACGGCTGCATGATGTGTAGGCCCGAGGTTATCGCCCATTGGCGAACGCGCTCATTGGTCGGGCGATTGCCGCGCATGAACGAACCGCGACAGGCGCTGATACCGGCCTGGGCGAGAACGGGGACCAAGGCGAGCAGGGCGACCGGCAGCGCATAACCGAGCGGTGCCCACGAAAAGCCGAGCAGAGCCACAAACAACAGCGTTCCCAGCAGCAGGAACCATTCCGGCATTAGCGGATAGTAGGCTGCTGTCGGCGGTGCGCCCTGGTACAGCGATTGGAATGGCGCCGCGCCCCATTGTCCATGGTAGACCCGCTGCGGCTGGAACAGCGGCAGCGTGAGGCCGCTGCCGTAGATGCGGCCGTGCCAGTAAAGATGACCCAGCCGGTTGTAGCGGGCTGGCCATTTTTCGGCGAGCAGCGCCTCGGCCTTGCCGTAGCCCTTCTGCTGGCGCCAATACATCTCCACCGAATTGCGCCGGTGGTGCCAGACCAGCGCCGACGGGCTGAAACCGATGGTGCCGCCGTTCTCCTGCAGGCGCCAGCAGATGTCGACATCGTCGCCGGCGGCCCGGTAGCGCGCGTCGAAACCGTCGATGGCGGCAAGCGCGGCGCGGCGGAAGGCCATGTTGCAGCCGGGAATGTGTTCGGCCAACTCGTCGGTGATCAGCACCTGCATCGGGCCGCCCGGCGCGTTGGCGACGCACTCGGCGATGGGCCCATCGTCGGGCGGCGGCAGGTTGGGTCCGCCGATGCCGACGTGCTTGGTGCGAATGAAGGCGGCGGCCAGATAGGTCAGCCAGTCCGGGTCCGGATAGGCGTCGTCGTCGATATAGGCGACGATCTCGCCGGTGGCTTCCTGCCAGCCGGTATTGCGCGCCGCCGACAGGCCGCGGTTCTCGCTGGAAAACAAGCGGACGTCGTATTCCCCGGCAATGTCGGGCGTCGCATCCTTGGAACCGTCGTTGACGACGATCACCTCGTAATCCGGGTAATGGAGCCGCTCCAGCCCCTCCAGCGTATCGCGGATGGTACGCGCGCCGTTGTAGCTGCAAACGACCACCGAGATGCGCGGCCAGCTATCGTCCGGTGCATAAGGCACATCGGCAAAGGCGCGCCCGACGGCGGCCAGTGCCGGCTTCGGGGTGCGGTCGATATGGGTGATGCCGAAGGCCCAGTCGTCGACCTGCTGCTTGGCCCGCCACCATTCGTCGGTCCACGAGAAGATGACGACCCCGGCGGCGCCGCCGGCAAAAACCGCGCGGATCTGCCAGTCGAGCACGTGGGCCTGCTTTTCCTCGCCGTTGCGCATGGCGTCCAGGCCGGCCTCGGTCAGCAGCAGCGGCCGGTCGCCGGCCAGCGTCTGCAGGCGTTGCAGATAGGCGTCCAGCTTTTCCGGCGACTCCAGATAGACGTTGAAGCACAGCAGGTCGAGGAACGGTAGGTCCAGATATTCGGTCGTCGGGTAGTTGACATAGGTTACCAGGCCCAGCGGGTCTTCGGCGCGGATCGCATCGGCAATGCGTTTCAGGTAGCGTTCGATCCGCCGCCGGCCCAGCCAGCGCGCCGTCGGCGCCGGGATTTCGTTGCCGATGCCATAGCACAGCAGCGCCGGATGGCCGGCGACGCGGCGCACCTTGGCCCGCACTTCGGCGATGACGTCGGGGCCTTTTTTGCTGTCGATCAGATAGCCGACGTATTGCTCCGCCGACAGGCCGACCATGACCCACAGATCGTGGCGTTCGGCGATGTCGAGCAGTGCACGCGGCGGCATGGTGTGCGGAATGCGCACGGTATTGATACCGGCTGCCGCCATCTGGGCGAAGTCGCGCTCGATCTGCTCCAGGTCGGGGTATTCGTTGCCCTGCTCGTCGGGCTTGAAGGCGCCGTAGGTAATGCCCTTTACCCACAGCTTGCGCCCACGCGCGAACAGGAATTTGCCGAGCGCCACGGGGCGCGTGCCGAAATCTCCCTCGCCGTGACCCGCCAGCAGATGCCGCTTACCGGGTCCGGCGGCCCCGCCTTCGGCTGCTTGGACGAGGCGGGCAGATGTGGACGCGGTCATGACCCGTGGCGTCGCCGCAACGCCGTTTCAACCGATGCCGTTTGTGGAAATACGATGGGAACGGCAGCGCGTGCCGTGGCCCAACGCCAAGCCGTGGCGACGATGTTATCCAGGCTCGAATGTGTGGGCTTCCAGCCGAGGATGCGACGAGCCATCGCCGCATCGGCGACCAAAAACGGCGGGTCGCCGGGGCGGCGCGGCTGCAGGATCGCCTTGATCGGATGGCCGGCGGCGCGCTCTACGGCCTGGATCACGGCCCGTACCGAATGGCCGGTACCCGTGCCTAGGTTGATCGCCGCGCTCTCGCCGCCGCCGCCCAGATAGTCGAGCGCCCGGATATGGGCGTCGGCCAAGTCGGCGACATGAATATAGTCGCGCACAGCCGTGCCATCGGGCGTCGGATAGTCGGTGCCGAAAATCTGCAGCACCGTCTGTTTGCCCAATGCCGTGCGGATGACGGACGGAATCAGATGCGGCTCCGGGTCGTGGTCCTCGCCAAGTTCGCCTTCCGCGTCGGCGCCGGCGGCATTGAAGTAACGCAATGCCATCCAGTCCAGTCCATGGCAGGTACGATACCAGCCCAACAACTTTTCCATCATCAGCTTCGATTCGCCATAGGGGCTCATCGGCCGGGTCGGCGTCGTCTCGTCGATCGGTGTACGCTCGGGGATGCCATAGGTGGCGCAGGTCGAGGATACGACGATCCGCGTGACGCCGACCTTGTGCATGGCTTCGAGCAAGCTCTGCGTGCCGCCGACGTTGTTGGCGAAATAGCGGCCCGGCTCCTGCATCGATTCGCCGACGTAGGCGAACGCGGCGAAATGCACGACCGCCGTTACCCGATGCTTGCGCATCACCGCTTCCAAGCGGGTCTGATCGTTGATGTCGCCGATCTCCAGCGGTCCCCAACGCACGGCCCATTCATGGCCGCGCGACAGGTTGTCGTAGACGACCGGCAGGAAACCGGCCCCGGCCAGGGCCTTGCAAGCGTGGCTGCCGACATAGCCGGCGCCGCCGGTAACGAGGATGGGGGTGGGCATGGCTTTAAGCGATCCCCGCCCGTTTGACGTCGCGCGGTTCCTTGTCGAGCGGGATGGCGCGCAGATAACCGGTGCGCGGCCCCGTGCCCAGCAAGGTACGGAAGTACTCGATGGTGCGGATCAGCCCCTCGCGCAGCGGAACATTCGGGCTCCACTGCAGCTTCTCTTCGGCCAAGGCGATGTTAGGCTTGCGCTGCTGCGGGTCGTCGGGCAGCTGCGGGCGGCGCACGATCTCCGACGACGAACCGGTCAGCACGACCACCATGTTGGCCAGTTCGGCGATGGTGAATTCGCCGGGATTGCCAAGGTTGATCGGGCCGGTGACGTCTTCCGGCGTGTTCATCAGGCGAATCAGGCCTTCGACCAAGTCGTCGACGAAGCAGAACGACCGGGTCTGGCGGCCGTCGCCGTACATGGTGATCGGTTCGCCCTTCAGCGCTTGGACGATGAAGTTGGAAATCACTCGGCCATCCTGCGGATGCATGCGTGGGCCGTAGGTATTGAAGATGCGCGCCACCTTGATCTGAACCTTGTGCTGGCGCCAGTAGTCGAAATAAAGCGTCTCGGCCGCCCGCTTGCCTTCGTCGTAACAGGCGCGGTAACCGATCGGGTTGACGTGGCCCCAATAGGTCTCCGGTTGCGGGTGAACCTTCGGGTCGCCATAAACTTCGCTGGTCGAAGCCTGCAGGATGCGGGCGCGTTGGCGTTTGGCCAGGCCCAGCATGTTGATCGCGCCCAGCACGCTGGTCTTCATCGTATGCACCGGATCGGATTGGTAGTGCACCGGCGAGGCAGGGCAGGCCAGGTTGTAGATCTGGTCGACCTGCACGAACAGCGGTTCGGTAACGTCGTGATGGATCAGTTCGAAACGCGGGTTGGACATAAGGTGCGCCACGTTGGACTTGGTGCCCGTGTGGAAGTTATCGACGCACAGCACATCATGGCCGCGGGCCAGCAGCTGCTCGCAAAGATGCGAACCGACGAAGCCGGCGCCACCGGTGACCAAAACCCGAGAATATCCCAAGCCAAGCATCTTCGTACTTGCCTTCGTTCTGTGGAGCGTCTGGCGTCTGGCCGCATGTTTCCTGGGGCCTGCAATCGCGCTGCAGGGCCCTCGGTCATCGCAGACCGCTCGAATTGTCATGTGTTGAAGAGCATCACGCTGTTACCGGCCCCGGTGTGGAACCGGCCTGCCCATTCGCGTTATGGGCGAATTCTCCTTCGGTGTCCTATCGCGAGGCCTGTCCGGCCTCTTCCCCCTGATCGGTTGAACCGATCACCCACTTACCTCTTTAGAAACCGTAGATGCCCCCTTGTTCGCGCTTGAGTAGTATGCCGCATACGAAGGGGCGTTCCGCTACCAAACGCAAAATTCGATAACAGTCGAATTCCTTAGTTTGATGATCGCATTTTTGTCCCTGGAACCTGAACGCTCCCTGAACGGTTGTTTAGACCTCGTTAACCTGTTTATCCAGGCGGCTGCCATGGATGAAAAGGCGGAATTCAGCCGTTAGGGCCGCTCCAGCCAGACTTCGACGCCGGCCGTGGCGATGACGGCGATGTCGTCGCCCCCGTCGTCGGGCACGTCGAGTCCGCCCTTGACCGCTTTGACGGTGATGTTGCCGAAAGGCAGCACCGCTTGCACGGCCGCGGTGTCGATGCGCTCGGGCCGCTGTACGCCGATAGTGACGTCGATGCGCAGGGTCTTCTTATCGATGCCCAATGTGCGGATCAGGGTCAGCGAACTGTGGTGCAGGGCGTCCTCGACGGCGCGGATGGCGGCCTTGGTGTAATTGCCGCCGTGCAGATCGTTGCCGGTGCCCATTTCCAGGATGACGCGCTTGGCTACCATGACTGTCTTCACCTCAGGGCAGGTCGAGCCGCACGACGGCGGCGGCATTGGCGATCACTGTCGAACCGGTACCCGCCGCATTGCGGATTTCCAGGCCGCCCTCCATGACGCGCACGGTACCGGTGCCGTGCGGCAGCACCGCCAGCACCGCGTCCTTGTCCACCTGGTCGGGTTTGGGCACGCCGATGAAGACCTCGACCTGCATGTCGTCGACGGACAATCCCAGGGCCGGTCCGACCGACAGCGAATTGTGCCAAAGGGCATCGCGCAAGGCGCGCACCGCCGCCTTGGTGTAATCGGTGCCCCGGATATCGGTGCCCATGCCGATTTCGGTCACCACGCGTTTCAAGGTCATGGTCGATTCCGTCCCATCTTGGTTTCGAGTCTATTGTTGGCGTGCAGAAAACCATGCTGGAAAAGTCTTATCCAGCCCAATTTTCGGAAGGTCTGTTCCGCGGCGCTACTCTTGACTCCGGGCGGACAGCGGCAGCAAATGGTCTCTCCATTTGTTAGTTTTTCTGCCCAATAGAATACATTCCATTGGCTAGAATATTCAGAGAGCAGGCGATACAACAAAAGCCCGCCCCTTTCTTCAATGCGTCCGCAACGAGACGCGAGCAGGCTTCACGCAGTGTGCAGGGAACCGTAGGGAGACAGCAGCGTCATGAAAAAGCTCGGAGTATGCCCCGCCTCTTCGGCCGCGGTTGCGGCGTTGCTGGCCGTGGCGCTGGGAATATCGGCTCCGGCCCATGCCCAGACGCAGGTTAACGACAAGTGGATAACTGTGGTACTTCCGGCGGAACCGCCCGATCTCGAAGGCTGTCATTCCAGCCGCGCTTTCCAGGGCCGCGTCGTCAAGCAGAACATCGTCGAGTCGTTGGTGGCGAAGAACCCCGCCGATGGCGCCCTCAAGCCGTACCTGGCGACGGCATGGGAGCAGGTCGATCCCAGCACGTGGCGTTTCCGGCTGCGCGAAGGCGTGGTCTTCCACGATGGCAGTCCGTTCAACGCCGAAGCGGTCAAGAAGTCGCTCGACAGGACAACCGGTAACAAGGCGCTGGGCTGCCAGGATCGGGCGAAGTTTTTTGGCGACGTCTCGCTAGAGGTTGCCGCGATCGATGCCCTGACCGTTGAAATCAAGACGTCGCGGCCCGAACCGATTCTGCCGATGCGGCTGACCGGCACCGCTATCGTCGGGCCTAACACAAGTGCGGACAAGCCGTCGATCCAACCGGTCGGCACCGGTCCCTACAGCTTCGACAGTTGGCAGGGCGGCCAACAGATCCTGCTCAAGCGCTTCGATAAGTATTGGGGCGCCAAACCGCAGGCGGAGGGCGCACGCTATATCTGGCGCGACGTGTCGTCGGTGCGCGCCTCGATGGTGGCGATCGGCGAGGCCGATATCGCGCTGACCATCGCCGAGCAGGAGGCGACCAACCCGAAGACGGACTTTAGCTATCTGAACTCGGAAACCACTTTTTTGCGCCTGGATACCTCCATGGTGCCGTTCAACGATCGGCGGGTCCGGCTGGCGGCGAACTATGCGCTGGACCGCGCCGCGATGATCGGCACGGTCATGCCAAAGTCTGTCAGCCAGGCGACGCAGATCGTCCTGCCGTCCATACCCGGCCACAATCACGCCCTGGATAAGAAAGTTATTCCCTACGATCCGGCCCGAGACCGCCAACTGCTGGCCGAAGCCCGCGCCGACGGCGTGGCGGTCGATACCGAGATCACCTTCATCACCTATCCGCCGCATTTCCCCAATGCGGCCGAATTGATGGAGGGATTCATCACCATGTACCGGGCGGTCGGTTTCAATTTGAAGACCATGAGCGTCGAACCTGGCCAGTACGTAAAATGGAACAGCAAACCCTTCCCGGATCCCCGTCCGGTCACCATCCTGCAAAGCTCGCACGACAATAACTCGGGCGATCCCGTCTTCAGCGTCTTTCACAAGTTCGCCTGCGGCGGGATCGGTTCGATGGTCTGCGATGCGGATCTGGACAAGGACATCCTGCGGGCAACGGGCTTGGGTGGGGAAGAGCGGGTCAAGGCGTGGCAGGAGATCTTTCGCAAGCAGTACGAAGATATCGTCACGTCGGTCTTCCTGTATCACATGGTCGGTTTTACCCGAGTGAATCCGCGTATCGACTTCGTGCCCGACGTCACCACCAACGCCGAACTTCGTATCCAGGAAATCAAGTTCCGATGACATGATGCTCCACCCGTGGCTGCTCGGCGATGGGCGGAACGCTTCGATATTCGGACGCCTAAAGGCCACATTTTCTGCGCTTGACGTCAACCGCCAGGGAGTTTGGGACAATGCATCGTCGCGGATCTAACGGCCGCAAGGTGTCGGCACTCGTGGCGGCAGGTCTCGCCATGGTCCTGCTGGCGCCTTGCGGTGCCGGGGCTCAGGTGAACGACAAGTGGCTGACGGTCGTGCTGCCGTCGGAACCCAACGACCTGGAAGGTTGCGAGTCGAGCCGCGCCGTTCAGGGCCGCGTCGTTAAACAGAACATCGTCGAGACGCTGATCGAAAAGAACCCGCAGGATGGATCGCTCAAGCCGCGTCTGGCGACGTCGTGGGAACAGGTTGACGCCAACACGTGGCGTCTGAAACTACGCCAGGGCGTGTCCTTCCACGATGGGACAAGCCTTAACGCCGAATCAGCGAAGCGGTCCCTCGATCGAACGCTCGGCAAGGCCATCGTGTGCGGCGACCGGACGAAATTCTTCAGCGATGTTGCCGTCGATATTGCCGTCGTCGATGACTATACCTTGCTGATCAAGACCGTCCGACCGGAGCCAATATTGCCGATGCGCCTAGCCGGCATGACAATCACGGGCCCGAACACGTTGCCAGACAAGTTTTCACTCAGCCCGGTCGGCACCGGTCCTTACGTTTTTGATAGCTGGCAGGGTGGCCAGCAGATTTTGCTCAAGCGCAACGACAAATATTGGGGCGCCAGGCCGCAGGTCGAAGGTGTCCGCTACATCTGGCGCGATGTGTCGTCGGTGCGCGCTTCGATGGTAGCTATCGGCGAGGCGGATATAGCGCTGACCATCGCCGAGCAGGAAGCGACCAATCCGAAGACGGATTTCAGCTATCTGAACTCGGAAACGACGTTCCTACGGCTCGATGCCACACAGGCGCCGATGAACGACCGTCGGGTGCGTCTGGCCATGAACTATGCTCTCGACCGTGCCGCGATGATCGGCACCGTTATGCCGAAAGCCGTCGTCCAGGCAACGCAGATGGTGATGCCGTCCATACCCGGCCACAATCACGAGTTGGACAAGCATCCGATCCCCTTCGATCCGGCGAAGGCCAAGCAATTGCTGGCCGAGGCGAAGGCCGAGGGCGTCCCGGTCGATAAGGAAATCACCCTGATCACCTATCCGCCCCACTTTCCGAACGCGCCCGAACTCATGGACGGCGTCTTTACCATGTTTCGCAATGTCGGCCTCAATATGAAGATCCTGACTGTCGATCCCGGGCAGTACCGAAAGTGGAGCAGCAAGCCGTACCCTGAAAATCCGCCGCCGAGCATCCTGCAAAGCTCGCATGACAATAATTTCGGGGACCCGGTGTTCAGCGTCTTCCACCGGTTTGCTTGCGAGGGCAATGCTGCGAATTACTGCAACCCGGAACTCGACAAGGAAATTCTCAGGGTATCGGGATTGGGCGGTCAGGAGCGGGTTGCCGGCTGGCAGGGCATTTTCCGTAGGATCGATGAAGATTTGGTCCCTGTCGTCTTCCTCTACCACATGGTCGGTTATACTCGGGTCAACCCGCGCATCGATTTTGTCCCGGATCTCACCTCCAATGCCGAACTCCGTGTCCAGGAAATCAGCTTCAGGAAATAAGGCCTTCCGGTCTGCCGATCGAACGAATACGACCGCGATGCTCCCTCACTCGAATGGAGAAGCCATTATGACCGTCACCACGGAAGCGCGGACGATGAAGATTACGAAACTGTCGCCGCACATCGGTGCGGAAGTGACGGGCATCGATCTGCGTCAGCCTCTCGATGCGGAAACCCGCCGCCGGCTCAACGAGGCGGTGGTCGACAACATCTGTCTGGTCGTCCGCGATCAGCACTTTACGGCCGAACAGTTTCTGGAAGCGGTGAAGCTATTCGGCGAGCCGATGCCGCAAAACAATCCTCAGTTCTCGGTGCCGGGCCTGCCTGAGGTGAACCGGCTGTCGAACCGCAATGCCGACAAGACCGGCAAGCGCATCAAAGTCGGCATGAAGTGGCACACCGATCACACCAACCATATCTATCCGCCCAAGTACACGGTGCTCTACGCGCTGGAACTGCCGGACTCCGGCGGCAACACCAACGTCGTCAACATGCGCGCCGGCTATGAATCGTTGCCGGCCGATATGAAGAAGCGGCTTGAGGGAATGAAGACCGTCAACGTCCGCCTGGGCAGCGCCGTGAAGGATACCTACAACACCAATTCGATATTGGCCCAGGCGGAATTGCAGCCGGTGCCGGTGCTGCAGCCCCTGGTGCGGACCAATGGCGACAATGGCACCAAGGCGATCTATTGCCACCCCAACAAGACCGAAAACATCGTCGGCATGAGCCCGGAGGATTCCCAGGCGCTGCTGGCCGATCTGGTGGAACGCACCGTGCGCCCGGAGTTCATCTACAGCCACGCCTGGAAGTTGGGCGATATGTTCCTCTGGGACAACCGCTCGTCCATGCACAAGGCAAGCTTCGACTACGACCAAAATCAGCATCGGCTGATGTATCGCGCCTTGGTCAAAGGGGAATTGCCGGCCTGACGCGGTTGCGGCTCCGCCCGCCGTTCGCTATGGAAGGCGACCGGCGCCATCCCGCGCCCTTATTTCCCGACCGATAGGCAAGCCATGTCCGATCTACCGAAGAAAGTGATGATCAACGAGGAAGGCCCGCGCGAGGGCTTTCAGATCGAAAAAACGCCGATTGCCACCGACCGCAAGATCGCGCTGATCGATGCCCTGTCGGAGACTGGGGTGAAGCACATCCAGACGGTGTCCTTCGTCAATCCGAAGCGGGTGCCCGGCTGGGCCGACGCCGATGCCGTGGTCCAGGGCCAGCACTACAATCCGAAGGTCGAATACACGCCGCTGTGGTTGATCCCGAAGGGCTTCGAACGGGCACTGCAATACCGCGATAAACTGGCGCTGAAGGGCCGGGTCACGGTCTATGCCTCCGAGACCTTCATGATCCGTAACCAGAACACCGACGATCGGCAGAACCTGGCGATGCAGCGCGAACAAGTGACGCAATACCAGGCCGCCGGCCTGCCGGTCACCAGCGTCATCGTCAACGCCGCCTTCGGCTGCAACTTCTCGGGCGATATCCCCGATGCGCGCGTGCTGGAAGTCCTCGGCTGGGCCTTCGGCGTGGCCGCCGAGTTTGGCGAAAAGCCAAAACGCATCCGGCTGGCCGACTCGATGGCCTGGGCGACCCCGGATCGCATCAAGCGCACGGTCGGCGCGGTGCGCAACCGTTATCCCGACCTGGCCATCAATATGCACCTGCATGACACCCGCGGCATGGCCATTGCCAATGCCTATGCGGGACTCGAAATGGGCGTGGCCGATTTCGATTCGGCGGTGGCCGGCCTCGGCGGTTGTCCCTTCGCCGGCCATGCCGGGGCGGCCGGCAACGTCTGCACGGAAGATCTGGTGTTCCTTTGCGAGGAGATGGGCATCGAGACCGGTATCGATCTCGACAAGCTGATCGAAGTGGCGCGCCTAGCCGAAGATGTCGTCGGCCGGCCTTTGCCCGGATCGGTGATGCACGGCGGTACGCTGGCGCGGTTCCGCCAAGCAGCGGCCGCCCAGTAGGACTTCTGGCGGCGGCTCAATAGGATCGGCGGGGCTGCGCGAAAGCTCTGGTTTTTACCACTGGCGGGTTTAGGCTGGCGTCAGCCGCGGGGGCGTTGGCCCTTGCGCGGGAATTACAGAAACGAGGAGGCCGTCATGTCCGATTTCCCAAAGAAGATCGTCATCGATGAAGAAGGTCCGCGCGAAGGCTTTCAGATCGAAAAGACGCCGATTCCCACCAAGCGTAAGATCGAGTTGATCGACGCGCTTTCGGAGTCCGGCGTCAAGCACATGCAGATCGTCTCCTTCGTCAATCCGAAGCGGGTGCCCGGTTGGGCCGATGCCGACGACGTGGTCAAAGGCTTCAAATATCATCCGGACATTCACTACACGCCCCTGTGGCTGAATCCGAAAGGCTTCGAACGGGCATTGCAATATCGCGACAAGCTGACGTTGTTGGGCGGCATAAAGCTCGGCGGCTCGGAAAAATTCATGATCCGCAATCAGAACACCGACGACGCACAGAACATCAAGATGCAGGACGAGCAGGTGAAGCAGTTCATCGCCAGCGGCATCCCGGTGCACAGCGTTGCCGTCGTCGCCGCCTTCGGCTGCAATTTCCAGGGCGATATCCCGGTCAGCCGGGTGTTGCAGGTGGTGCGCCAGGGCTTCGACATCGCCAAGGCGAACGGCGTCGATCTGCACCAGATCCGGCTGGCCGACACCATGGCCTGGGCAACCCCGGACCGTATCAAGAAGGTCGTCGGCGCCGTGCGCGACCAATACCCGGACAAGGAAATTCACCTGCATCTGCACGATACTCGCGGCATGGCCATTGCCAACGCCTACGCCGGTCTCGAAATGGGGGTGGCCAGCTACGACACCGCCGTGGCGGGCTTGGGCGGTTGCCCCTTCGCCGGACATGCCGGGGCGGCGGGCAACATCTGCACCGAAGACCTGGTATTCCTGTGCGAGGAAATGGGTATCGAGACCGGCATCGATCTAGAAAAGCTGATCGAAGTGGCACGCCTTGCCGAAGACATCATGGGCCGTTCGCTGCCCGGTTCGGTGATGCACGGCGGCACCCTGTCGCGCTTCCGTCAGGCGGCCGCTCACTGAGTATGGTCGTTCTCCGGGGGTCAGCCGGACGGCAAGCCCCCGAGAACTTCCCATCATCCCCTCAAGCGATAACCCCTCGCTGACGCAGCGCCTCAAGGATGACGTCCGACGCCTCCTCTGCCGACACCTTGACGGTAGCGATGACGATCTCCGGATTTTCCGGCGTCTCGTAGGGTGAATCGATGCCGGTGAAGTTCTTCAGCAAGCCGCTGCGCGCCCGCTTGTAGAGGCCCTTCACGTCGCGTTCCTCGGCGACCTCGATGGGCGTGTCGACGAAGATTTCCAAGAACTCGTCGGCTTCCATCAGCTCGCGCGCCATGCGCCGTTCCGAACGGAATGGCGAAATGAACGATACCAGCGTGATCAAGCCGGCATCGACCATCAGGCGCGAAACTTCGGCGACGCGCCGGATGTTCTCAACCCGGTCGGTGTCGGTGAAGCCAAGGTCGCGGTTCAGACCGTGGCGGACGTTGTCGCCGTCCAGCAGGTAGGTATGCCGGCCCATGGCCACCAGTTTCTTCTCGACGATGTTGGCGATGGTCGATTTCCCCGAGCCCGACAGGCCGGTGAACCACAACACCACCGGCTTTTGGCCCTTGAGATCGGCACGCGCTCCTTTGTTCACGTCCAGCGCTTGCCAGTGAATATTGTGGGCGCGCCGCAGCGAGAAATCGATCAAGCCCATGCCGACCGTGTTGTTGGTCATCCGGTCGATCAGGATGAAGCCGCCGGTGTCGCGGTTCTCCTCGTAAGGGTCGAAGGCGATGGTGCGGTCGAGCGAGATATTGCAGACCCCGATTTCGTTCAGGTGCAGCGTCCGTCCGGCCAGGTGCTGATGCGTATTCACGTCGATGATGTATTTCGGCGCGGCGACAGTCGCCTGCGCCGTGCTCCCGCCGATCTTCATCAGATAGGCACGCCCTGCCAGCATCTCGTTTTCGTGCATCCATAGGATGCGCGTCTGGAACTGATCGGCGATCGGCGCCGGATCGCGCGACGCGCAAATCACGTCGCCGCGCGAAATGTCGATTTCGTCCGCCAGCGTCAGCGTCACCGCCTGCGCAGCCACCGCCTCCGGCAGGTCGCCATCGTAGGTGACGATACGGCTGACCGTGCTTTCCCGGCCGGAGGGCAGAACCTTGATCCTCTCGCCGGGCTTGATCGTGCCGCCGGCGATGGTGCCGGCGAAGCCGCGGAAGCTATGGTCCGGCCGGTTGACCCATTGCACCGGCATGCGGAACGGCCGCGAAGGCAGATCGTCTTCGACCTCGACCGTCTCCAGATGGGCCATCAGCGTCGGGCCCTGGTACCAGGGTGTATGGGCGCTGGCCTCGACGATGTTGTCGCCGCGCAGCGCCGATACCGGGATCGCCAGGATGCGGCCGATATCGATGCCGCGCTGCTTGGCGAAGTCGCGGTAATCCGCGACGATCTCGTCGAAGCGGTCCTGGGAATAGCCGACCAGGTCCATTTTGTTGACGGCCAGCACGATGTTCTTCACGCCCAGCATGTGAACGATGAAGCTGTGCCGCCGGGTCTGTGTCAGCACGCCCTTGCGCGCGTCGATCATCAGCACGGCTAGGCTGGCGGTCGAGGCACCGGTCGCCATGTTGCGGGTGTATTGCTCGTGGCCCGGTGTGTCGGCGACGATGAACTTGCGCTTGTCGGTGGAAAAAAACACATAGGCGACATCGATCGTGATGCCCTGTTCGCGTTCGGCCGCCAATCCGTCGACCAGCAGTGCGAAGTCGAGCTCGCCGCCTTGGGTGCCGATCCGCTTCGAGTCGGCCTCCAGCGTCGTCATATGGTCTTCATAGATCAGTTTGGATTCATAGAGCAGGCGGCCGATCAGGGTCGACTTTCCGTCGTCGACCGAACCGCAGGTGATGAAACGCAACAGCGACTTGTGCTGGTGCGACTCCAGGTAGGCATCGATGTCCTTGCCGATCAGGTCGGACGTATGGGCCATCAGAAATACCCTTCCTGCTTCTTCTTCTCCATCGATGCCGTGGCGTCGTGGTCGATCACCCGGCCCTGGCGCTCCGACGATGTGGTCAGCAGCATTTCCTGGATGATCTGCGGTAGGGTCGTGGCCTCGGATTCGATGGCGCCGGTCAGCGGGTAACAGCCCAGCGTGCGGAAGCGGACCATCTTCTGCATCGGCGTTTCGCCGGGGCGCATCGGCATGCGGTCGTCGTCGACCATGATCAGCACGCCGTCGCGTTCCACCACCGGGCGGCGCGCGGCGAAGTAGAGCGGCACGATGGGGATGCCTTCCAAATAGATGTATTGCCAGATGTCCAGCTCCGTCCAGTTGGACAGCGGGAAGACGCGGATCGATTCGCCCTTGTTGGTCCGCGTGTTGTAGATGCGCCAAAGTTCCGGGCGCTGGTTCTTCGGGTCCCAGCGATGCTGGGCCGAGCGGAAGGAAAACACCCGCTCCTTGGCGCGCGACTTTTCCTCGTCGCGGCGCGCCCCGCCGAAGGCGGTGTCGAAGCCGTATTTTTCCAGGGCCTGCTTCAACGCCTGGGTTTTCATGATGTCCGTATGGACGGCCGAGCCGTGGGTGAACGGCCCGATTCCGTTGGCGACGCCCTCCGGGTTGGTGTGGACGATCAGTTCCAGGCCGTTCTTGCGCACCGTCTCGTCGCGGAACCGGATCATGTCTTGGAACTTCCAGGTGGTGTCGACATGCATCAGCGGAAACGGTGGGCGGGCCGGGTAAAAGGCCTTCATCGCCAGGTGCAGCATGACGGCCGAATCCTTGCCGATGCTGTAGAGCATCACCGGGTGTTGGCATTCGGCGACCACTTCGCGGAAGATGTGAATGCTTTCGGCCTCGAGCCGCTGCAAATGCGTCAAAGGTTCCATCGAACCGGGAGTCTCCCTGAACCAACAGTGCTGAAGGTGATACGCCGGATGCGCTATGTTGGAAAGTCAAAAACCCATATTTCAGGTGTGAGAAATTTATTAATAACATAAAATAAAAGTAATTTTAGCCGAGGCCTAAATCCAATGTTCCCGGTCGCCGGCACCGAGCTTGACGCTGTTGATCGCAGATTCGCCTTTCGTGCTTCCGACGGCTAATATTGGCGGACCATTACAGGTGAAGCACACGGGGGGAGCATCGGTCATGCAGATCACCAAGATATCGGACCATATCGGCGCGGAAGTCACCGGCATCGACCTGAGCCGGCCCATCGACGAAGCGACCCGCAAGCGGCTGGAGGCGGCGTTGGTCGAACATGTCGCCCTGGTCATCCGCGATCAGGATTTCACGCCGCCTCAGTTCCTTGGCGCCGTGAGCCTGTTCGGCGAACCGATGGAGCAGCACTTCACCGAAGATCAGGTTCCCGGATGTCCACTGGTCAATACCGTATCGAACCGCAAGGCCGGCATGGTCGACTATACAAAGAAGCGCGGCGCCGGCTGGCACACTGACCACACCAACCACCGTCTGCCGCCGAAGTTTACCTCGCTTTACATGGTCTCGATGCCCAAGGAAGGCGGTAATACCGCGGTGTGCAATACCCGCGCCGGCTATGCCGCCCTGCCTGAGGATTTCAAAAAGCGGCTGCAAGGCCTGAAGACCAATAACGTTTTCATGGGTAGTGCGGTCAAGGTCGCCGGCGGCGCGTCCATCGAGGCGCAGAAGAAGCTCAAACCCGAACCCGTGCTGCAGCCGCTGATCCGCACCAACCCCGACAACGGTACCCAGGCGCTCTACTTCCACCCGTCCAAGACCGAGAACATCGTCGGCATGACGCCGGAAGCCAGCCAAGAGATGATCGACGATCTGTTGGCCCGTTCCCTCAAGCCCGAATACATCTATAGCCACAAATGGCGAAAGGGCGACATGCTGATTTGGGACAACCGGGCCTCCCTGCATCGTGGCGAGGCAGTGGCCGATCCTAATCAATTGCGTCTGCTCTACCGGGTCATCGTTCGCGGCGAACTGCCGTACTGAGGCGGCCGCCCGCCTATAGCGGAAGCGGCGGCCGCGATGACGGCAATCACAGCCTACGCTGGCCTGTTTGTCAGCGCCTTTCTTGCCGCGACGGTCATTCCCGGTTCCTCCGAGGCGGTGCTGGCCGCCCTGTTGGTCGGCGGCAATGGCAGTCCCTGGCTGCTATTGGTCGTGGCCACCGCCGGCAACGTGCTGGGCTCGGTCACCAACTGGTACTGTGGCCGGTTCCTGGCCGGTTTTCGCGAGCGTAAATGGTTTCCCATATCGCCGCGCCGCTACGATCAGGCGATCCGCTGGTTCCGTCGCTATGGGCTGTGGTCCCTGCCGTTCGCCTGGTTACCCTTTGTCGGAGATCCGTTGACGGTGGCGGCCGGTGCGTTGCGGGTGCCGCTGGCACCGTTTGTGGGGCTGGTCGGTATCGGCAAGTTCGCCCGCTATTTGGTTGTCCTCGCCGCCACCTTGCACTGGATGGGATGACCGGTGTCATCGCGGGGCTATGCTGCGGGCCGGCAATCTGGCTATCATCGCCTTCGAGGCAATCTGCAAAAATGATCAGAGGAAGGCGGCATCCATGCCTGATACCCGCTCATGAGCGCCACACCCGAAGCCATCGTCAACGACCTCGACCGTAAAGCCGAACGTCTGACCACGCCCTGCGGCGACGGTCACATGGTCTGGCGGCGATGGGGCAAGGGCGCTCGCCATGTCGTCTTGCTGCATGGCGGCCACGGCGCCTGGAGCCATTGGATCCAAAACATTCCCGCGCTCGCCGAACGTTATACCGTGCTGGCCGCCGACGCGCCCGGCTGCGGCGAGTCGGCCAGCCCGCCGATGCCCTTCGATGGCGACAGTCTGGCCGACATCGTCGTCGCCGGACTGAACAAGATCGTTCCCGCCGACGCACCGCCCTACCATCTGGTCGGCTTCTCCTTCGGCGGCGTGCTCAGCGGCCCGGTGGCCTTTCGCCTGGGCAAGCGGCTGGCCTCGCAAACCTTGGTCGGCGCCGGCGGTCTCGGCCTGGTGCCGCGCCTGCCGCGCGAGAATTTCCGAAGCTGGCGGAAGCTGACCGACCCGGCCGAGATCATGGCCGCCCATCGCTTTAACCTGGGCGTCCTGATGATCAGCGATCCGGCCCGCATCGACGAACTGGCGGTGTACATTCAGAACCGCAACACCCGCAACAGCCGCCTGGACAGCCCCTCGGTGGGCCGCACCGGCATCCTGCGCCGTCTGTTGCCGCAGACCAAGGTGCCGCTGAACGGCATCTGGGGTGAATTCGACGTTGTAGTAAAGGGCCAGATGGACGCCTGCCGCGACATTTTGCTCGATGGCCATCCGGAGCTCGACTTCCGCTATATTCCCGGGGCGGGCCACTGGGTGCAATACGAGGCGGCGGATCGCTTCAATGCCATGCTGCTCGACATGCTGGCCGCCCGGGAAGCCTGACGGCCATTTTTTTTCGCATGATCAAAAGTCATGCTCGGTATGATTTAGTTGTCCTTTTGTCGTGCTCTGCCGGGTGCCATC
Source organism: Rhodospirillales bacterium (assembly GCA_947470575.1). GTDB lineage: Bacteria > Pseudomonadota > Alphaproteobacteria > Rhodospirillales > CAMCUA01 > CAMCUA01. The sequence goes on from CANITX010000003.1 coordinate 21,222, forward strand.
GTGACGGCAATAGGGACAGGCAGCACGCCGCCGCCACGCGCCAACAGGAGACGCCGACATGCAGACGAATTCCGCCAAGAAAGCCGTCGATTTCCATAAGCTGGTCGGCGATTTCCGCCTCAGCGATACGTCAGGTCACCGCGTTTCTCGGATGCTGCTGACCGGCAAGGAAGGCGCGCCCAACAACTACAAGATGGGCCTGGGCGGCGGTGGCGAGAGCGAGGATTGGACGACGCCGCGCCATCGCCACACCTTCGAGCAGTTCCGCTATCCGCTGTCCGGCGAATATGTCATCCGCAAGGACGAAGTGCTGCCCGCCGGCTGGGTCGCCTATTTCCCCGAGTCCGTCTACTACGGCCCGCAGATCAAACGCGGCGATCTGCTGATGCTGTCGCTGCAGTTCGGCGGGCCGAGCGGCCTTGGTTATTGGAGCGCGGCCGAACGCAAGAAGGCCACCGAGCGCCTGTTGGCCAAGGGCGGCAAGTTCGACGACGGCGTCTATACCTGGACCGACGATAAAGGCCGGCGCCACAACCAGGATGCCTCCGAGGCAGTCGAGGCGGAAGCCCGTGGCCACGATGTGGACTACCCGGAACCGCGCTACAAGGATCTGGTCATGATCAATCCGGCCGCCTTCTCCTGGATCAAGGACAAGGACGCACGGGGTGTGGCGCGCAAGAACCTGGGTTCGTTCACGGAACGCGACGCCCGCTTCGGCTTTGTCCAAATGGAGAAGGGCGCCACCCTGCAGTTCGGCACGGAACGTGCGCCGGAAGTGCTGTATCTCAAGGAAGGCGTCCTCGCCCACGATAACAGCACCTATGATGCCCAGTCCGCCTTCGGCACCGAGGCCGACGAAAAGCCGGTTTCGCTGACTGCCGTCGAGCCTTCCGAACTGGTCTATATGAAGCTGCCGACGTTCTGATCGGCGGCGCGGCAAAGGCCTAAGAAACACGTTCCAGGGAGAGACCGACATGCAGATCAGCAACAAAAGCGAAGCGCAGGATTACTTCAAGGTCGTTGGGGATTTCCGCTCCTCCGGCAAGCGCAACTCCAGCATGTTGCTGACCGGCAAGGACGGTGCGCCCGACAATTACAAGCTGGGCTTGAGCGGCGGCGGCAATCCTGAAGACTGGACTTCGCCGCGCCACCGCCACACCTTCGAACAGTTCCGTCACCCCATCTCCGGTGACTATGCCATCAAGAAGGATGAGGTTTTACCCGCCGGCTGGGTCGCCTATTTTCCGGAATCGGCCTATTACGGCCCGCAGGTGAAAAGCGGCAATCTACAGATGATGTCGTTGCAGTTCGGCGGGCCCAGCGGCCTTGGCTATTGGAACATGTACAGGTGCAAGGAGGCCTTCGACCGGCTGGTCGCCAAGGGCGGCAAGTTCGAAAACGGCATCTACACCTGGCTCGACGATAACGGAAAGCGCCACAATCAGGACGCCTCCGAAGCGGTCGAGGAAGAGGCGCGCGGCCACCCGGTCGAATATCCGGAGGCCCGCTACAGCGACATTGTCATCATGAATCCGGCGGCCTTTAGCTGGATCAAGGACCGCGAACATACCGGCGTGGCGCGCAAGCATTTGGGCACTTTCACCGAACGCGACGCGCGCATCGGCTTCGTCCGTCTGGAAAAGGGTGCGACGCTGCCGTTCGGCACCGAGCCGTCGGCTGAAATCGTCTTCCTCAAGGAAGGCCGCATCAGCCATGACAACAGCACCTACGCCGCGCATACCGCCTTCGGCACGGAGGCCGACGAAAAGCCCGTCGGCCTGACCGCGGTCGAACCCTCCGAATTGGTTTATATGAAGCTGCCGACGTTCTGAAAGGAACCGCCGCCATGGCTACCGTCGTCAATACCGCGCAACGTGCTCAAGAGCTTGCCGATCCGGCCGCGAAAGAGTCCCTGCACAAAGAAGCCGAGACCCGCGTGCAGCCGTTCTATTTCAAGCCGCCGGAAGAACGGCCGAAGGACGCCAAGACTTACTACAACTTGGCTAAGTCCGACCTGGTCGGCGCCCAGATACAGATCGTGCCGCAAGGCGGGGCGAACAACCTGCATTACCACACCGGCGAGGACGGTTTCTGGATGGTGCTGCAAGGTCGGGCGCGGTTTTACGATTCCAACGGCCCGACCGGCGAATACGGACGATTGGAAGGCGTGCTGATGCCGCGCAACGCCCGCTATTGGTTCGAGGCGGTGGATTGCGGCGAGGAATTGCACCTTCTGCACATTTCCGGCCGTCAGCCGCGCGACAACCGGCGCGTCGACCTGGAGGCGAAGACCGCGCAGTTCGGGCGGTCCATGCACGTCGACCTGCTGCCCGATGGCGAGCAGAAGATCACCCGTCGGAATTCGGAGGGCTGATCGGTTAAGGGCCGCTCCACATCCCATGCCGTTGAAAAGTTCTCGCGTGTAGGAGACATCGCCATGCAAGCCGGTTCCGCCAGCGCATTGAAGGACGGCCCTGCCTACCACGATAAGGTTGGCAATCTACGCACGGGGACGCGCAATACCAGTACGCTATTGTTGGGGAAGGAAGGCGCGCCCAACAATTACAAGGCCAACTTCGGCGGCGGTGAGGACAGCGGCAGCGGCGATTGGATCGCGCCCCGCCATCGCCACACTTTCGAGCAGGTCCGTCATCCGTTGTCCGGCGACTACACCATCGGCACCGATCAGGTTCTGCCCGCCGGCTGGGTCGCTTATTTTCCCGAGTCCGTGTACTACGGCCCGCAGGTCAAAAGCGGCAATCTGGTGATGTTCTCCTTGCAGTTCGGCGGCACCAGCGGCCAGGGCTATTGGAGCATGCGCCAGCGTAAGGAGGCCTATCAGGCTTTGGCCGCCAAAGGCACCTTCCACGACGGGGTCTATACCTGGATCGACGACAAGGGCGTTCGCCATAACCAGGATTCTGCCGAAGCTGTGTTCGAGCAGGCGCTCGGGCGCAAGACCGAATATCCACCGGCCCGCTACAAGGACCTGGTGATGATGAACCCGGCCGCGTTCAGTTGGCGCAAGGACAAGGACCAGCCCGGCGTTGCTCGCAAGCATTTGGGCATCTTCACCGAACGCCTGATCAAGGTCGCCATGATTCAGGTCGACAAGGGCGCGATGCTGACCTTCGGCGCCGAGCCGGCGCCCGAGGTGCTATTCCTAAAGGAAGGCGTCATGACCCACGACAACACCAGCTACGATAAGCATTCCGCGTTCAGCACCGAGACCGACGACGCCCCGGTATCCTTGCGCGCCGTCGAGCCTTGCGAGCTTCTGTACATCAAGACGCCGACGTTCTGAACGGCGGATTCCCCCGCCGTTATCTGCCGGCGGCATCCGCCGCTGTTATCTGACGGTCAGGCCGAAGCGTTTCGCCATCAGATAGAAGGCGGTGGCGACCAGCGTCATCAGCGCCGTCCACAGCAGCCCCAAGGCTGCCACCATGATGACGCCGCCGCTTTCCCAGACGTCGAACAGCACCACCGAAATCACCCGCGAATGCGGGCCGATCAGCAGGATTGGCAGCGACAGCGAGCCCACCGACAGCAAAAAGACGAACAGCCATCCGGTGGTCAAGGCCGGTGCCACCAGCGGGACGACGATGCGCACGAAGGTGGTGAATTGTCCGGCGCCCGAACTCCAGGATGCCTGCTCCAATTCCGTATGGATCTGGATGATGCCGGCATAGGCATAGCGCATGCCATAGGGCATGTAGCGGATCCATGAGGCATAGACGATCGACAGCAGCGTGCCGTAGATGGGAAACGGCATCTGCAGGAAAAGTTCGAGCATGGCGACGCCGAGCACGATGGCCGGAAAAACCAGCGGTATGGTGATCAACTGGTCGATCAGCCAGGCTCCGCGGTAACGGCGCACCACGAACCAGGCGCATAGAACGGTGAACAGCGAGGTCAACGTTGCTGTGCCGATGCCCAGCAGAAAAGTATTCCACAATGCGCCCATGAACGAGACGGTACCCAGCACGGTCCGGTAGTTGTTGAGCGTCAGCAGCGACAGGCCGGCGATGCTGACGTGCTGGATGTAGGGCATCAACGACATCCAAATCAGGATGCCCAGCGGCAGTACAATGATGACGAAGAAGAACAGGAGCAGGAATCCGGCCGTCAGGTAACGCAGCTTGCCGAGATGGATCGGCCGCGGGCGATAGCCTTTGCCGGTGATCGTCTGATAGCGCTCGGCGCGCCGCGACAGCCGCCCGTAGAAATGCAGCAGGACCATGACGATGGCCAGCAACCCCATGGAAAAGGCCCCGGCCCGACCGTGGTTGGGCGGGATGGCGGTCTGATAGTCCGTGGCGATCTCGGTGGTCAGCACGAAGACGTTGCCGGGCATGCCGACCAGAGCCGGAATTTCATAGGACTCGAAGGCCCGGATGACGATCAGCAGGGCCACCGCCAGAACCGCCGGCAAGGCCAGCTTCAGGGTGATGTCGCGGAAGGTGCGTGGGATGCTGGCGCCCGACATCATCGAGGCTTCCTCGAACGAGGCATCGGCCGAGCGGAACACCGACGACGTTAGCAGGAAGGCGAGCGGCGCCCAGTTGATCGCCTCGATGACGATCATGCCGGAGAGGGAATAGACGCGAAACACCGGCTCCTTGCTGCCGGTCAGGTACATCAGGATCTCGTTGACCGGGCCGGAATTGCCGAAGATCAGGATCCAGGCGACGGTGTAAAGCACGCCGGGAATGCCCAGCGAGACGATTGAAAACAGAAACACGTACTGCCGCCCCGGCGTGTCGGTCCGCTCGACGATCCAGGCTTGGCCGACGCCCAGCACGACGGCGAGCGCCGCCGAGGCAACGGCGTAGATGGCGGTATTGCGCACGGCGCGTCCGAACAACGGACTGTCGAACAGCCCGGTCCAGTAATCGAAGGTGAAGTCGCCCCGTTCGCCGAGCAGCGTCGTCGTATAGAAGCTGGTCTGGATCAGATAGAGGATCGGCGGGACGACCATTGCCAGCAGCACCGCCGCCAGTAGCAGGACGACTGGCGAGCATTTCAGGCGCGACCGGGCCGGAAGATGGGCAGGGGCGGGGGCCTCGTTTACGGACATGGCCGTCACCAACGACATCCTTCTCGCAGCATGTGTCGCCTCGGATGTCGTTTGCCGCCGCCTGCAGCCGCCCTATTCGCCCCGGAAGTACGTCTTGAACAACTCCACCGACTTGGGCGTCATCTGCGCCTCCTTCACCGCATCCACCACCAGTTCCTTCTGGTTGTTCATGGCCGGTACGGTCCAGCGCAGCTCGGGCAGCGGTTCGGCCTTGGGGTGCGACGGATTGTAGCCGGCTTCGACCAGAGCTTTCTGGCCGCCGTCCTTGTCCAGCATCCAGTCCATGAACAGCATGGCGGCATGGGGATGCGGTGCGCCCTTGAGCAGCGCGATGCCGCTGGTCTTGGTCAGTGCCGGTTCATAGTTGGCCCCGTCGATCGGCGCGCCGTCGGCCTTCAGCCGGCCGATGACGTGCATCGCCGAAGCGAAGGAGAAGGCATATTCGCCCAATACCGTCTGGTCGATGACCTCGTTGGTCGAGCCGAGCGAGGTGCGGATATCCAGCTTAGCGAGCTTCTTCAGGAATTCGACGGTCTTGTCCTCGCCCCACATCAGGCGCCAGTGGGTGATCAGGCGCGGTCCGCCGGAAACCGCCGTGTTCGGCCAGATCAGCTTGCCTTTGAACTTAGGATCGATATTGACTAGGTCTTCCCACGATTTCGGCGCCTCCTCGGGCTTCACCAGATTGGTATTCCAGGCGATGCCGACCCAACCTGTTCGGAAGCCGACCCACTCGCCGGCCTTGTCGATATAGTCCTGGTTGTATTCCTCGAGTCGGGGCGACCAGAAGGGCTGCAACAGGCCCGAACCGCTCAGGCTGTCGACGTTGCCGGCGGCCACCGCGTCGACGCGCACCGAGTTGGCGCGCTTTTCCGCCTGCATGCGCTGCATGCTCTGGGCTGCTGTCGAAAAAATGAACTCCGCCTTCAGGAAGGGATACTTCTTGGCGAAGGCTTCGGTGACCGGACGCGATCCGGTGTCCACGTTCAAGGTGGAATACCAGATCAGCTCGCCTTCCTTCTTGGCGCCTTCCTCCAGCAGCTTCTGGCGGTCGGGCCCCTTGTAATTGAAGATTTCGTCCGGGGTCAGGGAATAAGACGGCGCTGCGCCGAAAAGAATAAGGACGGCCGCGGTGAAACCTGTGCCAAGCAACACTCTGGCGGACATCATGTCGTATCTCCCAGCCTGTAAAGACATCCGCGTTATTTTTTTGTCTTTTTAAGCGGCCGTCGCGGTTTTTGAATATTATTCAGGGACTTGGCCGTCTCAACTTGGCGAGGATGTCATTTTGGGGGCAGCACCAAAATAACAATTTCGGCATGGACCGCATGATTTTTTACTATGCATTGGTCGCCGACCGATCGGCCGGTCGTTCCGGCCTGCTGTACCGAGAACGGCTGTGCCTTACGGACGGTTGCCGTCTGGCAGCTCGATGGTCAGCATCAACGTGCTCAGGCTCTTGCCATGCATGTCCTGGGCTAGCGAGCGGGTGACGCCGCCGCCGAGCGCACGCTCGATGACGAAGTTGAGTGCCTTGAGCTTCGGCAGTTCGTAGCGGGTGACCGGCCCACGGGCGATATGGGCATAGGCCGCCATCACCCGTTCTGCCGTCAGCTCGCGGCGCAAGACCTCCCAGGCCGCCGCATCATAGGCGACGACCATGATGCTCGACGTATCGCCCTTGTCGCCGGCCCGTGAATGGCCAAGATCGTAAACGCGCACCATCAGCCGCCTTCCTCGATGAAAACTTCGGGGCGCACCAGCTCGCGCGGCAGCAGCAACGACTGTACGGCGAGGATTTCGCGCACCGACGGTTCCGATGCGCCGCCGCCGCCGGCCGGGCCGTTGACGTGCATCGCCCGCGTCTCGAAGCCGACCGCCTCGGCCGCCTTGCGGTTCTCCGTGCGGCACGCGATGCGCAACCGTACTTCGTAAGGTTCCGGCTGGTTGGGCCGTTCGCCGTGCAGGCTGGAGATGCCGATCAGGTCGACCCGGGTTTCGGAATAGCTGAAGCCGCGCAGGCGCAGGCGTTCCTGTACCACCTCGGCACAGAGCTTGGCGCGCCCGACGGCATTGATGCCGGCATAGCTCACCTGGCCTTCGCCGATGTAGCCGTCCGTATAGCCGACCGTGACCTTGTAGAACGGCGTACGCGGCCAGCCCCGCGCGCCGCTGACGCGCACCCGGTTTTTCCCGTCCGACGTCAACTCGACGTCGGTGATGTCGAGCACGCAGTCGGGCGTGATGTAAGACGCCGGGTCGTGCATCTCGTAGAGCAATTGCTCGGTGCAGGTGGCAGCGTCCACCCGCCCGCCGCTGTCGGGCAGTTTGGTGATGACGACGCCGCCATCCGCCGCCACCTCGCCGATGGGGAAACCGCATCGAGCCAGATCCTCGACATCCTTTTTTCCCGGATCCGCGAAGCAGCCGCCCGTCACCTGCGCCGCGCATTCCAGCAGATGACCCGCCGCCGTCCCCGCCGCCAGCCGCTGCCAGTCATCGTAATCCCAGTTGAAATGGTAAAGCGCCGGGGCCAGGAACAGCGACGGATCGGCAACGCGGCCCGTGACCGTCACCGGCGCGCCCAACGCCAGTGCCTGGCGCACCACGTCGGCGCCAAGATAGGCGTTGGCCGAGACCATGCGCGGCAATAGGCTCTCCACCGGCTCGCCGTTCTCCAGGATTTTCAGGTCGGGCCGGCGGCGTACCAGCTCGCTGACGTCGTCGCCTTGGACGACGGCACAGGCGATGTCGCCCAGACCCAGGTCGCGGGCGATACGTCGGGTCATGCGCGCCGCTGCCGGCGGGTTGGCGGCGCCCATGTTGGTCAGGATCCGCGTGCCGTTTTTCAGGCAGTCCGGCAGCACCGCCTCGAAGCGCATCGGCAGGTAAGGGGTATAGCCGAGCTCCGGGTTCTTCTGCCGCGTCTGGTTCTCGCGCGCCACGGTACGCTCAGCCAGACACTCGAAGACCAGCCAGTCGATGGCGCCGCTCGCCGCCAGTTCGACGGCCGGGGCCAGCCGGTCGTCGGCGAAACCGGCACCGGCGCCGATGCGCAGCGGCTTACGCACTGCCGGCCTTCAGGTTGGCGTAGTTCACGTCCGCCCAACCGCGCCGTTCCACCGAACGTTCGCTGGCGTCCAGAATGTCGTGGATCTTCAGCGCCTCCTTGAATCCGGGGGCATAGGGCGTGCCGTTGACGATGGCCTCGTGGAAAGCGGCCCAGGCCTGCGCCACGTAATAGGCAGCGCGGCCTTCCGGGATGCCGGTCTTGGCTTCGCTGCGCGTCGGAATTTCATCGAACAGCCGCTGCAGCCGCTCCGGCGGGATCGGGTCGGCCATGAACTTGTCCATGTCGATGCGGTTGCCGAACAGGCGCAGGCCGCCGCGATTGGGGTCGCCCTCGCCGGTCTCCTTGCTCCAGCCCTCGGTCGGCGCGAAGGATTGCAGCATCAGCATGCCCTCGGTGCCGTAGACCTCGAAGCGCTCGCCGCTGCCGAACCAGGCGGCGTTGCTGATGTGCAGCGAACCGCTGATGCCGTTCTCCATTTCCAACAGGAAACCCATGGTGTCGGCTTGGTCGCTTTTGATCGGGGCGCCGCCGTCCAGCGACGGGCGCTCGGGCACCTTGATCGACATGTCGGCGCAGATGCCGGTGATGTCGCAGCCGAGCACGGCAATGATGCGCTCCAGCCCCAGGCCACTGCGGTAGCCCGGATGGCCGCTGGAGGCGAGCTGGAAGATCCATTGCCGGTGCGACGGCCGGGGTACGATGTAGTTGCTGCCGTACATGCTGAGATTGAACATCAGCGGCTGGCCGATGTAGCCCTCGGCCACTCGGCGCGCCATCTCCATGGCGGCGGGATGGTAGTGCTGCTGGTAGCCGAGCGCCGTCTTGACGCCCTTCGCCGTGGCGATGGCGTACATCTCCTCGGCCTGTTTGACACTGATGCCGAGCGGCAGCTCGCAGTAGATGTGCTTGCCGGCCTTCAGCGCCGGCATCGTCGCCTCGTAGTGGCTGGCCGGACGGACGCAGGTGCAAACCACGTCGATTTCGGGCACCGCCGCGAGCATGCGCTCGACGCTGGCGAAGGCATGCGGCACGCCGAAGTGCTTAGCCGATTCGTCGGCCGATTCCTGGCGCCGCGTGCAGACGGCGACGACCTCGAAGCGTTCCGGTTGCGCCTTCAGCGCTGGCAGGTGGCCGCGGATGGCGAAATTCTCTCGCCCGTCGGCGCCATGCGCGAAACCGGCGCCGACGACGGCGACTTTCAATTTCTTCTCGGATGTTTTAGCCACGCGGCTCTCCTCCTGCGCTTTTCGGGGCGGTACCGTGAAACCCACGCCGTCACCCATCCTGGCTGGCCAGATAGCGCAGGGCGAGTTCGCGGTCCAGGGCGTCGATGCGCGGCTGCACGACGGGTGCCGCCGCGGCGCGGAAGGCGGCACGCTCCTCCGGGGTCAGATCGACGAAGCGGGTGCCGCCTTTTTCCAGTTCGGCGCGGCAGGTCACATCGTCCTCGGCGGCGAAGCGCCGCTGCGCCAGGGTCGCCGCGCGCGCCGCATCGTCCACCGCGTGGCGCAAGTCCGCCGGCCAATTCTCGTAGGCCGTCCGGTTGCACAGGAACAAGGCGACGCCAAAGATATGCGCCGACACGGTCACATAGGGGTGATAGGCGTTCAGCCCGAAATGCAGCAGGTTGGTCAGCGGATTTTCCTGGCCGTCGACCTCGCCGCTGGCGACGACGCGCGGCAGATCCTTGGCATCTGTGACCACCGGCGTGAAGCCGACCGCCGCCAGCACGTCCTGGTAAATCTGGCTGTTCAGGGTGCGCATGCGCAATCCCCGGCAGTCCTCCGGCCGGCGCAGCGGCCGTCGCGCGTTGCTGAAGTGGCGAAAGCCGTTGTCCCAGAAGCCGAGCAGCCGAAAGGGCGTCCGCGCCGCGACCTCCGCGCTCAGGCGCGCGCCCACCTCGCCGTCGAGCGCCGCGAAAGCCTTCGCCCGGTCGTGGATGGCGAACGGCAGGTCGAGGATGCCGAGCAGGGGAACGCTGCCGGCCTGGGCGCTGGAGGCGTAATAACAAAAGCCGATCTCGTTCGCCGCCAGCATAGCGAACAGATCGGTCGAGGCACGGCCCTGCTGGGTGATATCGGGCATCAGCGCGAGGCTGGCCTCGCCGCTACAGAGCGCCGCCAGCCGCTCGGCGAACACCCGGCCGGCGCGGGTATGGACCGATGCCTCGGATTGATAGCCTGCGAAGGTGAGGTCCATCGGCATGTACCGGGGTTTCAAGGGATCGGGAAGGTTTGGGGACCGGGAAGGCTTGGGCCGAACGGCACCATCATCTATATGAGATGATCGTTCGACACGAAGCAAGAAGGAGCACGCGATGGGTCTTCGCTTCATGGAGCATATCCTGATCCTCACCGACGATCCCGACGGCACGCGGGATTGGTGGTGCAAGGTGCTGGGCATGCGTGCCGGGGATCATCCGGAATTCGGCTTTCCGGTACACTGGCTTTATATCGGCGATCAGGACGTGGTGCACATCGGCCAAGCCAAATTCTCCGCCCACCAGGACACCTACCTGAAGACGCCGAAGGACACCGACCTCGACGTCCCCGACGGCAGGCGCGGCAGCGGGCGCATCGATCACGTCTGCTTCAATTGCGATGACATGCCGGGTTTTCTCGCCCGCCTGACGGCCAACGACGTGGCCTTTAGCGAACGCAAGGCGCACAACTCCGACCTCTATCAGATTTTTTTCCGCGACCCGATCAACGGCATCAAGGTCGAGCTCAATTTCTCGGCCGAGGAAGCCGTGCGCGCCGGCCGCGTGCCGTCCTGGACGAGTACCGGCGCGACCGCGTGACGGGCGTTACGTTACGGCGCGGGCTCATCCTTCGAGACGGGCCTGCGGCCCTCCTCAGGATGAGGATTCGCTTTTTAACCTCACCCTGAGGAGGCCGCGTCAGCGGCCGTCTCGAAGGGTCGGCCGGCGCCGCGACGTCAGCCGAGCGGCTGTATGCCCAATTCTCCGGCCAGTTTGTCCAACACCCGGCGCAATTCGGTATGGATCGGAATGCCGCCGGTCCGCCGTTCTAGGGTGATCCGTGCCAGCCGCTCGCCGGGTAAGCGGATTTCCGTCACTCCCGGCAACAGGTCGGACGACTTCATGGTGTCCCAGATGTCGTCGACGCCTTGTTTGAATTCGTCGACATCGCAGAAGGCCGCGATGTCGATGGCGACGACGAAATGGCCGGTGTTGGTCACCGTCTTGCTGTCGGCGTTGAAGTCGACCACGTCGCGGCCGAAGGCGGCACCGTTCAGCGTTCCGGCCAGCAGCCCGAACATCAAGGCCAAGCCATAGCCCTTCGGCCCGCCGATCGGCAGCAGGAAGCCGTCGTTGGAGCGCTTCGGATCGGTCAGCGGCTGGCCCTGGCGGTCGATCATCCAGCCTTCGGGCATGGTCTCGTTGCGCTGTGCCTTGGTTTTTACCTTGCCATAGGCCGCCACCGTGGTCGCCATGTCGAGCACCATCGGCGGATGCTTCTTGCCGGGCACCGCGATGGCGATGGGATTGGTGCTGAGCAGCATGTCGATGCCGCCCCACGGCGGCAGATGATTGGCGCTGCCGACGGCGACGTAAAGCCCGATCATGTCGTGGGCCAGCGGCATGCGGGCATAGAGCGAGGCGGGGCCCGCGTGATTGCTGTGATGCGCGCCGACCCAGGCGATGCCGGCGGTCTTCGCCTTGGCGATGGCGATCTCGGCGGCGCGGCTCATCACCAGATGGCCGAGCGCATTGTCGCCGTCGAGCAGCGCCATGGCCGTGCGCTCGCGGTCGATCTTGATCTGCGGATGAGTGTTGATGCCGCCGTCGCGGATGCGCTTCACGTATTGCGCCAGCCGGAAGACGCCATGGCCCTCCGAGCCGATGGCGTCGGCTTCCGCCATCAACGTGGCCGCCCGTCGCGCCCCGCCGGCCTCGACCCCGACGGCAACGAAGGCCGCCGCGATGAAGTCGGTCAGCTTGCCTTCCGTCACCACCAGCGGCGACGATGCCTTGTCCCCATGACCCGCTGTATCCGGCATCGCATTTCTCCCTTGTCTCGACCCTGCCGCCAAGCTTGGACAGGCAAATCGATATACGGCAACCGCCGACCCCCGACAATCGCCCCCGGCCAACTCCAGCCGAACGATCTTGACTCCGTCTGGCACTGGCAGAAGAGTCGGAAACTCAACAGGAGCGCTGCGTTCCGCAGCCGCCGCTCAAAATCAATCGGCGCGGACGCCATAAGGCAAGGTTCAATGTTGCAGACGATGAGTGCCGCGTCGCTGCATGACGCCGGGCGCTTGTGGGCACAGCCGTCATCGCTGCGACCGTCTGGAGGATCGGGATGTGCCGCTTCGTCGTCGCATCGCGCCGTTCGCCATCGCCATGAGCCTGTTGAGCTATATCGTCCTGCCGGTACCTGACGCGACCGCCCAGTCCAGCGGCAGCCTGCCGAACGCCAAATGGATTACCGTGGTCCTCGCTTCCGAGCCCGACACTCTGGACGGCTGTCAGGCGCTGCGCTCCAGCGCCGGGCCGGTGATCATGCAGAACGTCGTGGAAACCCTGACCGACGTCGATCCGAAGACCGGCGTCATCAAGCCGCGCCTCGCCACCGCCTGGCAGGCTATCGACCACAAGACCTGGCGCTTCACCTTGCGCCGGGGCTTGACCTTCCACGACGGCGCGCCGTTCAACGCGGCCAGCACCATCAAGGCGCTGCAACGCACCCTGACCAAGGAATTCACCAGCAACCAACCGCTGCCGATCCGGCCCCTGCAGATGTCGACGCTGACCGTGACCTCGCCGAACACGGTGATGGACAAGATGTCGCTCGAACCCGTCGGCACTGGCCCCTACGTTTTCGCCGGTTGGTCGGCGGGCAGCGAGATCAAGCTGAAGCGCAACGAAAAATATTGGGGCAACAAACCGCCGGTCGAAGGTGTGCGCTATGTCTGGCGTGCCGAATCGGCGGTGCGTGCCGCCATGGTCAAGATCGGCGAGGCCGACATATCGCCCAACATCGCGGTCCAGGACGCCAAGGAGCCGGCGATGGACTACAGCTTCCTCAATTCCGAAACCACCTTCATGCGCATCGACACCAGCCGCAAGCCGCTGGACGACGTTCGCGTTCGTCGCGCCCTGAACTATGCCTTCGACCGTCACACGGTGCGCGGCAGCATCCTGTCGAAGGATATCGTGCACGCCACCCAGGCGGTGGTGCCGACCATGGCCGGCCACAACCACGATCTCGACAAGCGGGTGATGCCCTACGACCCGGCCAAGGCGCGCCAGCTTTTGGCAGAGGCCAAGGCCGCCGGTACGCCGGTCGATAACGAAATCACCATCCTGGGCGTGCCCGCGCTCTATCCCAACGCCGCCGAAACGGCCGAGGCGATGCAGGCCATGTACAAGGCGGCCGGGTTCAACATCAAGCTGCGCAACATCGACCGCAGCGAGTCGCGCAACCTGACGGTCAAGCCGTTTGCCGAAGATCGCGGCCCGGTGCTGTTTCAAAGTTCGCACGACAACGACAAAGGCGATCCGGTGTTCTCCGCTTTCACCCGTTTCGCCTGCGACGGCGTCCAGTCGATGTCGTGCATGCCCGAACTCGACAAGCTGATCGCCGATGCCACTGTGATGGCCGGCGAGAAGCGGATCAAAGCCTGGGAGGACGTCTTCCGCATCGTCTATGACGATCTCGTGCCCTGGGTCTTCATGTATCACATGGTCGGCTATTCCCGCGTCGGCGCCCGGGTCAATTTCGCCCCGACCTCGTCGACCAATACGCAAGTGGAAATCGCCACGGTGATGTTCAAGTAAGATGCCCGGTTTTATGGCCGGCCGCCCGGATTGACTCGCTCGGTCACTCCTGTAAAAAAGTTTTGCGGTGCCCTGCTCAGGAGAAGCCAGATGACCGACATCTACCGCCAGCGCATCGACCATCCCGCCGCCTGGACCAGCCGGGCCATTGGCGGCAAGGAAGGGCTGATGCTGCGTCTCGCGCCCAAGCATCTGGCCGGCTTCGATGCGATCCTGGCCAAGACCCGCCACCTCAAGCCGCAGGAAGTGACCCGGCGGGAATTCGATCATCCCGACGTCAATCCGCTGCTGGCCGAGGTATTGCGCATCGTCCAGGACGGCCGCGGTGCGGTGATCGTCGCCGGCATCGAACACGCCCGCTATTCCGAAGAAGAGTTCGAACGCATCTACTGGGGCTTCGGCACCCATTGGGGCGAAGCGGCGACGCAAAGCGCCTTCGGCGACCGGTTGGGCCGCGTCACCCACGTTCCGGTCGGCCCCGACAATCCGACCAATCGCGGTTACAAGGGCAGGGACGAATTGTTCCTGCACACCGACAATCACGAAATCGTCGGCCTGATGTGTATCCACAAGGCGGCGAAAGGCGGCTTCAGCGTCCTCGCCAGCTCGCAGGCGATCTACAACGAAATACTCGCCACCCGGCCCGATCTGTTGCCGGCTCTCTACGAAGGCTACCCCATGGCGACCCGCGAGGCGTCGACGAGCGCCAAGCCGGTAACCGAATATAAAGTGCCGGTCTTTTCCCTGGTCGGCGGCAAGGTCAGTTGCTTGTACAACCGCGAATTCTTCGACCGTGCCGCCAACCTGCGTGGCGACCGTCCGGCCGATTTCAGCGAAGCCATGGCGCTTTACAACGCCATCGCCGACAATCCCGACGTCCATGCCGAATTCATGTTGGAGCCGGGCGAAATGATGTTCTTCAACAACTACACCATGCTGCACGCCCGCCGCCCGTTCGAAGACGCATCCGACCGGCCGCAGCGCAGCCTGTTGCGCCTATGGGTGACGCCGCCCGAAGGCCGGCGCCGGCCGGTGATCGAGGTCTACCGCCGCAAGGCAGGCTCCTATGGCCCCGGCCCCAAGGTGCCGACAATGGCGGGATGAGCCTCCCGGTTCTAACGCTTCGCATCGCCGGAGTCGTGGCGTAAGCTGACGTCCATGGCATCGAGCGGGCCGATGAACAAACCTTCGAGCGAAAGCTGGGCCGCCTATTATGCGCGGACGGGTAACCGTCCGCCGCGCCGCACGCTCCTGGTGGCGCTCAATCGCTTCGCCGCCGATCCCGGTTCGGAAGGGGCCAAATTCGCCATTGACCTCGGCTGCGGCAATGGCCGCGACACCGTCGAGTTGCTGCGCCGCGGCTGGTCGGTGCTGGCCATCGATGCTGAGGCCAAGGCCATCGAAGGCTTGCGCCAACGCCCCGACCTGCCGCCCGATGCCAAGCTGGAAACCCGCACTGTGCGCTTCGAAGACGCGCTGCTGCCGACCGCCGATCTGGTCAATTCCAGTTTCGCCCTGTCGTTGCAGCCGCCATCGGCCTTCCCCGCCACCTGGCAGCGCATCGTCCGCGCCGTGCGTCCGGGCGGGCGCATCGCCTGCCAGCTTTACGGCGTGCGCGACGAATGGGCCGGCGATCCGACCATCACCTTCTTCACCCGCGACGGCATCGAGGAACTGCTGGCCCCGCTCGCCTGGGAACTGATGGACGAGGAGGAGACGGATTCCGTCACCCCGCGCGGCAAGCCCAAGCACTGGCACATCTTCCACATCGTGGCGCGCAAGCCCTGAACGCGAAACGCCCCGACATCGTCGGATGCCGGGGCGCTTTTCGTTAATCGGGAACCGGCTTCAGAACGGCTTATCGCCGCGCACCAACGTGCGATAGAGCATCCGGTGCTGATTGGGGTCGTAATCGAAGCCGGCCTTGTGCAGGGCCGAGCGGTTGTCCCAGATCAGCATGTCGCCCAGCTTCCACTGGTGGACATAGGTGAACTCCGGCTTCACCAGATGGGTGTAGGTAAGATCGCGCAGGAATTCCTGCGATTCCTCGGGGCTCATGCCGACGATGTTCTCGGTCTTGTTCGGGTGGAACCATACCGCCTTGCTGCCGTTCACCGGATGGGTGCGCACCAGCGGATGGATCGGCGAGGGCGCCTTGTAGTTCTTCTGGTCTTCCAGGGTGTCGGGGTTGCGGTTCTTCGTCGCGCTGCCGGCCAGCAGGTTCACCGTCTTCATGCCGGTGATCTTCCTTTTCAAATCCTCCGGCAGCGCCTCGTAAGCCGCGCGCGTGTTGCAGAGCGAGGTTCCGCCGCCCCGGTCCGGCAGTTCCACCGGGTAGAGCGAGGTGTAATTCGGCGGCAACACCTGGTTGGTGTGGTCGGTATGCCATGAAGAGCTTTGCGCCGTCTTCGCCTGGCTGCCCTGGCTGTTCTTGAAGCGGTTCGACAGCACGCTGACCAGCGGCACGCCCTCGGCCAGATAGCGCCGGTTCTGGTCTTCCATGACCTCGCCGAACAGGCTGACGGCGCCCAGGTATTCGGCCGGGGTGAAGGTCTGGCCGCGGATGCAAAGCGCGATGTTCTCTTCGAGTGCGTCGATCAGCTGCCGGCGGGTCGCTTCGCTAACCGGCTGGCGAAGGTCGAGGCCGCTTACCTCGACGCCGACATTGGGGGACAGCTTGTCGAACCGCAGTTTCGGTTCCTATGCGATGACATTCATGGGCCGCTCTCCTGGCAGGGATGGGAATGGCACGAGTTTGCCGCAGCAATTCCGCCCCGATGCGACGTCGGGTGCCCGCGTGACACCAGGATTATTTGGCCGGCAGCCCAGGGCCGGAACGCCGGTTCTACGTATAGATTATCGATAATCGACGGCGGCGGGAAGTCCTCTCTGCGCCGCACGGAAGGAAGCGTCCTGTCCTAGATCGCCAGTTCGATGACGAACGGCCCCTTGCGCTTGTTGGCCGCCGCGAACAGATCGGCGAAGCTTTCCATGGTCGTCGCCTTGGCCGCCTCGATGCCCATGCCGCCGGCGATCTGCACCCAATCGAGGTCGGGATTGCCGAGGTCCATCATGCCCATCGCCGTCGGCCCCGGATTGGCCCCGACGCTGGCCAGTTCGCCGATCAAAATGGCGTACTTGCGGTTGGCCAGGATGACGGTGGTGACGTCCAGCTTCTCGCGCGCCTGGGTCCACAACGCCTGCACCGTATACATGGCCGAGCCGTCGGCCTGTAGCGACACCACCCGGCGGCCGGGGGCGGCCACCGCCGCGCCGACCGCCATCGGCAGGCCGCTGCCGATGGCTCCGCCGGTGATCTGCAGCCAGTCGTGCGGCGCGGCGTTGCGCGTCATCGGGAAAAAGGCGCGGCCAAAGGAAACGCTTTCGTCGGTGACGATGGCGTTCTCGGGCAGCAGCGCGGCGATGGTCTGGGCCATGCCTTCCGGCGTCGGCCGGCCGCGCTGGGCCTCGGGCTGTTTGCCGCCGTCGCCGGCCGCCAGCGGCTTGACGCCGAGTTCGTCGGCCAGCCGCGCCAGGGCATCGGGCAGGTCGTTCTCCGGCCGTGCCAGCACATGCACCAGCGAATTCGGATCGCGCAGGTAGCCGGGCTTGTTGGGATAGGCGAAGAAGGCCACCGGCTGGGTCGAGCCGACCAGGATGATATGCTTGACGTCTTTCAACCGGCCGACCGCCTGATCGATGGGGTAGGGCATGCGGTCCACCGGATGGCGGCCGCGCCCGCCCTCGATGCGCGTATTGTGCGACACCGCCAGCACCCTGGCTCCCGTCTTGGCGGCGATGCCATAGGCCAACTCCAGCGGCTTGGCGCGCAGCGCCGGCCCGGCCAGCAGCAGCAGGGCTTGTTCGCCCGAACGCAGGGCGCGCGCCGCGCCCTCCACCATGTCGGGCGACACTTGCGGGGTGGCCGGCACGGCCAGCGGCGTGCCGACGATGCCGCCCTCGTCCCAACAGACATCGGACGGCAGGATCAGGCTGGCGATGCCGCCCGGCGCGGTCCGCGCCGCCTGAACGGCCACGGCGGCGTCGTTGCCGACGGCGGCCGCTTTGTCCGACGTCCGCGTCCACACCGAGCAGGCGCGCGCCAGGGCTTCCGTGTCGGCGGTCAGCGCCGCGTCGAGCGGCCGGTGATAGGTCGCTTGGTCGCCGACGATGTTGACCATCGGCACCCGGGCGCGCCGGGCGTTGTGCAGATTGGCGAAGCCGTTGCCGAGGCCCGGTCCGCAGTGCAGCAGGGTGGCCGCCGGTCTTTCCGCCATGCGGGCATAGCCGTCGGCGGCGCCGGTCACCACGCCCTCGAACATGCCGAGCACGCAGCGCATGCCCGGCACATGGTCGAGTGCCGCGACGAAATGCATCTCGCTGGTGCCGGGGTTGGCGAAACAAGTGTCGACCCCGCAGGCCAGCAGGGTCCGTACTAAACTCTCGGCTCCGTTCATGGTTCCTCCCTGGCGGGCTCGTTGGCCGTTGGATGGGCGCCCGTGACGTTTCTACCCGGATCGGTGGCGATGTCAGTCTTTATTTTTTAACGGCCCCGTGATTTGACCCGCCACCCCCTACGGCCCTAGGCTAGGGCATGCGTATCGGGGAGGACGACCATGCCTGACGAAGCGGCAGTCAAAGCAAGCAGCAATGTGAAAGTCGAAGACGTCGCCTACCAGCAGGTCGACGGCAAATCCATGCTGGCCCGTCTCTACCGTCCGGCCAAGCCGTTGGCGGCCTTGGTCGAAGTTCACGGCGGCGCTTGGGTTTCCAACGACCGGTTGCGCAACGCCCCCATCGTCGGGCCGTTGGCCGCCGACGGCACGATGGTCATGTCCATCGATTTCCGCATGCCGCCCCAGGCCGGCTATCCGGCGTCCATCGCCGATATCAACCTGGCCATCCGTTGGCTGAAAAGCCGCGCCGCCGAATTCGGCTTTGCCGCCGATAAGGTCGGCCTGCTCGGCACCTCCAGCGGCGGTCATCAGGTGCTGCTCGCCGCCGTGAAGCCCGACGACCCACGCTACGGTGCCCTGCCGTTACCCGGAGCCAAGACGGACGCGCGCGTCGCCTTTGCCATCGCCTGCTGGCCGATCGCCGATCCGCTGGATCGATACCGCATGGCGCAGCGCGAAGGTAAAACCAACCTGGTCGCCAATCATAACGCCTATTGGGGCAGCGAGGCGGCGATGCAGGACGGCAGCCCGCAGCGCATCGTCGAAAGTGGCCAGCACTCGGCCCTACCGCCGATCATGATCGTGCACGGCACCGAGGACGGCAACGTCAAGCACACGGCTTCCGAACGCTACGCCGCCACCTACCGCAAGGCCGGTAGCACCGCCGACGTGCACATCTATCAGGGCCAGCCGCACGCCTTCATCGGCGAGAATGTCGGGCATCCGGATTCCGTCGACGCCATCGGCAAGATCGCCGCTTTCATCCGCCGCCACGGTCGCTGATCGCGCCCGGGCCGCACGGCGTTCGGATAACGGCTGAAGGAGCTGAACCTATGCGCCCCGCGCCGTCGCCTGCCGTCTCGCCGCTCGACGAGGTCTATCGACAGGTGCGCGCCGCCAGCCTCGAACTGGCGTCAGGCCTTAGCGACGCCGACGCCACCGTGCAGTCGATGGACGATGCCAGCCCGGCGAAATGGCATCTGGCGCATACCACCTGGTTTTTCGAAACTTTCGTTCTTTCGCCGGACGCGCCCGGCTACCGGCTCTTCGATGAACGCTTCGGATTCCTATTCAACTCCTATTACGAAGCGGTCGGCGAACGTCACCCGCGACCGCGCCGCGGCCTGCTGACACGCCCGACGCTGGAACAGGTGCGGGCCTACCGCGACCATGTGGATACGGCGATGGCGGCCTACCTGCCGATGGCCGGCGACGCCCAACGCCAATTGATCGAACTCGGCCTGCATCACGAACAACAGCATCAGGAACTGTTGCTCACCGACATCCTGCACCTGTTCGCGCAAAACCCGTTGCGCCCCGCCTTCCGTCCGCCGGAGCCGCGGGCGGTCGATGCAGGTGGCGTCACGGTCGGCGGCTGGGCCAGCTTCGCCGGCGGGTTGATCGCCATCGGCCACGACGGCGACGGCTTCGCCTTCGACTGCGAAGGGCCGCGCCATCGGGTGTTCCAGCAGCCATACCGGTTGGGGGCGTGCCCCGTCACCAACGCCGATTGGCTGGCCTTCATGGACGACGGCGGCTACGCCACGCCGACGCTCTGGCTGTCCGACGGTTGGGAGGCGGTACGCCGCAACGGCTGGTCGGGGCCGCTCTATTGGGAACGACGCGGCGATACGTGGTGGAGCATGACGCTGCGCGGCCTGCAGCCCGTCGATCCTGCCCAGCCGGTCTGTCATATTTCCTATTTCGAAGCCGATGCCTTCGCCCGTTGGGTCGGCAGTCGGCTGCCGACCGAAGCCGAATGGGAGCATGCCGCTGCGCCCCGCCCCGTCGCCGGCAACTTCGCCGGCAGCGGCCGATTATGTCCCGCACCGGTTAGGCCCGGTGACGCCGATGCGCCTGCCGGCCTGTTCGGCGATGTCTGGGAATGGACGCAAAGTCCTTACGTCGGCTATCCCGGCTTCGTCCCGTCTCCCGGCGCCGTTGGCGAATACAACGGCAAGTTCATGAACGGACAGTACGTGCTGCGCGGCGGCTCGTGCGTGACGCCCGATGGTCATATCAGGGCCAGCTACCGCAATTTCTTCCAACCCGATAAACGCTGGCAGTTCTCCGGCCTGCGATTGGCAAAGGACGCCTGATGCCCGCTGCCTTCGACGTGCCTTACGATTCGGCCGCCATGGCTGACAGCGTACCGACCCCCGGCGTCTCGGAATTCGAACGTTCCGTGAAAGCCGGCCTTTCCGCCCGGATCAAGACGCTCGACAGCAAGTATTTCTACGACAGCGCCGGTTCGGCCCTGTTCGATCGCATCTGCGAGCTTGCGGAATACTACCCGACGCGCACCGAAACCACGATCCTGCGCCGTTGCGCTCCGGCCATCGCCCTGGCAGCGGGCCGCGGCGCCGAACTGGTCGAACTCGGCAGCGGCTCCAGCGTTAAGACCCGTATCCTGCTCTCCGCTCTCGACCGTCCCGCCGCCTATGTGCCGGTCGATATCAGCAGCGATCACATGCTGGGCGCTTTGCATTCCTTGCGCGCGCATTTCCCGGGGCTCGACATCCGTCCCGTCTCGGCCGATTTCACCGAGCCGTTTGTCTTGCCGGTCCGGCGTGGCGAGGGTGTCCGCTTGCTGTTTTTCCCGGGCTCGACCATCGGCAATCTGCATCCCGCCGATGCGGAAAGCTTTCTGCGGCGCCTGCGCCGGGATTTTTCGCCCCAGGCCATGGTGATCGGCGTCGATTTGAAGAAGGACGAAGGGCTGCTACACGCCGCCTACGACGATGCCCTTGGCGTTACCGCCGCCTTTAACCTGAATATTTTGGAGCGTATCGGCCGCGAGCTGGATGCCGAAGTGCGGCCAGCATGCTTCCGCCATGAAGCCCGCTATGTCAGGGCGCTCGGGCGCATCGAAATGCACCTGGTCTGCACCGAAGACCACATGGCCCGCGTCGGCGACATGCCCATCCGATTCCACCGGGGCGAATCCATCCATACCGAGAATTCTTACAAATATACGCTGACCGAATTCACCACGCTCGCCGAACGCGCCGGATGGCATTCCAGCGCGGCTTGGACGGACGAGGACGGATTGTTCTCGATCCACCTGCTGGCTGCAGGTTGATGGGATAATTCGTCCGCTGCCGGCCATTCAACAGGTGCAACTCGAACAAAAACCTTTGTAGAGTTGCGGCATCGGCGATTCGCATTGGTTTTAAAAGCACACGATGTTTCCGAATCCAAGCTACCCGCCGCTTCCCGAACATATCGGCCAGCATGCACGAAACCGCCCGCTTCAGCCTGCTGTCGTTTGCGGTGAGCGCACGATCGCCTACGGGGAACTCGATGTATTGATGCGTCGCGGGGCGGCTGGCTTGCGGGCGGCAGGAGCGAAGTCCGGCGACCGGATCATGGTGGCGGCCGCCGATAAGGTCGATCTGTTGCTGGGCGTTCTTTCGGCCATGGCGGCGGGCATGCCGGTCATGCCGGTATCCGGGCGCGAGGAAGATGTCGGCCGGGTGGCGGCGGCATTTCGGCCCCGGCTGGTTGTCGTCGGATCGTCTACTGCGGGCGGCGCTCCCGACTTGGGGGATACGCCGCACCGTTTCCTCGCCGACCTATTGGCCGCCGAGCCAGGCGAATTGGCTCATGTGTCCCACGCCGACATCGGTCTGCTGATCCTGACCTCGGGAACGACCGGCGGCGAACGGCGCGGCACATTGCTGTCGCATCGGGCGCTATCGGGAACGGCCCAGTACATCAACGAACGCATGGGTGTCGACGACACCGTGCGCGACCTCGTGACCTCGCCGTTGGAACACGGCTTCGGCATGGGGCGGACACGCTGCGCACTGCATCTCGGCGGCACCATCGTGCTGCAGTCCGGCCTGTTCACGCCGGCTTCGGCGGCCGAGACCCTGCGCGTCAAGGACTGCAACATGCTGTCGATGTCGGTCCCGGTGTTGAGCCTGCTGCTCGATACCGAGGCCCAGGCGTTGGGTGCGCTCGCCGGGCGCATCCGGTGGATCGAAATCGGCAGCAGCCATCTCAAGCCGGATCGTCGGCGGAAACTTTTGACCTTGCTGCCGCGGACCCGCTGCTTCGTCAGCTACGGCCTGACCGAGGCTATTCGTTCGACCTTCATCGAGCTCAATGCCGAACCGGCAAAGATCGATACGGTCGGCCTGCCGACGCCTTGGGTGCGGGTACGCGTCGTCGACGAAAATGACGTCGATGTGGCACCAGGCACGATCGGGCGTATCCAGGTCGACGGGGTCAACAAGGCATCGGGCTATTACGGCTACGACGCAGCCTGGCAACGCAAGCTGCACGGCGACTGGCTGGACACCGGCGACCTCGGCACCATGGATGCCGATGGCTATCTCAGCTTTATCGGGCGCGTCGACGATACCATCAACGTTGGCGGTCTGAAGGTGGCGCCGGAAGAGGTGGAGGAGGCCTTGGTTCCGCTGTTGGCGGATACGCCCTTCGCCGTCGCGGCGGTATCCGACCCGGCGGGAATCGAAGGCTTCGTGCCCGCCCTCTTCGTCGAAGCCGATGTGGCCGAAGCGATTGGCCTCGATCGGGTGCGCGACCACCTGCGCAACCGGTTACCGGCCTTCAAGATTCCCCGTGTTGTCTACGCCGTACCCGTCTTTCCCCGTACCGCCGTCACCGGCAAGGTCCGCCGTGCCGCGCTCAGCGAGATCGCGGCTGCCAAAGAGGCGGCGCGCATCTTGTGGCCTCGTCGCCTGATGGCTGCGTTGGCCGAAGCCGGAGAACCGGCCTGGCCTACCTTCGAGGGGCGCTCCGTGCTATCGCGACGCCGGCTGTCGGAGCTGCTGGTGGGCGACGATGGCGTAGCGCTGCCAAGCGATCCCGTTCTTGTCCGTGCCGTGACCGCGCTATGCGCGGCAGCGCTCTCCGACGATCTCGATGTGGGCCGCGCCGCCGGCGATGCCCGGTCTTGGCTTCCCGCCGGGCGCGGTTCCGTGTTGGCCATCGGCAGTGTCGATCTCGATGACACGGCGGTCCTCGGGGCCCTGCTGCATGTACTGGTCGCTGGGGGCCGGTGTCTCTTGCTGGCATCGCGCGCCGCACCCCTCATCGCCGAGGATCTCGGCTGGATCGCCCGTGGCCGAGCGCGCCATGTTTTGCTCGATGCCGGCCGCTTTGCCCGGCTGGCGGCGGCGGAGGCGCATCTAAGGGACGCTTTCGCCTATCCGGAATTCGAACAGGTGGTCATCGTCGGGTCTCAGCCCGATCCGGCGGCGATTGCCCGCTTTCACGATGCTTTTGGCTTCATGCCCCGCCATCTGACTCGCCGCGATGGGGTCTGGTCGACGCGCGTGCTCGAACCGGCACCGCCGACTGCCGATGCGCAAGCCATTTGGTTGCGTCTGCGCGAAATCGCCGCGACGGTATTCCGATGCGCCGTCGACGATCTGGGGCCCGACGCATCGGCGGAAAATACCAAGGGGTGGGATTCGCTCGGCTTCATCAATCTGATCCTGGAGATCGAAACCGCCTTCCAGCGGCAATTGACGCCCACTGCCATCATGACCATCGGCAGATTGGGCGATGTTGTGAAGTTGTTGGAGACCGAGACGCCGCGATAGTCCCTGCAGGGGCCATGGCAAAGGGGTAGTGAAGGCCGGATATGTCCTACGTATCGCTCGCATGGCTCACTGTGATGGTAGCAACGTTCAGCCTGTACTGGCTGACGCCGGAGCCTTGGCGGCGGGGGACCCTGGTGGCCGTCACCGCCGTCTTTCTTGCTTACATGGCGCCTGTTTCGGCCGTCATTCTCGTGGGCTTCACGGCTGTTACCTGTCTGATCGCCCGCCAGCCGCACCCGGCTGGATGGGTGGTGGCGACCGTCACCGTTGGCTTCATCGCCATTCTGAGTGTCTTCAAATTCGGGGCACGTGGCGCATCCTACGAGACGATCCTCAGAGAAGGCCTGATTCCCATGGGCCTGTCTTACTATACCTTCCGTTGCCTGCACTTGATCTACGAACGCCATCGCGGCAACTTCGCCGAAACGCGCTCGGCCGAGATCGTCGCGTATCTGTTTTTCTTGCCGACCCTGGTCGTCGGCCCGATCCATCGCTTTGGCGCTTTTCAACGCGACTTTTACCGCGTGCGGCTCGATCTGACGCTGCTCGGCGAGGGGTTGGAACGCATCCTCTACGGCTACGTCAAAATCGCCTTCATCGGCAACTACCTGATCGGCGGCCGGCTCGGCGATTGGATGCACGGCATCCAGTCGGAGCATCCTTCGCTCTACGCCTACCTCTGGATCGTGCAGGGCGGCTGCAATCTCTATTTCCAATTCTCCGGTTTCGCCGACGTTGCCATCGGCTTTGCACGGCTGCTGGGCTTTCGGGTGATCGAAAACTTCAATTGGCCGTACTTCAGCAAAAACCTGTCGGAATTCTGGCAGCGCTGGCACATCTCGCTGACCAGTTGGTGCCGCGATTACGTCTACGGTGCCGTCGTCTCGGTGACGCGTAGTCCGGCGCTTGGCGCCATCGCGACCTTGCTGGTCATTGGCCTGTGGCACGAACTGTCGCTGCGCTTCATCTGCTGGGGCCTGTTCCACGGTTTCGGTCTGATCGTCTGGCAGCGCTTCCAGATCGTGAAGCGCCGCCTGCCTGCTGTCGTCTGGCCGCCGGCGCAGGCGGCGCTCGCCGTGCTATCGACGCTGTTGACGGTGCATTACACTTGGTTTGCCTTCGCCATCGTGCGCAAGCCCGATCTTGCCGGCGTGTTGAGTGTCTGGGGTGCCGCCACGATAGGATTCTTCCAGTGAGGGATGCCATGTACCGCCTGTTGCACCGCCATCTGCCGCAACCGTATGCCGTCGCCGTGTCCGCGTTGTGGTACGTGGGTCTATTGGCGCTGGCGGCCTATGGCGCCTTCGAACCGCAGGCGGAATTCCAGTATCTGGTGATGTAGCGGCGCCTCAGCGGGCGGCGTTGCAACCCTTGCCGCGTTCGGCGATCAGCCGCGCGACGGCGGTATTGGCCGCCAGGCCGTCGCCGACGATGGCGCCCAAGATCGCGCTGCCGGCAGCGGTCGTGTGGACCGTATCGGCATAGTAGTTCGGTCTGGCTGGCATCCGTTCGACGGTGGCGATGAACGGTGCGGCGTGCGCCGCCGCGGCTTCGCGCAGCCGGGCGTTATAGGAATAGAAAGCCTCGGTGACGTCGCCGGTGTAGGCTTGGGGAACGTAGACGGCCCGGGTCGCCGTGCCGGCCAGATTCGTTGCGCCGGCAAGGGCCAGTTGCTCGTCGGCCGATTGCTCTCGGCGCAGCCATGGCGCCTTCTCGACCACGACGGGCAGCACCCCCTGCTCCTTGGTTGTTGCCAACAGGTGGCCGGCTTCGGAACCGACGTCGGCCAGCATGACCGGCAGATCGATCCGTTTGGCAAGGTCGCGGCGGCCGGCGATGCGCAGCAGCTGCTCGGCTTCCATGTTTTTCTCCACCGTCCGCCACAGGTGGGAATGCTTGGCCAACCAGCTCGGCCGGTATTCGCCGTCGCCCAGGTTCAGGTGCCGGCGCGCCATGGAAAAAATGTCGTTGAGCATGACGACGGCGATGTCGGGGGCATATGGCTGCGTATCCTCGACGAAGCGGCTTTCCACGGCGCGGGTGATGTCGCCGAGCACGCCGGCATTGACGAAGTCGAAGCGGCAGCGGGGATAGGCCGCGCCGAGTCGCGCCATGGCAACGGCCGGCCAGGTTTCGTTGTCGTGTGTCACAAAGAGGTCAAACGTTCCTGAAGCGCCCAGAAAGGCGATGCGGACGGTACCCTCGGGCTTGGGTATGGCCACGGCCTTGCCGCGAAAGCCTTGGTCGCTGAATTGAATGCGGCCGAGAACCGCGTTGGGTCGCGGCCGACGGCGCTCGCCGACGGACTCCCAGACGTTTCGGTTGACGACGGACTCGACCGCCGGTCCCTGGCTGCCGAAGCGATAGTATTGTTCGGCGCGCAGCGCGATCTCACCGGCCGCGAAGACCATGCATAGCGCCGCCGGCGCCGCCAATCCGATGAACACGTCCCGCTGCCACGGTGGCAGAGCCGCCAACCGCCGCCACAGTCTGGCGAAGACCGACGGACGGGCCGCTGCTGCCGACGTTGCGGTTGACGTCGCGGGGTTCTCGAAGGTGAACATGCCGATACCCTATAGGGAGCCGGTGTCCACCATCTGTGACGGGCGTCACAACGTCGGCGGCGCTTCGCTGCCGACGCCCCCGCGCCCTAAGGCCGCTCAGTGGGGCCGTTCGCCCTTGATCAGCGTGCGATACAGGCGCCGCTCCTGGGTCGTGTCCAGCGGATCGTAATCGTAGTTGGCCTTGTGCAGGGCGGAGCGGTTGTCCCAGATCAGCACATCGCCCAGCGACCACTGGTGGTTATAGATGTACTGCGGCTTCAGCGCGTGTTCGACCAGCTCGTCCAGCAGCTTGTGCGATTCGACCGGCGTCATGCCGACGATGTTCTCGACCCGGCCGGGGTGGAAATAGATCGCCTTCTTGCCGGTATCGGGATTGGTGCGCACCAGCGGATGGATCACCGGCTCCGGGTTGGCCGCCTTCTGCCAGGCCAGCCGGTCGGAATTGACGTTCTTCGAGGCGCTGCCGGCGATGACGTTGACCGTCTGCATGGCGTCGATGCGCTTCTTCGTCGCTTCCGGCAACGCGTCGTAGGCGGCGCGCATGTTGGCGATGCCCGTCGATCCGCCGCCGGTCTCGAACAGCTTGACGGCGTAAAGCATCGTGTACTTGGGCGGGAATTCGTGGTTGGCGTGATCGGTGTGCCAGCGCGGACCGGTATAGTTGACCGTGCCGTCCTTGTTGCGGTGATGGCTGGAGATGATGTGCACCTGCGGCAGGTCCGGCAACGAATGGGTCGAATAGTCGCGCGCCTGCGGTTCGCCGAACAGGCAGGCGGCGTCGTAGAACTGCCGCGGGCCATCGAACGTCTGATCCTTGATGACCAGCGCGATGTTCTGAACCAGGGCTTCGTTCAGCCGGCGCTTGGTTTCCGCGTCCACCGGCTTGGACAGGTCGACGCCTCTCACCTCGGCGCCGATGTGCTCCGAAATCTTGCGGACCTTCATGGAATCTTGGGTTCGAATTTGCATGGACGTCTCCCTGGACGGTCGGTGGGCCTTTGCCTTGGGGGGCATGCTACTCCCGCCCATGCAAAATCGCAAAAGCCCTGTGCCAAACCGCAAAAGCCAAGCGCCGGCCTCAGCCCCGCTTGGCCATCCCCGCCGGCAGATTCTCTCCCGGTGCCGTTTCCATGGCTTGGGCCAGCCATTTGCGCTTCGGCCACACGACGATCGACACGACGATCAGGAACAACGCCGTCGCCCCGGCCAGGGCGATCCTGAGGCCCCACACTTCGGCCGCCAGCCCGACCGCCCAGGCGCCGACCGAAGGCCCGCCGCGGGTGCCCATCGACCACAGGCTCATCACCCGGCCTCGCATGCTGCCGTGAATGGCGCTTTGCACCAGCACCTGGCTGCCGATGCCGTAAAATCCCATGAACATGGCCAGCACGCCGACGCTGACGATGCCGACCCAATAATTTCCCGTCGCCGTGATCGCGAATTGGCACAGCGCCGCCAGCAGCGCCGCGCCCAGCAATAGCCGGGTCAACCCCTCGACCCGGCTGAACTTGGTCAGGAACGCCGAACCGAAGATGGCGCCCAGGCCCGCCGCCGATTGCAGCGCCGCGAAGCCGTGCACCCCGGCGCCGTAAACCCCGTCGGCCAGCCCGGCCAACAGATCGCGGTGCGAGCGCAGCACGATGTTGACCAGCAGCATGTTGAGCATGAACAGGCCCAGGCCCTCGCGGCACAGGCAATAGCGCAAGCCTTCCGCCAGGTCGGCGACGAAGCGCGAATCCTTTGCCCGCTTGGTCTCCACCGTGCGCAGCCGGATGATGCACAGCACGATCAGATAGCCGATGAAGGTCGAGCTGTTGATCAGGAACAGATAGCCGATGCTGTCGCGGTGATCGCCCATGACGGCCAGCACCAGCCCGGCCAGCGCCGGGCCCAGGAATTGCGCCAGATTGAACA
This sequence comes from Rhodospirillales bacterium, assembly GCA_947470575.1. Taxonomy (GTDB): domain Bacteria; phylum Pseudomonadota; class Alphaproteobacteria; order Rhodospirillales; family CAMCUA01; genus CAMCUA01. The sequence goes on from CANITX010000003.1 coordinate 49,911, forward strand.
GCACGGCGCCCATGCCGATGGCCGACGGCAGGTCCTCGCGCGGCACCAGATTGGCCGCCATGCTGAGCCGGATCGGCGTCCAAAAGGCCTGCGCCGTGCCATAGACCGCCATCAGCCCGATCAGGCTCCAGATCGTTACCATGTCGAACACGGTGAGCAGGCCGAAGGCGCCGGCCAGCACGATCAGCGTCGCTTGCGCCAGGCGCCCCAGCTTCAACCGGTCGCCGCGGTCCACCAGCGCCCCGAACAGCGGCAGGAAGGCCATCAGCGTTGCCGCCTCGGCCAGCGCCACGGCGGCCAGCCAGGCATAGGATTCGGTCAGCGACCAGGCCAGCCATTGCACGCCGACCCGCTGGATCCACAATCCCATGTTGGAAACGAAGCCGGCCGGCGCGTACAGGCGGAAATCCCGGTGGCGCAAGGCGCGCAGGATTCCCCCTTCGGCGAACAGGCCGCGCGCATAGGCGACGATACGGGCGATGCTGGTTACTCCGGGACGCGGGTGGATGTCGGTATTCTGGGCCGCGTCGTCGCCCCTGGCAACCACGGCGCCTCGCGCCCTTAGACCACGGCGCCGCGCGCCTCTCAGACGACCGTACCGACCAGCTTGCCGATACCCGCCGTCAGCGCCATGGCCAGCGCCCCCCAGAAGGTCACCCGCAAGGTTGCCTTCCACACCACGGCGCCGCCGGCCCGCGCCCCGATCGCGCCGAGCAGCGCCAGGAACAACAGCGACGCCACCGCCACCGCCACCGCCAGATAGGCTTGCGGCGCCACCACCACCATGGCCAGCGGCATCGCCGCCCCCACCGAAAAGGTGGCGGCCGAGGTCAGCGCCGCCTGCACCGGCCGCGCCGTGGTGATTTCGGAAATGCCCAGCTCGTCGTGGGCATGCGCCCCCAGCGCGTCCTTGGCCATCATCTGATCGGCGATCTGGCGGGCCAGCCCCGTCTCGACGCCGCGCTTCACATAGATCTGCGCCAGTTCCTCGCGTTCCAACTCCGGCTGGCTGGCCAGCTCGGCCCGCTCCCGGTCCAGGTCGGCGCGTTCGGTGTCGGCCTGCGAACTGACCGACACGTATTCCCCCGCCGCCATCGACATCGCCCCCGCCACCAGCCCGGCGACGCCGGCGATCAGCACCTCCGACGTCGCCGTCGCCGCCGCCGCCACGCCGACGATCAGGCTGGCCGTCGAAACGATGCCGTCGTTGGCGCCCAGCACGGCGGCGCGCAGCCAGCCAATGCGCGACACCAGGTGGCGTTCGGAATGCAGGTGGCGCGGCATGGCGGTTCTCCGGGGTTGCGGCGGGATGGTCCCGCCATTTAACACCGCGCCCCGCCGTTGTACGAGGCGCTATTGCTGGCGATCTTCCAGGCCGCCGAGCATCTGGTCATCGTCGCGCCGGGCGATTAATCTGCGCTCCCCTCTCGCAACGGACCTCGGAAGGCTTGGATCGAAGATGATGCGGATCGGCGAAGGCGCGCACGCATACGAATGGATCGACAACTGGGCGGTCTATCCCGACACCGGCGATGCCGCCGAAGGTTGGGTGCATCCCGGCATGGCCTTCGGTCGCGACGGCAGCATCTACACCAGCCATCCCGGCCGTCCCGAAATCCTCGTCTACGATCGTGCCGGCAAGTTGCAGAACTCGTGGAAGGCCGATGCCGTCGAAATTCACAACCTCGTCCTGGTCGAGGAAAACGGTCGTGAATATCTTTGGGTCACCGATAACGGCGCCAAGCGGTTCAAGGACATCGGCTACGAATACCGCAAGGATTCCTCCGGCGCCGCCGGCCAGGTCCTCAAGTTCGATGTCGGCGGCACCCTGGCCCTGCGCCTCGACATGCCGGCCTTGCCCGACTACGCCGGGGCCCGTTGGTCGCCGACCGCGGTGGCCGTCAACCAGGAACGTTTCGGCGGCAACGGCGATGTCTGGGTCGCCGACGGCTACGGCAAAAGCTACGTGCATCGCTATGACAAGGCCGGAACCTATCTCGGATCGCTGAACGGCGAGGACGGCGCCGGCCGTTTCAGTTGCCCGCACGGTATCCTCATCGATGTTCGCAAGTCCGAACCCGAACTCTACGTCGCCGACCGGGCGAATTCCCGCGTCCAGGTCTACGATACCGCCGGCCGCTTCCGCCGCGTCTTCGGTCAGGACCATTTGAAGAAGCCGAGCTGCTTCGTGGTGGCCGGCAACGATCTGATCGTCGGCGATCTCAGCGCCCGCCTCAGCGTCTTCGACAGCGCCGACCGCTTCGTCTGCCATCTCGGCGACAATCTGCCCGTCTGCGCCCGGCCCGGCTGGCCGAACGCGCTCGACGGGCAGGGGGCCCGTGTTCGCCCCGCCGTCCTGGAAGCCGGCAAATTCAACAGCCCCCACGGGCTGACCGCCGACCCCGCCGGGAATCTCTATATCGCCGAATGGTTGATCGGCGGCCGGATGATCAAACTGAACCGCCTCGCCGCCTGATACCGCCAGTCCGCGGGATGCGACCTGACCGCGAGACGCCGCTCCGGCGTCTCGCTTCCGGCCGCCCCGCGTCCGCTTAGCGCGTCGGCACCCCGATGCCCTTCAGCCGCGTGTTGGCGCGGTCGGCCCGCGCTTTGAGGCCTTCCAGATAGGTGCTGGTGTCGTTGCCGGGCAGGTTCAGGAC
>CANITX010000004.1 GCA_947470575.1 Rhodospirillales bacterium
AAGACGAACACCCGCCCGCCGGTGTCGCGGCCGCGTTCGGCGGTGCCGGTGCGGCGCAGTACCGCCTTGATGCGGGCCAGAAGTTCGCGCGGGTTGAACGGCTTGACCAGATAGTCGTCGGCGCCCATTTCCAGGCCGACGATGCGTTCGGTCTCCTCGGCCACCGCCGTCAGCAGGATGACCGGCAGGGCGGATTGGGCGCGGATGCGCCGGCACAGCGACAGGCCGTCCTCGCCGGGCAGCATGATGTCGAGCACCACCAGGTCGAATCGCGCCTGCGCCAGCCGGCGGTCCATCTCGTGGCCGTCGCCGGCGGTCTCGACCTTGAAGCCCTGGCGGCCGAGATAGCGCGATAGTAGGTCGCGGATCTCGCGGTCGTCGTCGACCACCAGCAGCCGGGGTTGGGTTTCTGTGGCATTCATGGCGCGGACTATAGCGAAGCCGGCGCCGCCCGCCGGAAATCTTTGTAACGTCCGGTTGCGGCCGACCGGATTGAAACACACTGTTACAAATATCTTGGTGCTGCGAAACAACAGCGCAACGGGGCGGGCCTATATCTTGGCTGCGGAACACGTATCCCCGAAAGGAGTTTCCCCATGAACAAGCAGGCCAAAATCTTTCTCGTCGCCGGCCTGGCCACGGCTGGCTTGGCTGCCGGCTTCTTTGCCGTCAACGCGCAAAGCGAAGGCCGTCCCCGGATGGAGCATATGCGCGGCGCCCAGTATGACGGCGACCGGCGCAGTCCCGGCGAGGGCATGGGTCGAGGCCCGGGCCGAGACTTCGGTCCCGGCATGGCGCGTCATCCCGGCATGATGGGTGGCCCGCTCGGCATGTTTGCCGCCGCCTGCAATCCGCATCGCGACGCCATGCTGGCCGGTGCCATCGCCTATGGTGAAAAGCGGTTGGACATCACGCCTGCCCAAACCGAATCCTGGGGCCGGCTGACGACAGCGCTGCGCGCCGGCAGCGCCCGCGCCGAACAGTCCTGCGCGGCAGCCAAACCCGAGGACGGTCCGGTCACCAGCGCCGAACGCTTGGCCCGTATGGAAAATCGGATGGGCGACGGCCTAGCTATCGTCCAGACCATCCGTCCCGCCTACGACACCTTCTACGCGACACTGACCGACGCCCAGAAGAAGACCCTGGAAGACATGCTGAGCCAGCGCATGATGGCCCGCCATGACGACCGTGGCGAGGGCCGCCATCGCCAAGGCCACCACGGGTACCACGGTTCCGATCGCCACGATAACGATCGCGGTTGAACGCTGTTGCTGACATGGCTTGTTGCCCCGCGCGGCCGTCCCGTACAAAGTGGCGACCGCGCGGGAACAGCCAACGTCAGGAGAATCGTCATGGGTCTTAGCGGCTCGGCCAACCGATACGGAAACGTCGCGATCTGGCTGCACTGGCTGACCGCCGGACTCGTCGTCGCCGCCTACATCGTCAGTCCCGAAGGGCGGGAAGCCCGCATTTACGCGCCGGGTTCGGATTTCAGCCGTACCCTGCACGAAACCCTGGGCATGTTGGTGCTGGCGCTGACCGTGCTGCGGCTTGCCTGGCGGCAGGCCGACCGCCGGCCGGAACCGTTGCCTCAGCCACGCTGGATGCGGATCGCCTCAACGGCGACCCACCATCTGCTTTATCTGTTGCTGATCGCAGTGCCACTGGTTGCCATCTTCGGCGCGTGGTTTCAGGGCCATCCGTTGACGCTCTTCGTCATCGGCGACATCGCCCCGCCGATGGCGGCGATGCGCGCCATCGGCAATCCGCTCGCCGAATTCCACGGCCTGCTCGGCGATGCCATCCTGTGGCTGGCCGGGTTGCACGCGGCCGCCGGGATTTTTCACCACTATATTTTGCGCGATGGCGTGCTGACGGCCATGTTGCCGCGGCGCGGCTGATCGACGGCGGGCGGTGCGATACCCGACCGCCCTCCGAGACGGCGCCGTGCGCCTCCTCAGGGTAAGGAAAACAATATCGGCCTCATCCTGAGGAGCCGGCAGGGCCGGCGTCTCGAAGGATGGGCAACCGCTCCCTACCCTCAGGCGTAGACCTTGCCGAAGCGGTTGGCGATGAAGTCCCGGAAATCGGCCTGTTCCTGGCGCACGAAGCCCTGCTTCGGCAGCTTGCCGGCGCGGTGCAGGTCGACCATGGCGCAAACTCCGGAAGCGGTGGTCTTCTGGATCGCCGAACGGCCGCCGCGTTCGGCGTCGCCATAGATCTTCTTGGCGTAGCTTTCCTGGCTCAATAGCCCGTCGCGCTTACCGGTCACCGTGACGAAGACCAGCACCACGTCCTGGCGTGTCGTCGGCACGCCGTATTCGATCAGCGCCTTGAAGGTGTCGCGGTGCTCGCACAGCTTGAGGTCGCGGGCCAGCATCGACACCATCTCGCGGTGGCCGGGGTAGCGCACGGTTTTATAGCTGACGTTGCGCGCCTTGCCGGCCAGCGTATCGCACAGGGTGCCGATGCCGCCCGATGTGCTGAACGCCTCGTAATCGATGCCGTCGAGGGAGAAGCGCTCCAGGCCTTCGAGCGGCATCAACTCGCGCCGCCGGCCCTCGTGGATGGCGTCGCAGCCGTTGCAATATTCGTTGATCAGCCCGTCGGTGCTCCAGGTCAGGTTGTATTTCAACGAATTATCCGGGTATTGCGGCAGGGCGCCGACGCGCAGGCGGATGTCGTGCAGCTCCTGGAAATCCTGCAACAGGCTGTTGGCGACGATGGAGATGAAACCCGGCGCCAGCCCCGACTGGCAGACGAAGGCCGTTTTGGCGCCCTTGGCCAGTTTGCGGATCTCGCTCGCCGTGGCGACGTCCTCGGTCATGTCGAAGTAATGGGCGCCGGCCGCCTTGGCGGCGCGCGCCACGGCGACGCTCAGGAAGAAGGGCAGCGCGCAGATCACGTAGTCCTGCTTCGCCGCTGCCTTCTTCAGGGCGGCCGTATCGGTGACGTCGACGATCCGGTGGCGGACATTGCCCGGTGCGCGGGCCGCCAAGGCCTTGGCGTCGCCGTCGGCCAGCGTCACCGTATAGTCGCCCGTTTCAGCCAACATATCGGCCGCCGTCGCGCCGATCTTGCCGGCGCCCAGCACCAGAATCTTGCTCATCGTCGCATCCTATCGAACGGTTGATCGGGTTGGCACGGGCGGATGGCTTAGATGGCCTTGCCCTCGACTTGTTCGCGCAAGGCGTCGATGCGCTCGCCGAGGCCCGGCATCAGCGGATGCAGCGCCTGCACCTTTTCCAGAGCCTTCAGCGCCTTCGCGTCGTCGCCCAATTCCTGGTAGATCAGGCTCAGGCCCGACAGCGCACCGAAATGGCGCGGCTCCAGCGCCAGCGTGCGCGCCACGTCGCTCAGCGATTTGTCGTAGGCGTCCATCATGTAATAGACCGAGGCCCGTTTGTTCCAGCCCTCAGCATAATTGGGCGCCTGTTTGACGACATCGTCGAAGATCGCCAAGGCGGTCTTCAAGGCGCCCTGATTCATGGCGACGACGCCTGCGGCGACCTTGCGCGCCACCTGCTGGTCCTTGTTCTCCAGCCACAACTGCCAGATGCCGGCTTCGAGCTGTTTCGCCTCATTGGCGCTCTGCGTCGATTGCAGCCGGGCGAACAGGCCTTTCAGGCGCGCATCCGTCTGATCCGCCGCCGCCGGCAGGGCGGACGCGATCGCGGCCAACAGCAGAATCGGCAGCAGCAGGATACGCATGGCCGCATGATAAGACCGTCCCGGTTCGGTCGTCCAGAACGACTGTCTTGTTTTACGGCGGCGGCATCACCCCCCGCCCTGTCCCTCCCCCTCGCCGGCTGCGCCGGCATTTATCCCATGGCGGCGAGACTGCCGGGGGGAGGGGGACGTTGTTACGACCCACGTTGGTTTGAAAATGTGTCGCGGGGGTACCGCAAGGTTCCCTCCCCCCGTGAGGGGGAGGGACAGGGAGAGGGGGAAAGGTGTCAGCCGCGTCCTATTGCCTCACCAGTTCTGCTGGGCAGGGCCCGCCGGTGGCCCAATCGAGCAGTTCCGCCGTGTGCACCACCGGCATTGCGGTAGCCCCGGCCAATTGAGTCAGGCAGCCGATATTGCCGGTGGCGATCACTGTCGCCCCGGTGGCGTCGAGGTTCCTCGCCTTGCGTGCGCGCAGCCGCTCGGCGATGGCCGGCTGCAAGATGTTGTAGGTGCCGGCCGAACCGCAGCACAAGTGCCCCTCCGCCGGTTCGCGCACCGTGAAGCCCGCCGCCGCCAACAGCTTCTTCGGCGGCTCTTTCAGCTTCTGGCCGTGCTGCATGGAGCAGGCCGAATGATAGGCGACGGTCAGGCCGGCGTGCGGCACCACGTTGGTCAGGCCGATCTCGCTCATCACTTCGGTGATGTCGCGGGCCAGCCCGCCGATACGTGCTGCGCGGTCGGCCCAGGCCGTGTCCTCAGCCAGCAGGTGGCCCCAATCCTTGACCGTGGTGCCGCAGCCCGACGCATTGATGACCAGCGCATCGAACGGTCCGCCTTTGGCCTCGGCTGCCTCGATGGCGGCGATATTGGCGCGCGCCGCTGCCCTCGCTGCGTCCTCGTCGCCCATGTGGTGGACCAGCGCGCCGCAGCAACCGATGCCCATGGGCACCACCACCTCGCAGCCGTGGCGGGTCAGCAGCCGCACCGTCGCCTCGTTGATCGATGGGCGCAGCACCTGTTGCGCGCAGCCGGTCAGCAGCGCGACGCGTTTCTTGCGCACACCCTCGGCGGCGAACGCCTGCGGCAGATCCGTTGGCGACGGGCCGGGCAGGCTGCGTGGCGCCAGTTTCAGCATCGCTCCCAGCCGCCCGGAAAACAGCGGCGCCAAGGGCCTGGCCAGCAGCGCCCCGATCAGCGCGATACGCAGCCGTCCCGGATGCGGCAGCAACCAGGCCAGCAGCCGGCGCAGCAGGCGGTCGGCCGCCGGGCGGCGATAGGTTTTCTCGATACGGGCCCGCGCGATGTCGACCAGATGCATGTAATGCACGCCGGACGGACAGGTGGTCATGCACGACAGGCACGACAGGCAGCGGTCGATGTGCTGGACCACCTGTTCGCTTGCCGGCTTGTCGTTCTCCAGCATGTCCTTGATCAGATAGATGCGGCCGCGCGGACTGTCCAACTCGTCGCCCAACAGCACATAGGTCGGGCAGGTCGCCGTGCAGAAGCCGCAATGGACGCATGTGCGCAAGATGGCATTGGCCGTGCCGATCTCCGGCTCCGCCAGCCGCGCCGCGCTGAAATTGGTTTGCATGCGTCACACTTCCATCCTGCTCCCGCTCCCCTAGTGGGGAGAGGGTCGGGGTGAGGGGGAACCGGCGCTTGCCGGCATCCCTCAAATCCCTACATCCCCTCGACCATCCGCCCCGGGTTGAGCACGCCCTTCGGGTCGAGCCCTTGCTTGACCCGGCGCGCCAGTTCGACCAGCGCGCCGGCCTGCGGCTGGAATACCGGCACCGTCCCGCGAATCTCCGCGTCGGCGCGGATCAGCGTCGCATGGCCCTCGGGCAAGGCGGCCCGCACGATGGCGTGTCCGGCGTCCGGCCGTGGCGGGATGGCCAGCCAGACCAGCCCGCCGCCCCAGTCGTACATGGCCTCGCCGCCCAGGTCGGCCACGATCTTCGCCGCCGTCGCCGCTCCGGCCATCGGCGGCACCGACAGCCGCCAGACCTGACGCTTGTCGTTCGGCGCGGCGAAACAGCTCACGTCGCGCACCTCGCGCCAGAATGTTGCCGAATTGTGGCTGTGCAATTCCTCGATGGCGCCAAACGGGGCCAGCAGGGTGCGCAGCCCGGCCGCCCGGGCTTCCACCGACGGCGCGAAGCCTTCGACGCGCAGCGCCGTCACCGCGCCGCCGGCCCGCCCGACATAGTTCACGGTCGAGCCCGCCGCGATTCCCGCCGGCAGATGCGCCGCGCCGGAAACCTCGTGAGAGCTGCCGAGCGCCGCACTCATCGCCGCCATCGCCCGCTCGTCGGCAAGGCCCAGCACCAGCACGGTGCGGGTTTTCTCCGGTGCCGGTAGGGCGCGCACCGTCAGTTCGGTCATCAAGGCCAGCGTGCCGAACGATCCGGCCATCAGCTTGGATAAGTCGAAGCCAGTGACGTTCTTGACCACCCGGCCGCCCGACTTGAAGGCCTCGCCCCGGCCGCTGACGGCGTGGAAACCGAGGATATGGTCGCGGGCCGCCCCCGCCTTGATCCGTCGTGGGCCGCCCAGGTTGCAGGCGACGGCGCCGCCGACCGTGCCCTGGCCCGCTTCGGCGCCCAGTAGCGGCCCCAGGTCCGGCGGCTCGAAGGCCAAGCATTGCCGGCGCGCCGCCAGCAGCGCCTCGATCTCGGTAATTGGCGTCCCCGGCCTGAGCGTTAGCACCAGCTCTTCCGGCTCGTACAATTCGATGCCGGCAAGGCCGGTCAGGTCCAACCGGGCGCCCCCCGCCACCGGCCGGCCGAAGGCCCGTTTGCTGCCCGCCGCCGCGATGTCCAGCGTCACCTCGCCGGCCACTGCCCAGCGCACCGCTTCGAGCAATTGCTCGCGGGTCGCGGGCCGGATGGCTTCCGGGGCATTCATGGCAAATCTCTAGCTTGTCGCGATGATGGCGGGTGTCGGGGCGGGTTATAACCCGCCCCTATGCACCAAGTTAGCCGGCGGTTCAGACCTTCAGCACCTTCTTTTTGCGGATGATGGCGTTCAGCTTGTCCATCGGCAGGCCGGCTTTGATGCCGCGTTCCTGCTCGGCTTCGCAGATCGCCATGTCCTCGGCCTGATAGAGGGTGTCGGCCAGGCGGCCGCGCGGGATGATGCAGATGCCATCCGGATCGCCCATCAGGATATCGCCGGGGTTGACCTGGCCGCCGCCGCAGGTGATCGGCACGTCGATACCGACCAGCTCCAGGTTCGAGCGGCGAATCGCCGCGCCCCGGCAGAACACAGGGAACTTCAGCTCGCGGATCTCGGCGAAGTCGCGGACGTGCGAATCCGTCACCATGGCCGCCAGGCCCTGGTACATGGAATGGTGCGCCATATTCTCGCCCATGATCCACTGGTCGGACATGCCGGTTTCGATGACCAGCACCTCACCCTTTTTACACTGGCGGATGAAGTCGTAGATGTTCATCGGTGCCGTCTTGCCGCCCAGCTTCGGGGCATAGCGCAAGGTCCGCGCCGGGCCGCAGAAACGGCCGTTCGGCTGCACCGGCAGCACGCCGTCCATCCAGCAGCCGATATTCAGCCGACCCATCGCGTCGGTGATGTAGCCCGACGGCATCTTGCCGAGCTTCTTGATGGCATCGGCGACGGATTTGTCGGCGTTCGCGGGCGCCGCGGGTTTCTTGGCCATGAGGTCCCCCTGAAGGTTGGTTGCAGTCGGCGCCCACGATATACGCCGCGCGCTGCCGGTGGCAGCGGAAAATGCGCGCTGCATCCGTCGCCGTCATCGGCTATGTTCCGCCCCATGCAGCCGATCGTTTCCATTAAAAATCTGTCGAAGACCTATGCCTCGGGCTTCCAAGCCCTGTGCGGCATCGACCTCGACATCCGCCAAGGCGAGATTTTCGCGCTTCTGGGCCCCAACGGCGCCGGCAAGACGACGCTGATCGGCATTGTCTGCGGCATCGTCACGGCGACCTCCGGCAGCGTCACGGTGGCCGGCCACGATATCGTCGCCGATTACCGCGCGGCGCGGGCGCTCATCGGCCTGGTGCCGCAGGAGTTGAGCACGGACGCTTTCGAATCGGTCTGGGCGACCGTCAGCTTCTCGCGCGGCCTGTTCGGCAAACCGCAAGACCCGGCCCTGGTCGAACGGGTGCTGCGCGATTTGTCGCTCTGGGAAAAGAAAGACAGCCGCATCATGACGCTGTCGGGCGGCATGAAGCGCCGCGTGCTGATCGCCAAGGCTTTGGTGCATGAACCGCGCATCCTGTTTCTCGACGAACCCACTGCCGGCGTCGATGTCGAACTTCGTCAGGACATGTGGGCTCAGGTCCGCCGTTTGCGCGATGCCGGTGTCACCGTCATCCTCACCACCCATTACATCGACGAAGCCGAACAGATGGCCGATCGCATCGGCGTCATCGACCGTGGCCGGCTGATCCTGGTCGAGCCCAAGGCGGAATTGATGCGAAAGCTCGGCAAGAAGCAGCTTGTCCTGCAACTGCACCGGCCGCTCGAATCCCTGCCGGCGGGGCTTGCCGCCCATCGCCTGGAGCTTGCCGCCGACGGCGCCGAGCTGACCTTCACCTACGACGTCCAGGCCGACCGCACCGGCATCGCGGCGTTGTTCGACGATCTCGCCCGCGCCGGTATCGGCTTCAAGGACCTGCGCACGACGCAAAGCTCGCTCGAAGACATCTTCGTCAGCCTGGTGCGGAAGCCATGACCATGAACCTGCGCGGCATGCGCGCCATCTATGTCTTCGAAATGTCGCGCGCCGGGCGGACGTTGCTGCAAAGCGTCGTCGCCCCGGTGCTCGCCACCTCGCTCTATTTCATCGTCTTCGGCGCCGCTATCGGCGAACACATGGCGGTGATCGGCGGCGTGCCCTACGGCGCCTTCATCGTGCCCGGCCTGATCATGCTGTCGATCCTGACACAAAGCGTCTCGAACGCCGCCTTCGGCATCTATTTCCCGAAGTTTACCGGCACCGTTTACGAAATCCTTTCGGCCCCCGTTTCGCCGTTGGAGATCGTCGTCGGCTACGTCGGCGCGGCGGCCACCAAATCGGTGATCCTCGGCTTGATCATCCTGGCCACCGCCGCCCTGTTCGTCCCGCTTAGCATCGCCCATCCGCTGGCCATGCTGGCCTTCCTGGTCCTGACCTCGGTGGCCTTCAGCCTGTTGGGCTTCATCATCGGCATCTGGGCCAACGGCTTCGAACAGCTGCAATTCGTGCCGCTGCTGGTCATCACCCCGCTGACCTTTTTGGGCGGCACCTTCTATTCGATCGACATGCTGCCGCCGCTATGGCGCACGGTGACCCTGTTCAATCCCGTGGTCTATCTGATCAGCGGCTTCCGCTGGGCCTTCTTCGGCCTCACCGACGTTCCCATCGCGATGAGCCTTGCCGCCACGGCGGGCTTCCTGCTGTTGTGCCTGGGCGTCGTCGGGTGGATCTTCCGCACGGGCTACCGATTGAAGCGCTAGGACCGTCGCGCATGACCGACACTGCCTACGACGATGTCTTCTACCAAAAGCAGATCGACGGCTCGTACAAAAGCGCCCGCATCTATGCCTACCTGCTGGCCCGTGTGTTCAAACCGCTGAGCGTCGTCGATGTCGGCTGCGGCCGGGGTGCCTGGCTGAAGGCATTCAAGGAGGTCGGGGCTGAGAAGCTGGCCGGTTTCGACGGCCCTTGGAACGGCCCGCAAAACATGATCGAGCCCGCCATCGTTTTCGCCGCCTGCGACCTGAACCGACCCATTGCGGCGCCGGCGGGTGAAAAATTCGATCTGGCCCTATCGCTCGAAGTCGCCGAACACCTGGCCCCGGCATCGGCGCCGACCTTCGTCGAATCGCTGACCAACCTGGCCGATGTCGTGCTGTTCGGCGCCGCCGTCCCCGGCCAGGGCGGCACCAACCACGTCAACGAACAGCCGGCAACCTATTGGGCCAAGCTGTTCGCGGCGCGTGGTTACGCGCCCTTCGATTACTTCCGCCCCCTGGTGTGGGGCGACCGCCGGGTCGATTTTTGGTACCAGCAGAACACCTTCCTCTATGTCCGCCAGAGCAGCGCCGCCCACGCCGACCTGTCGGTCAAGGGCTTGGTTCCCCTGGCCAATCCGGCCTTCATGGATTGCGTGCATCCGATCCTTTACACGGCCCGGCGCCGGTAGTTCCCCGCGCCTATCCTCGCGCCCGATTGCCCCCAGTCGCTGCAACCGCTAGATTGCCGGCACAAAAAAATAGCCTCCTCCGGGAAAGCCCGGTCCGCAGCAGCTCCAGGAGTACCCTTAACATGCCGAGTCCGGATAACGCGCTCGACCTCACCGTCGGCCAACAGGTGCCGCGTCCCCAGCAGCCGTTCAAGAATGCCAAGACCTGGGCGCGCACCGATATTTCGGCCGCCGATTGGACGGTGACGCTCGAAGCGCCGGCGCGCCAGGAAATCGATGCGGCGGTGAATAGCCTGCGCCAGCAGAACCTGCCCCTCTACATGCTCAAGCCGGAGCAGTTTGAACTGACCGCGACGGCGAAGCTCATGAAGGAAGCCCGCCGGCGCGCCTATGACGGCATCGGTTTTGCCGTCGTCGACCGTCTGCCGCTCGATGAATGGACGCTGGACGAAGCCAAGGCGATGCAATGGCTGCTGCTCAGCCTGGTCTCCCAGCCGGTGGCGCAGCAGGCCGACGGCCAGATCTTCCGCGACATCAAGGAAACCCTGGTCCGCAACAAATACAACCAGGGCCTGACCCAGGAACGGCTGACCTTCCACACCGACAATAGCGGCAACCGCAACCTGCCCAACTTCTCCACCCTGATGTGCCTGCACAAGGCGGAAGAAGGCGGCATGAGCGAATACTGCACCATCTATTCGCTCTACAACGCCATGCTGAAGGACGCGCCGGAACAGCTCGAGCGCCTGTTCCAGCCCTACTATCACAACCGCCAGGACATCCAGATCCCCGGCGAGCCCGACGTGTCCTGGGCGCCGGCCATCGGCTACGACGGCGAACGCCTGCTTAGCCGCTTCTCGATCAACAAGATTCCCAGCGGCTATCAGCGGGCCGGGGCCGAACTCGACAATCTCGGCCGCGACGCCTTGGAAACGGCGCTCGCCGTCATCAGTAAACGCGACCTGTCGGCCAAATACATGCTGGAACGCGGCCAGATCCTGATCTTTAACAACCGCGAAGGCCTGCACCATCGCGAGGGCTTCAAGAACGGCGAGACGGTCGAAACCCAGCGCCATCTGCTGCGCGTCTGGCTGCGCGACGAAGGCCGGCCCTTCTTCGACGGCTGATCTCTTGTTAGGGGGCGGGCCGGTTAAACCGCCCGCCCCAAGCACTCGACCGATGACCGATAGCACCATATATACCGCCGCATCCGCTCCGGTCAGTCGCGTCTTCGCGACGCCGCTCTACCGCCATGTCTGGCCCGATGCGGAAGAAACCAATCGCGATCTGGCCCATGTTGTCCTGTCGCGCATGCCGGGCGAAGCCAAGAATCGGCAGAGCAATATTGGCGGGTGGCACTCCGAGGCGGACGTGCTGTCCTGGGGCGGTTCGGGAGTGGCGCAACTCGGACATTGGATCGGCGAGGCCATCAAGGCACTGACCTTGGAAACCGGCGGTCTGACCACTGTGCCCGGCAGTTTCGGGGTTTGGGCTTGGGCCAACGTGCTGCAACCGGGCGGATACAATACGGTGCACGATCACGGCCGTTTCGCCTAGTCCGGGGTCTACTATGTAACGACCGGTCAGCCCGATCCGACCAACCCTTTTTCCGGCCTGTTCGAAGTCGTCGACCCGCGCAGTGCCTTGCAGGCTCTGGTGCTCCCCGGTGATCCCTTCAACGAGTCCATCCGCATCCGGCCGCGGCCCGGTTTGATGGTGCTCTTCCCGGGTTGGCTCAAGCATTTCGTCCACCCACATACCGGCACCGGCACGCGCATCTCCATCGCCTTCAACATCGCCTATAAGGAACCGGACGGGGCAAAGGCGGGATAAGCGGAGAGGACGCGCTAACCGCCGGAATCCTTGCATTCCTCGGTATCTGCCGCTTGCCGATCCTGGTAATGGCAGGTCGCAGGGTTACGCGTTGGCCGTATGTCCGCCGTCGACCGTCAGCAGGTGGCCGTTGACGTAGGAGGCCGCGTTCGAAGCCAGGAACACCGCCGCCCCAGCGACTTCGTCGGGCTCGCCCCAGCGGCCCAGCGGCGTGCGCGACTCCAGCCAAGCGGTGAAGACCGCATCCTCGGTCAGCGGCCGGGTCAGCTCGGTGCGGATATAGCCCGGCGCGATAGCATTCACGGTCACGCCCGTCCGCCCGAGTTCGGCCCCCATCGCCCGCATCAGACCGGCCACGCCGTGTTTGGAGGCGGTATAGGCTGGAACCATGCTTCGACCCACGGTGCTCAGGATCGAGGCGGTGAAGATGATGCGGCCCCAGCGCCGCGCCACCATGCCCTTGGCCGCGTCGCGGGCCAGGGTGAAACAGGCGGTGAGGTCCACGTCCAGCACGTGGCGCCATTCCTCGGTGGTCATCTCGAGGATCGAACGGCGGATGTTGGTGCCAGCATTGGCGATCAGGATGTCGAGCCCGCCGTGGGCCGTCTCGATGGCGGCGATGGCGTTGCGCGCCGCGGCCTCGTCGGTGGCGTTGAAGGCGGCGAAGGAAGCTTTCAGCCCGGCTTGGGTCAGTTCCAGGGCCCGGGCTTGCAGCGTCTCCGGGTGGCGGCCGTTGAGCACCACGTGCGCGCCGGCCTGAGCCAATCCCTGGGCCATGGCGAAGCCGAGCCCGCGCGAGGCCCCGGTGATCAGCGCCGTCCGCCCGGCCAGGGAAAACATCTCGTTCACGGCTTTGTTGCCTTCGCCGCCTTGGCGACATCGATGCCGGCCAATTCTTGATAGACCTTGACCACGGCCGAATCGTCTTCGCGGCCGTGGCCGGCCGCCGCCGCCGCCAGGTATTGCTGATGCGCCGCCGCCGTGATCGGCAGCGGGAAGCGCAAGCTGCGTCCGGCGTCGAGCACGATGCCCAAATCCTTGACGAAGATTTCGACCGCGCTGGTCGGCGTGAAGTCGCCATCCACCATGTGCGGCACCCGGTTGGTGAACATCCATGAATTGCCGGCGCTGTTGGAGATGACCTCGTAGAGCACCTTGGGGTCGGCGCCGGCCCGGGTGCCGAGCGCCATCGCCTCGGCCGCCGCCGCAATATGCACCCCGGCCAGCAGTTGGTTGACCATCTTGACCCGCGAACCGATGCCTGGCGCGTCGCCCAGGCGATAGACCTTGCCGGCGACGACGGGGAACACCGTCTCCATCGCCGCGAAGGCGGCAGCAACGCCCGAAGCCATGATGGTCAGCTTGCCGGCTTCGGCGCCGACCTTGCCGCCGCTCAGCGGCGCATCCAAAATGTGCAGCCCCTTGGCGGCCAGCCGCGCGCCCAGCTTGTCGACATAGTCCGGCGCCACCGTGCTGTGCAGCGCCACTGTCGCGCCGGGCCTGAGCGAGGCGACGGCGCCGTCGTTGCCGCCCGGATCGCGCCCCCACAAGGCCGTTTCGGCTTGCTCGGCGGTGGCGACCACCACCATCAGCAGGTCGGCGCCCTCCGCCGCTTCCGCCGGGCTGGTGGCGGCCGTGCCGCCTGCCGCCGCGAGCGCCTGGAGCGCCGGCTCGGAGATGTCGAAGCCCGTCACCTGATGTCCGGCGCCGGCCAGCCGGCGTGCCATCGGCCCGCCCATGACGCCCATGCCGATGAAGCCGATCCGCATTCCGTCGCTCATCATGGATTCCTCCCGGTTTGCCGTCCTGCGTTATTTTTGGGGGCAGCCGCAGGACGCACTCGCCGGCCTAACCCTAATCCAGCTCGAAGTCATCCCGATAATCGAGCTTCAGCGTCGGGTCCTGGTCTTCCTTTCTGAGGAAGCAGTTGCCGACGGCCAGCGCCTCGATCTCGCTGCCCATGAAGCAACGGAAGGCTTCCTCGGGTGTGCAGACGATGGGCTCGCCGCGGATGTTGAAGCTGGTGTTGACCACCACGCCGCATCCGGTCTGCGCCTTGAAGGCCGCGATCAGGGCGTGATAGCGGGGATTGGTGTCGGCATGCACGGTCTGCACGCGGGCGGAATAATCGACGTGCGTGACCGCCGGAATTGTCGAGCGCGGCACGTTCAGCTTGTCGATGCCGAATAGCGCCTCCTCGTCGGCGGTCATCGGTCGACGCAGCGCCGCCTGCACGGGGGCCACCAGCAGCATGTAGGGTGAATCGCTATCCAGCTCGAACCAATCCGCGACGTCTTCGCGTTGTACCGACGGTGCGAAGGGGCGGAAGCTCTCGCGGTACTTCACCTTGAGGTTCAGAAGCTTCTGCATGGTGGGCGAGCGCGGATCGGCCAGGATCGAACGGCCACCCAGGGCGCGTGGGCCAAACTCCATGCGGCCTTGCATCCAGCCGAGGGCTTTCTCTTCAGCCAAGGCCTGGGCGGCAGTGTCGATCAGTTCGGCGTCGCTCAGCACGGTGAACTTTGCGCCGGCGTCCGACAGCCGTCGCTCGATGTCCATCTGGCTCCAGGCTGGGCCCAAATAGGATCCCTGCATGGCATCCTTGTGCCCATGGGCGGTACGCGGCTGACCTCTATGGATGTGGTAGCCGGCGAGCGCCGCGCCCAAGGCGCCGCCGGCATCGCCGGCGGCCGGCTGAATCCAGATGTTCTCGAAGATGCCCTCTTTCAGAACCTTGCCGTTGGCGACGCAGTTCAAGGCGACACCGCCGGCCAGGCAAAGATTCTTGGCACCCGATTCCCGGCGGATGGAACGGGCCAGCTTCAACACGATGTGTTCGGTCACGGCCTGGACCGAGGCGGCGATGTCCATGTGGAATTGGGTGAGCAACTCCGTTTCGGGCTGGCGTGTGGGCTGGCCGAACAGGGCGGCGAAGCGGTCGTTGGTCATGGTCAGCCCGGTGCAATAGTCGAAATAGGACTGGTCGAGCCAGAAGCTGCCGTCGTCCTTGACGTCGACGATCTTGTCCAGGATCAGTTGCGCGTACCTGGGCGTGCCGTACGGGGCTAGGCCCATCACCTTGTATTCGCCGGAATTGACCTTGAAGCCGATGTAATACGTGAAGGCGGAATACAAAAGTCCGAGCGAGTGGGGAAAGTGGATCTCCTTATGAATCTCCAGCCGGTTGCCCGAGCCCATGGCAAACGAGGTGGTGGTCCACTCGCCGACGCCGTCCATGGTCAGCACGGCGGCTTCCTGGAAGGGCGACGGGAAGAAGGCCGATGCCGCGTGGCTCAAATGGTGTTCGGCGAACAGCAGCCGGTTCATCCAGTCGAAGTTTGCAGCGAAGGCCTTGAACTCGCGGCGCAGCAGGTCTTTCTGAAACAGCTTCTCCTTCAGCCACACCGGGATGGCGGTCTTGAACGAGGTAAAGCCTTTGGGGGCGAAGGATAGGTATGTTTCCAGCAGCCGCTCGAACTTCAGGAACGGTTTGTCGTAGAAGACGACGAAGTCGATATCGCCCAGACTGCAACCCGCCTCGGCCAGGCAATAAGCGATCGCCCGCTCGGGGAATCGGGCATCGTGTTTCTTGCGGGTAAAGCGCTCGTTCTGCGCTGCGGCGACGATGCGCCCGTCCTCGACCAGTGCCGATGCGCTGTCGTGGTAGAGCGCCGAGACGCCGAGGATGCGCACTGCTCCCGGTCTCCGGATTTAAAACAGGGTATAAATGAACGGCGCCACGGCCGAGCCATGGCTCAGCACGATCAATCCGCCGAATATGACCATCATGACGAGGACGGGAAGCAGCCAGAATTTCTTGCGGATGCGGATGAACGCCCAGAGTTCGAATAAAAATGCCATGCTGCCAATATCCCTAGAATTGACGCTTCATGCTCTCGGGGGATGGCCCCGGCGGCTGGCGTACGATCCAATAAGTTGCCGCGGCGGCATCGCGCTTCAGTCGCATGGGGTCTTTGCCGGTGGTGCGCATCAGCAGTCCCACCGGGGTCACCGTCGTGAAGAACAACAGGCCCATCACCGCCGGCGTGACGATGCGATGCAGCAGCATGCCGAACCGGAACCACAGGCGGTTCAGCGGATGGAGTACCGCCGGCCGGGTCAAGGCGGCGATCAGGAAGGCAGCGCCGACGCCGAGCGCCCACCAGCGGATGGCGCCGCCGTGGATCGACGGAAACAGTCCGACGATGGCCGAGACGGCAGCGAAGACGCAACCGAAGGCGCGGTCCGAACCGATCTTGACCTCCGTCACGGCGGCGCTGCTTTCGTGGGTTTCGCCCTTGGCCATCGACAATGATCCTTTTGCCACTGTTGGCGGATGGTTACCATTAAGCGTGCCGGCGGGCAAACGTCGCGCGGCGATGGACCGGTGCGATCCGGCCGAGGTTAGGGCCAGCGGGGGAGAATGGATTGAAACCGGCGATGACCTTCCGGGTCGTTCTGATCAACGTTGCCATATGTCTCGGCCTGGCCCTGGTCGCCGAGATCATCTTCGGAAATTGGATTTTCGGGCCGGCGTACGGAACGTTGAACCTGCCACGCAACGTTACCTATTACTTCGATACGGCGGGCCTCTATGCCGGTGGCGGCACGATCCGTTACAGCCGCGACGCACATGGTCTGCGCGGTTCCTACGCGGACCTTTCCAAGATCGATATCCTGACCATCGGCGGCAGCACGACCAATCAGCTCTACGTGGACGATGACCTGACATGGCAGGCCCAGATGCGCCGCCTCTTCGACGACGCCGGCCGCCCCGCCGTTGTCGTGAATGCCGCTGTCGACGGTCAATCGACACGTGGGCATATCGCCATTTTCGACCGCTGGCTGCCGAATATCTCCAACCTGCATGCCAAATGGGTGTTGGCTTATGTCGGCATCAACGACGCGGCCGTCGATGGCGCCGAGCAATGGGATCAGATGGAATCGCCGGAATTCTCCCGCCGGCTGCGCTATTGGATATTGAACAACAGCGCCCTCTACAATCTCTTCCGCACCGCGCGGGGCGTGTTCAAGGCCTACGATGCCAAGCTGGTCCATGGCACGCCTGCCTACGACGGGCGGATATGGGAAATTTTCATGCCGGCTGCCGCACCGCTGCCGTCGCCTGCATCGCGATTGTCTGACCTGGCGAATTACGAAGCCCGCCTCAAGACATTGGTACGGCGGATCCGAGATTTCGGGTCCGAAGCCATTCTGGTCAGCCAGCCGACGGCGGAATTTCGTATCCGGGATGGCCAGGTATGGGTCGTGCGCGGTCAGGACGGCCGTCTCGATACGGCGGGCTACGAAACGATGTCCGCATTCAATCGTGTGACCATGGATGTCTGTCGGCAACTGGGGGCGATCTGCATCGATCTGGCCTCTACGGTCGAGTTCGAGGATGGCGATTTCTACGACCGTCTGCACAACACGCCGCAAGGGACCGAGAAGATAGGGCGCTTTCTCTTCGAACAGCTCCACGATCGCTTTTGACGTGCGGCTGCGGCGCTCTTCCTCAGGCGAGCTGGACGACCCGGCCGCCCGCGGCCTCGGCGTCCGCCGCGTCGTGGGTGACCAGAACGGCCGGCAGTCCCGCCGTTCGCAGGCATTCAAAGACCAGTGTCCGCATCTCGCCGCGCAGGGGGCTATCGAGCTTGGCGAAGGGTTCGTCGAGCAATACGGCGCGGGGCGCCGACAGCAGCAAGCGCAATAGCGCCACGCGCGCCTGCTGTCCGCCGGACAGCGTTGCCGGATCGCGGTCCTCGAAGCCGGCAAGCCCCACCTGGGCCAGCGCCTCGGTTGCCCGCTGCTGCCGGCGTGCACCCCCACGCGGCAGGCCGAACAGCAGATTGCCTGCCACCGACAGGTGCGGGAACAGCAGCGCGTCCTGGAACAGCAGGCCGATCTGCCGTGCCTCGGCGGGCAATGCCGCGATGTCGACGTCGTCGAGCCGCACCCGCCCGTCCGCCTGGAACGCCGGATCGAGGAACCCGGCGAGATAGGCGAGCAAGGTGGATTTGCCTGAACCCGACGGTCCCATCACGGTCAGCACCTGACCCGGTCCGATTTCGGCATCGAGCGCCACCAGCGTCCGCCCGCCAAGCCCGATGCGGATCGCCTCCAGGTGCAAGGTATGGCTCATTCCGATGTTTCCCCACGCCCTCCGGGCGTTATGCCGCACGCCCTCCGGGCGGCTCGCCGTTCAACCGGCCACGTAGGCAAAGCAGTCCGGCCAGCGTCAGCGCCGTAAAGGCGGCTCCGGCCAGGAAGGTACCTTGCGGGCCGCTCAGATCCCAGAGGGCTCCGGCGATGATGCTGGCCGCCAACAGGGCCAGGCCGGAGACCAGATTGAACACGCCGAAGGCCGTGCCGCGCAGCTCCTGCGGCGCTGCATCGGCGATCAGCGTTGCCAACAGGCCCTGGGTGAAGCCCATGTGCAGGCCCCACAGCAGGACGCCGACGGCAACCCCGGCGATGCCGGTGGCGAAGGCCAGCACCAGATCGGCCGTCGCCAGTAACAGCAGGCCGAGGATCAACACCGTCACCCGGTTCATGCGGTCGGAAAGGACGCCAACCGGATAGGCCGACATCGCATAAGCGGCGTTCATGGCCACCAGTGCCGCCGGCACCAGCATCATCGGCACGCCGACCGACTGGGCGCGCAGCAGCAGGAAGGCCTCGCTGAAGCGGGCCAGGGTGAAGACGGCGGCGACGGCGACCACCCACCAATAGGTGGCGCCCAGGCGGCCGAGCTCGCTCGGGCTCAACGGCATCTTGACCTGATGCAAACCATCCGGCCGCCGCGGCTCCTTGACCGCGAAAAGAATTAAGCCGACGGCCAGAAACGCCGGAATGACGGCAACCCAGAAGACCGTGGTGAAACTGTCGCCGGTCAGCCACATCAGGCCGATGGCAATGAACGGCCCGATGAAGGCGCCGACGGTATCGAGCGATTGGCGCAGGCCGAAGCTGGCACCGCGCAGATGCGCCGGGCTGATGTCGGCGATCAGCGCGTCCCTGGGCGCGCCGCGGACGCCCTTGCCGATGCGGTCGATGAAGCGCGCCGCGATCAGCCACTCGATGGAGGCCGCCAGAGGAAAGATCGGCTTGGTCAAGGCCGCCATGCCATAGCCGAGCGCGGCCAGGAACTTGCGTTTGCCCAGCCAGTCGCTCAAGGCGCCGGAGAAGACTTTGGTGATCGACGCCGTTGCTTCGGCGATGCCTTCGATCATGCCGACTGCCAGGACCGACGTGCCCAGCGCCGTGACCATGTAAACGGGCAGCAAGGCATGGATCATCTCGGAGGAGACATCCATCAGCAGCGACACGAAGCCGAGAGCCCAGACGCCGCCGGGAATTTCCCGCCAGACGGCGGCACCTTTCGGCATCGGTGCGCTCATGGCCGGTCGTCCTTCTTCATGGGGAATAGATTTTGTAGCTCAAACCGCCGGCGCTTTCGCCTACCATCGCATGGGCGGGTTCTTGCTGGCCAGGTGGATGGCCGTCAGGTCGCGCTCGATGCCGTGCCCTGGCGCGGTCTCGGCGTCGAGTACGATCAGGCTACACTCGCCAAGTCGAATACGGGTTGTCTCCAGGCGAAGCGTGCGGTTCATCGCGACGCTCCCCACGATCTGAAAGTGACGCAACAAGGCCGACATCCGGAATGGAAAAGCCGCTGGTGCCACTGCTTAGACGTTGCGGGTGCCCTGGGCATTCCCGCCGCATCTCGGCGGTAAGGGAGAGCTAGTCCCGAGGCGTAGAGCGGCCTCTCGGGACCAGGGCGTTCAGCCCGCGGGAAAGCGGAACGAAATTCACCGGGCGGGCTGATGCCGCTGCGCCGACGGTCCTGACGCGAGTGCCGGCGCTTATGCTCTACGCGCCGACAGTTCGGTCCTCAAATAGGATATTTCCGACTTGAGCTGGCGCGCCTTACGATCGCCCTCCAGCCACTCCACGACCACGGCAGCGTAATCCCGCAGTGCCTCTTTGGCGAAATCGGGAAAATCCGTCCAGGGGTTGCGATCGATGACGCAGACGGTTCCCAGGGCATGTCCATCGTTTGTGACAAGCGGTGCGCCCGCATAGAAGCCGATACGCGGCTCGCCGGTAACCAGGGGGTTCGTCGCAAAGCGAGGATCGGCGGCGGCATCGCCGACCACGAACACGTCGCGCTGTTCGATGGCATGCGTACAGAAAGAAATCATGCGCGGCGTTTCCTTGGCGTCGAGCCCAACCGAGGCCTTGAACCATTGGCGATCGCGATCCACCAGCGAGATCAGGGCGATGGGGGAGCCGAATACGCGCGCCGCCATGCGCACGATACGGTCGAACCGCTCTTCCCTCGGCGTGTCGAGAATATCGTACGAATGCAACGCGGCGAGGCGGTATTCTTCATCAGTGGTTGTATTCGTCATATGTTTACTTTGGCCTCCATGGATTGGCAGCCAGGTCGAGGTTGCCAGGAGAGAGATACGTGCTGCGGCCTCCCGTTAAACACGTCGGGGTCACGCTCCGCGATCGCCGTCGTACCGTGAGACCGCATTTGTACCATTGGTCGATGATGAGCCTTTCCGTGAGCGAACGATGTGACGATGGTCATAGTATGGAATATTTCTAATTTCCATCGATAAGTGGTGCTGCGGAACGATCATGTTCATTCCTGGCTGCCGCGCAGCCCCCGGCGGTTACGCCACGCTAGGCGCGGCACGATCAAGGCAACAGCGAAGCCAATGGCGGGCAGCAGCGCCTGCACCAGTACCCAGACGCCGACGATGCGCCGGTCGCCGCCGGAGGCCAGGGCGACGGCTTCGGTCGTCACCGTTGTCACGCGTCCGGCGCCGAGCAGCAGGGTCGGCAAGTACTGTCCGACGCTGACTGCCAGGCCCACCGCAACGGCGGTCAGGCAGGGCGCCAGCAACAGTGGCAGGCGGACCTGCCAGAACGCTCGGCGGGGCGTGGCGCCCAGCGTCCGCGCCGCCATCGTCCAGCGCGGGTCGAGCCGGCGATAGGCCTCGCTCAGCGACAGGTAGACGTAGGGCAGCACGAAGACGACATGGCCCGCCGTCACCGGCCAGAAACCTGGCCGCGCACCCGCCGCCTCGGCGGCGATGGCCAGGCCGAACAGAAAGGCCGCCTGCGGCACGATCAGCGGCAGGTAAAGCAGGCGCAACGCCGCTCGTCCGACCGCCCGGCCCGTGCGGACCTCATTCTCCAATACCGCCAGCACGACGGCGAGCGCCACCGCCGTGGCGATGGTGCCAATGGTCAGGGATTGCACCAGCGGTCCGCCGATGGTCGGCAACGCGCCCCGCCAATGTTCCGTCGTCAGGGATGCCGGCAGGGCATCGGGAAAGCGCCACAGGCCGGCCATCGAAGCCAGCGTCAATCCGCCGATGCCGAGAAAGGCGCTGGCGGTGGCGAGCGCGATGGCGCCGCCACCGAGGACCGCCAGCGGCGCATCGCAGGTCCCGCGCCCGCCACGCGTCAGCCAGCCCGTGGCGACAGCGGTGACGACGACTTCGCCCAGCCGCCACAGGCCGAGTGCCGTCAGCGTAACGCCGAGTTGCAACACGGCCCCGGCCGAAGCTTCAAAGCGCATGGCAAGTTCCGGTGCTTGGAACCAGCGCAGCACGGCGACGCTTAGGGTCGGCGGATTGGTCGGTCCAAGGATCAGTGCGACATCGACGGTCGAGGAGGCGTAGGCGATGACCGCGTAGACCGGCAAACGGATCAGCGGATAAAGCCCTGGTGCCACCGTTTTCAGCCAGGCAGTCAGGGGCCGGTAGCCGAGCCCGCGCGCCACCGCCAGCCGCCGCGCCGCGTCGAGTTGGGGCAGGGCGGCCAGGCTCATCAGCAACAGGAAGGGCACTTCCTTGACGATCAGCCCGGCCATCATGGCGATGCCCCAAGGATCGTGGACGATCAGCAGGTCCGCCGGCCGCTCCCAGCCCGTCGCCCAAGGCGACAACAGGCGCGCCAGCAGTCCCGAGGGCGCGATCAGGAAAGCCAGGCCGAAGGCCGTCGCCGCGTGCGGCACCGCCAGCAGCGGCGAGGTAGCGCGCACGATCCAGCGATACAGCCGCGTGCCGCCCGATCCGGCGAGGAACAGCAGCACGATGCCGAGCGCCACCGCTGTGGTGATCAGCCCGCTTAGCAGGCTGACCAGCACCGAACGCCCGATGCCGGGCTCGGCCCAAAGGTCGCTCCAGGCGGCCGTACCGAAGGCCGTTCCGCCCAAGGCCGGCATGTAGCCCAGTGCCGGCAGCAGCACGCCGACCAGCCCGGCGATGATAGGGCCGGCCAGCAATATCACCGCCAGGAAAGGGGCCGCGCGCAGCATGGAACGACCTTAGCCGAAAAGCCGGATCATCGGGCGGTGTAGCGCTTTGCCCAGGCCGCCTCCAGCCGCTCCATCCAACTCGGGTGCGGCTCCGGGATCGGCGCGCCCAATTCTTCCGGCGGCAGGGTCGCGGGGCCAAGAGCGATCCCGGCGAAGCGCGCCCGGTCCTCGGGCGCCAGCTTGGCCATGGCGAGCACGGTGGCGCTGCCCCATATCGCCGGGTCCTGCTTGCGCGCCTGGGCCTCCGGCGACAGCAGGAAATCGGCCAGCACCATGGCGCCGGCCTTGTGCGCGGCATTGTAGGGAATGCCCAGGAAGCTGACGTTGCCGATGGTGCCGCCGGTCAGCACATAGGTGCGCACGCTCTCCGGCAATTCCCGGCGCGCGATGGCCGATGTCGCCTCGGCGGGATTGAACGAAAAGCCGATGTCGATCTCGCGGTCGGCCAACAGCCGGCGCAGTTCGGTGCCATTGGCCGGAAAGGCCCGGCCGGTCCGCCACAGGTATGGGTGCAGCGCGTCCAGATAATCCCACAGCGGCGCCGTCACGGCCGCAAATTCATCGCCGGCCGGGCGGTAAAGCAATTCGTTGCCGCCCGACAGCGCGATCAGCGCCTGCTTGAGGAAGGTCGAACCGAGAAAATTCGGCGGCAGCGGATAGGCGAAGCGTCCGGGATGTGCCCGCGCCCAGGCCAGCAGATCGGGAATCGTCCGAGGTGGGTCCTTGGTCTCGGCTGCATCGTGGTAGAAGACGATCTGCGCCTTGGCCCAAGGTGCTTCAAGGCCCGCCACCGGCACCGTGAAATCCTCGCGCACGCCGCGGTTGCCTTCCGGGTCGGTCAGCGGGAAATGGGGCAGGCTTTCCGCCCAAGGTCCGAACAGCAGGCCGTTGCGCTTCATCGAAGCGAAGTTCTCGCCGTTGATCCAGATCAGGTCGACGCCGCCGCCCGCGGTCCGGCCGGCAGCCTTTTCGGCGACGACGCGCGATACCGCTTCCGCCGTATCGGCCAGCTTGACGTGGACGACGGTAACGCCGAAGCGCGCCTGCGCCTCGCGCCCGGCCCAGGCGATGTACTCGTTGATCCTGGGATCGCCGGCCCAGGCATTCCAATAAACCGTCTGGCCGCGTGCTTCCGCAAGCACGCCGTTCCAGTCGCGGGGGTCGGGATCGGCAGTGGCCACCGACGTCCATAAAGACAGGACGACGGCGACAACGACAGATGCCCAGGCTTTAACTCCCTCTCCCCACTTGGGGCGAGGGAAAAAGAAGGCGGTTCGCTTCATTCGGCGGCGCTCCGTTGCCGCCGCCGCGCCCGCGCCTCGACGATCACCGGTTCCATCGCCTCGGCGTGGAAACGGTCGCAGCCAATGCACAGGTTGGCATAGGGCTCGCCCTGCGGCGTCGTGGTGTTGCAGGCGGCAAGAAAGCGCTCCTCGGGCCAGCCGTGGGCCAGGCCCATGCGTTGCGGTGTGCCGGCGTTGATCGCCTCGTAGACCGGATGGCCGGCCAGGCTGTCCAAAATGTCGAGCAGCGGTTCTTCGACCAGATTGCCCAGCGCCCGGCCGGTCTTCATGCAGCAGGGGTAGACGTCGCCGGAGGGCTCGACCGACACTTCCGATCCCGAGTAGCGGTGTTCGAGAAAGCCAAGTCCGCCCGACCAGGCGTTGCAGAAATTGTCCGCCAGCGTCGCCCGCGACAGGCCGTTCCGCCAGGCCCGGCCGCGCGGCCAGATCTTGCCAATCCACAGGTCTTCCGTGGCGCCGAAGAAGCTGTAGAGCGGCCCGTCCTCTTCCGCCCAACTGCGTTTCGGTACCGTCTGGCCAGAAGCCTTCATGCCGGCCGCCTCGAACATCGCCATCAGGCGGGCGCGCAGCGGATCGCGCTTCGCCCCTTCCATGCCGACGTGAAAATCGTCCATGCCGGCGACCGAGATCGTCCACACGCCGCGCGCCAGCAACTCCTCGACGATGCGGGGCGTCACCAGATCGCCGGTGGTCTGCACCGCGACCTTGACCCCGCCGGCATGGTGGTACTTGTCGCGGATTGCCTCCAGGGTCGGATACAGCACCCGCTCGCGCACCGGCTCGGTCAGCACCTCGCCGCCCGAAAGGATGATGCGCCCGGCCCGTTCGACGAAGCCGCCGGGCAGGTTGGGATCCGGCGCGGCGCGGTCGAGGAAGGTCATGCGCTCGGGAAAGTGCGCGACAATGCGCGGCGCATTGGCCTCGGCCTCGGCGACCACCGCTTCCAGTTCACCCCGCACATAGGGATGGAAGCGCTCTTCGTAGCAATGCGCGCACTTACGGTGGCAATGCCAGCAGAGGACGTAATAGATCGATTCCACGCCGCCGGTCCCCGATTCTTCCGATGCCGCCCCAGGCTAGACCGATGTCGCAATCGCGGAAAATGAACTTGCCGCGATCCGGCGTCGATAAAAAGTGGGCCTCATCCAGAGGAGGCGCAATTCGCCGTCTCGAAGGATGGATCGGCGCCGTGCCGATTGCCCATCCTTCCCGACACGCCTGCGGTGTTCCTCAGGATAAGGATGGCTCTTTGCCGGCGCCTAGGACGTAAAAATCGTGAACCGCTGGAGCACCCGGCTCTTGATCAGCGGCGTCACCGATTCGCGAAACATCGCCAGATAGGGCCGGCTGCCGTGGTCGGCGATGGCCGCCTCGTCGCGATAGGTTTCCCAGATGCGGAACGTGCCCGGCGCGTCGTCGGCCTCCGCCACGTCGAAGGAGATGCAGCCCGGCTCCTTGCGCGTGCGCTCGGCGTGTCCTTGTACCAACTCGCGGTACTTGGCGGCGTTCTTGGGGTCGACCTGCACGTCGACCGAAATCACCAGCGGGTGTTTTTTCTCCGTCATCGTCCATTTCCTCCGGTTCGGGTTTCTTTGGCCATACGTTCCCCATCGGGCAGCGGGGCGACTATAAGGTGCGTTGCCGGCGCGACAAAGGCGGCGCTTCGCCGGCCCCGGTGCAAAGGAGCCGTTTTGCATGATCGTCATCGTCATGGGCGTATCCGGCGCCGGCAAGTCGACGGTCGCCGGCCTGCTGGCCAGGCGCCGCGGCTGGCGCTTCGTCGAGGCCGACGATTTCCACCCGCCGGCCAATGTCGAGAAGATGTCCAGGGGCATACCGCTGGACGACGCCGACCGGCTGCCCTGGCTGGCCGCGCTCGCCGCCGCCATCGACGGCCTGCGCGCCGATGGCCTCGGTGCCGCCGTCGCCTGCTCGGCGCTCAAGCGCGCCTACCGCCGGGAACTGATGGACAGCCGGCCGGGAATGCGGCTGGTCTACCTGCACGGCGATGCGGCGCTGATCCGCCCGCGCCTCGAATCCCGCCAGGGCCACTTCGCCCCGCCCGCCTTGCTGCAAAGCCAGTTGGCGACCCTGCAGGAACCGGGGCTGGACGAAAACCCACTGGTCCTCGCCGCCGCCGCCGACCCCGAAAGCATCGTCGATGCCATCGAGGCAGCGCTGACGTTGGATTAAACCAGTTTCGGCCCAGCCGTTCTCACGGCTGCTGATAGACCGTCTTCACCGTCGTATAAAACTCGATGGCGTAGCGACCCTGTTCGCGCGGGCCGTAGCTCGAACCCTTCCGCCCGCCGAACGGCGCGTGGTAGTCGACGCCCGCCGTCGGCAGGTTGATCAGCACCATGCCGGCCGCGCTGTTGCGCTTGAAGTGGCTGGCGTGCTTCAACGATGTCGTGCAGATGCCCGACGACAGGCCGAAGTTGGTGTCGTTGGCCACGGCCAGCGCCTCGTCGTAGCCGTCGACCTTGATGACGGAAGCCACGGGGCCGAAGATTTCCTCGCGGTTGATGCGCATTGCATTCGTGGTGCCGGTGAACAGCGCCGGGGCCAGGTAGAATCCTTCGGTGTCGCGCTTCAATTGCTCGCCGCCGTGCAGCGTCCCGCCTTCCTTCTTGCCGATGTCGAGGTAGCTGAGGTCGGTCGCGAGCTGCCCCTTGTCGACCACCGGGCCGATCTGCGTGCCGGCCTTCAGCGCGTTGTCGACCACCAGGGTCTTCATCTTGGCCAGCATGGCGTCGACGAAGCGGTCGTGGATGCCCTTCGTGACGATCAGACGGCTCGATGCCGTGCAGCGCTGCCCGGTGGAGAAATAGGCGCCGTTGATGGCGCAATTGACGGCGACGTCGATGTCGGCGTCGTCCATCACCACCAGCGGATTCTTGCCGCCCATTTCCAGCTGGACCTTCTTGTGGGTCTCGGCGCAGCGCACGGCGATGCGCTTGCCGGTATTGACCGAGCCGGTGAAGCTGATGGCGGCGATATCGGGCGAATCCAGCAAGGCCTCGCCGACCACTGCGCCCGAACCCATCACCAGGTTGACGACGCCCTTCGGCAGGCCGCAATCGGCCAGGATCTTCATCAGCTCCCAGGCGCAGCCCGGCACCAGCGAGGCCGGCTTGAACACCACCGTGTTGCCATAGGCGAGCGCCGGGGCGATCTTCCACGCCGGAATGGCGATCGGGAAATTCCACGGCGTGATGACGCCGACGACGCCCAGCGGCTCGCGGGTGATCTCCACGGTCAGACCGGGACGGGTCGAATCCAAAAGATCGCCGGTGATGCGCACCGCCTCGCCGGCGAAGAACTTGAAGATCTGGCCGGCCCGCGTCGCCTCGCCGATGCCTTCGGGCAGCGTCTTGCCTTCCTCGCGCGACAGCAGCCGGCCCAGCTCTTCCTTGCGTGCCAGGATGGCGTTACCCACCGCGTCCAGGATGTCGGAACGCTGCTGGATGTTCGATCCGCCCCAGGCGGGTGCGGCGGCGCGGGCAGCGGCGATGGCGGCTTCCACCTGGGCGCGGTCGGCGCCGGCATAATCGCCGATGACGTCTTTAAGGTCGGACGGATTGACGTTGGCCGTCGATTGCGAGCTGCTGACCCACTGGCCGTCGATGAAATTGGCGTGCACTGTCATGGCCGTTCCTCCTCTGCGATCCCGCTCTGCGATTCCGCTGGGGGCATCGTTGTTTTCCGGGGCGGCCGGATCATTGGGGATGCAAGCCCGCCTGTCAAAGGGGATCGGCCGTCGCAGGACCTCTTCCCCTCGCCCCATTTGGGGAGAAGGAGGGGCCCGCGTCAGCGGGAGGGTGAGGGGGAACTGGTCTATACGCCGTCAATTCCCACTGCCTGCGGCGGCGCCGTCGATTCAAATTCCGACGATGCCGGTTCCCCCTCATCCCGACCTGCTCCCCACCAGGGGAGAGGGAGCGACGTCGTCGACGCTGATGACGTGGAACTAACTACTTGCGAAAAAGGCGACGCGCCCGCGCCCGGCTTGCCGGTGCCCGGACCCGGTGGCAGTCTCTGGTGCGCGCCGCCGCTTGGCGGCAGGGGGACCCATGCGGGGTTGGTGGCTTCTGTTCCTGTTCGTGCTGCCGCTTCCGGCCGTCGCCGCCGAGGCGCCGGCCCCGGTCGCCGGCATCGTGCGCGAATGGGCGGCCATTCCGCTTGATGCCAACGATGCCGCTTCGCCGCGTCTCGAAGCCTTGGTGACGCGGCCGGTGGCGCCTGGCCATTACCCGATTGTCGTCATCAGCCACGGTTCGCCGCGTAACGCCGCCGACCGCGCCAGTACGGCGCCCTCCGGCTATTCCGCCATCGCGCTCGCCTTCGCCCGCAGCGGCTGGATCGCCGTGGCGGCGTCGCGCCGGGTTTACGGGCGTTCCTCGCCGATCTATGCCGAAGGCTCCGGCTCCTGCCGCAATCCAGACTACACCGCCGCAGGCCTGCAATCGGCGACGGATATCCTCGCCACCGCCGAATTCGCCCGGCGATTGGCCGATGCCGATCCGGCGCGGCCCCTGCTGATCGGCGTTTCGGCCGGCGGCTTCGGGTCCATCGCCGCCGCGTCATTGCGCCCCGCCGGGCTGACAGCGGTGGTCAATTTCGCCGGTGGACGGGGATCGATAGCAGACGACACGGTCTGCGCCGAAGGCAATCTGGTCGACGCCTATGGCCGTTATGGCGCCGGGGTCAGGGTGCCGACCCTGTGGGTCTATGCCGAAAACGACAAGTTCTTCGGACCGGCGTTGGCGCGGCGTATGTTCGACAGCTTCACCGCCGCCGGCGGCCGGGGCGAACTGGCGATGGCGCCGCCCTTCGGCCGGGACGGCCATGCCCTGTTCAACGGCGATCCGGCGGCTTGGCGCGATACCGTGAACGCCTTCCTGGCGCGACATGCCCTGCCGCCTCTGGTTCCACGCGATGCCGCTCTCCGGCCGCAGCTAGCGCCGCCTCCCGGCCTGGGGGAAGGCGGTCGGCGCGAATTCGAACGCTATCTGACCTCCGAAAACTACGAAAAAGCCTTCGCTATCGGCCGTGGCGGGGCTTTCGCCTGGCGCTCGGGACAGCGCAGCATCGACGAAGCGGCGATGCTGGCCCTTGCCGCCTGTCGCGCCGACGCCGATTGCCGGCTCTACGCGGTGAACGACCGCCTGGCCGAGTGACGCATCGGACGCCCCTGTTATCGTTCTGTCACACACTTCCGCTACGGTCCTCCGGCAATTTTCGGTAAGTCCGTAAAGGGGTGTTCGATGACCAAGCGTAAAGAGTCCCTGTTGCCGCGCTCCGCGGCGGTGCTGGCCCTGGCTGGGCTGCTGACCGCCGGGTGGATGGCGCCGGCCACGGCGGCCGACGTCGCCGTCGGCGGCGTGACGCTGTCCAACCGGGGCCTGGTCGCCATGGGGCAGCTCCCCGCCAATCAGCGCGACAAGCTGGGCGAGACCTTCGGCTCGTCTTCGGGCATGGCGCTGGTACCGCAATCCTGGCGCAAGACGGCGAGCGGCTACGAAGGCACCCTGATGCTGCTGCCCGACCGCGGCTATAACGTCGCCGGCACCACCGACTACAAGCCGCGCGTCAACACCGTCACGGTTGCGATGACGCCGGAAGCCGGCGGCAAGCCCGGCCGCCTCGAGATGAAGCTCATCGACAGCCTGGTGCTCACCGATGCCGCCGGCAAGCCGCTCAGCGGCCTCGATCCGGAAGCCGTGCGCCCGGCCGGCGGCGGTTTTCCCGACCTGCCGCAGACGCGGACCGGTGCCGTGGCGCTCGATCCCGAGGCGATGGTGCTGCTGCCCGACGGCAGCTTCTTCATCAGCGATGAATACGGCCCCTACATCTATCGCTTCTCGGCCACCGGCAAGATGTTATCGGCAATCCGACCGCCCGAGGCGCTGATCCCGATGCGGAACGGCGTTCAGGATTTTTCGTCGAACAATCCCGGTCCCGGGGCCCAAGCCCCGAAGCCGGCCAATCCCGAAACAGGCCGGCAGAACAATCAGGGCTTCGAGGGCATGGCGCTGACGCCGGACGGCAAGTCCCTCGTCGTCGTGCTGCAAAGCGCGGCCCGCCAGGACGGCGGCGATTCGCCAGCCACCCGGCGCCACACCCGCGTCCTGGTCTACGACGTGACGAACCTCGATGGCGCCAAACTGACGGCGGAATACGTCGTGCCGTTGCCGGTCTTCAAGGATGCCAAGGGCGCTGACCTGGTTGCCGCGCAGAGCGAATTGGTGGCGCTGAGCGCGACGCGGTTCCTGATGCTGTCGCGCGACAGCAACAACGGTTACGGCATGAAGGGGGCGGCCTCGCTCTATCGCGGGATCGACGTGCTCGATGTCACGGGCGCCACCAACATCGCCGGGACCGACTACGACAAGGCCAAGCCGGTGGCGGCCAAGGGCGTGCTCGACGCGGCCGTCAAGCCGGCGACGCTTTCGGCCTTCATCGACATCAACGACAATGCCCAGCTCAACCGCTACGGCCTGCACAACGGCGAGCCGAACGACGCCAAGAATCTTTCGGAAAAGTGGGAATCGATGGCGCTCGCCAGCACGCTCGATCCGGCCCGCCCGGAAGACTTCTTCCTGTTCGTCGGCAACGATAACGATTTTCGTACTATCGACGGTTTCCAGGTCGGCGCCGCCTACAAGGACGAAGACGGGGCGGACGTTCCCACCACTTTCCTGGTCTATCGCGTCGGCCTGCCGATGCTCGCCAAGCGGCCATAGACGGGATTGATCGCTACGATATAACGTCTATTTTTATCGTAGATAAATCAACGATATAGACTCCGAAAACCCGCCCATGGCGGGGTGTTTCGGCTACGAAAGGCATCGGCCGGATTCACCCCTCCGACGGGGCCAGCAATGCCGCCATGCGGATCAATTCGGCCAGCGACCGGCTGCCCGTCTTCTCCATGACATGCGCCCGGTGGTGCTCCACCGTACGCGGGCTGACCCCTAATTCGCGGGCGATGAGCTTGTTCGACATGCCGGTGACGACCCGCTTCATGATCTCTTGCTCGCGGGTGGTCAGGCTGGCAAAGTGTTCGCGCACGGCCTCACGGCCAAGATCGGTGCGGCTGTCGTTCTGGTCTTTGTCGAGGCAGGCGCGCACCAATGCGATCAGGCGTTCCGACTGCACCGGCTTTTCGATGAAATCGGAGGCGCCGGCCTTCATCGCCCTGACGGCCGAATCGACGTCGCCATATCCGGTCACGACGATGGTGGGGATTCGGCTGCCGCGCTTGCGCAGGATTTCGAGCACCTCGATTCCGCTGATTCGGGGCATCCGCAAGTCCAGCACAAGGCAGCTTGGGCGGCTCAGCGTGGGAAGCGTCAGGAAGGCATTGGCGTCGCCGAAGGTTTCGACGCGAAGGCCGTCGCTTTGCAGGATTTGGCCAAATACGTCACGCAGCAGTTCGTCATCCTCGACGACGTAGACGGTGGCGCTTGCCGCTAATGGAGATGCTTCGGCGGATTGTGTCAGCGTCATCGGGGGGCCCCGGCTCTGAATGGGCTAGTTTTTAAAGATCGGTAAGGTCTACTGTCATGCTCAATCGGTCAATCTCTCTTTGCTATTCGTAGCTTAGAGGGCACCGTACTGCTAGCGCCGTTGATCGAAGCGCCGCCCGACCAGGGCAGCGGCGATGTTGATTTTTTGGATGTCGATGGTGCCCCCCGCGATGCCCCAACCCCAGGCATCGCGCAGGCGGCGCTCCATGGGAAAAGCCTTGGAATAGCCGTAACCGCCCAGCAGCTGTACCGCGCGTCCCGTCACCTCGCGGGCGATTTCGTTGGCAAAACATTTGGCGATGCTGGAATCGTAGACGCTGGGCAGGCCGTTGCCGGCGGCCCAGGCAGCGCGATGGATCAGCAGGCGCGAGGCCTCGACACGCATCGCCATCTCGGCCAGCGCCAGCTGCACCGCCTGAAATTCGACGATGGGCTTGCCGAACTGGCGGCGATCCTGAACGTAGTCGAGCGCGTCTTCGAGCGCGCCCGCCGCCTGCGCCAGCGCCATGGTGGCATTGCCGCAGCGTTCCAGATCGAAGGCCTCCATCAGCTTGGTGAAGCCGCCGGCCGGGACGATCAGGTTGTCCTGCGGCACGCGTGCGTTGTCGAAATGGAGATCGGCCGAGGGTATGCCGCGAAAGCCCATCAGCGATTCACGGGCGCCGAAGGTCAAACCCGGCGTCTCGCGCTCGACATAGACGGCGCCGATGCCCTTGGCGCCCGGGGCATCGGAGAGGCGGCAATAGACGACGTAGCCGTCGGCATGGCCGCCACCCGAACACCAACGCTTGCTGCCGTTCAGGATCAGATCGCCGCCTCGTGCCTCGGCCCGGGTCGCCAGGTCGGTCAACGCCGTTCCGGCACCGGCTTCCGACATCGCCACGGCGACAACGATCTCGCCCCGGCAAACCGCCGGGACGATCCGCTGCTTCAAGGTTTCGCCGGCAAACCGCTCGATGGCGCGCACCGGTCCGACGCTGGATTCGAAAATGGGAAAGGCGACCGCCGAGGAGACCTTGGCGAATTCTTCGAGCACCAGCAGCGCTTCCAGATTGCCGAGTCCCAAGCCGCCGTAACGGGTGTCGACGTTGATGCCAAGGAAGCCCATTTCGGCATAACGTCGCCGCCAGTCGCGGTCGAGCGGCTCGTCCTCGTCCTCCAGCCGTCGGGCGACGGCCGGAAGCTGTTCGCGGGCGAAGCGTCGCGCGGCTTCTTGCAGGCGGCGTTGATCCTCGCTCGGCGCGAAATCCATGGTCTTGGCGGCGCGGCTAGAGGCGCAGCAGTTCGTTGATGCTGGTCTTCGAACGAGTTCGTTCGTCGACCCGCTTGACGATGACGGCGCAGTAGAGCGACGGGCCTGTCGTGCCGTCGGGCAGCGGCTTGCCCGGCAGGTTGCCCGGCACCACCACCGAATAGGCCGGCACGCGTCCGACATGAACCGTGCCGGTATCGCGTTCGACGATGCGGGTCGAGGCTCCTAGGTAGACACCCATGGCCAGCACCGAGCCCTGTTCGACGATGACGCCTTCGGCAACTTCGGAACGGGCGCCGATGAAGCAGTGATCCTCGACGATCACCGGCTCGGCCTGCAGCGGTTCGAGCACGCCGCCGATGCCGGCACCGCCCGAAATGTGACAGTTCTTGCCGATCTGAGCGCAGGAACCCACCGTCGCCCAGGTGTCGATCATGGTACCGCTGTCGACGTAGGCGCCCATGTTGACGAAGCTCGGCATCAGTACGGCGTCGCGGGCGATGAAGGCCGAACGGCGGACGACGCAGCCGGGAACGGCGCGGAACCCGGCACTGCGAAAGCGGGCATCGTCCCAGTTCAGGGTCTTGGCCGGCACCTTATCGAACCATGGCGCCCCATCCGGTCCGCCGGCAATGCGCGCCATGTCGTTGAGCCGGAAGTAAAGCAGCACCGCTTTTTTCAGCCACTGGTGAACGGTCCATTTGCCATCGAGCTTTTCGGCAACCCGGGCTTCGCCGGAGTCGAGCAGGTCGAGCACCTTTTCCACCGCGCTGCGCACGTCGCCGCCGGTTTGGGCGTTGATGTTGGCGCGGTCTTCCCAGGCGGCATCGATGGTGGATTGCAGATCGGCGCGGTTCATCTTGTATCTTCTCCCATTCGTTTTTATGTGGGGCGTTTACCAGCTGCCGGTGTTGGGCATCGAGACCCAGGGTTCCTTCGGCGGCAGGGCGGCGCCCTTCTGCAGCAGTTCGATCGAGATGTTATCGGGCGAACGCACGAACGCCATGCGGCCATCCCGGGGCGGACGGTTGATGACGACGCCCTTGTCCATCAGCTTCTGGCACAGGGCATAGATGTCGTCCACCTGATAGGCGAGGTGGCCGAAATTGCGCCCACCGTCGTAGGCTTCGGTGTCCCAGTTGTAGGTGATCTCGAGCTGCGCCGTCTCGTCGCCGGGGGCAGCAAGAAAGACATTGGTATAGCGCCCCTTTTCGTTGGGGCTGCGGCGCAATTCCGCGAGGCCCAGCTTATTGCAGTAGAAATCCAGCGTCTCCTCCAGGTTGGAGGCGCGCACCATGGTGTGCAGATATTTCATGGCAATTCCTTCAGGAGGTGGGCCCGGACGCACGCATTATTGCCTCGGGCGCGACGCTTGCAAAGCGCGCAGTCGGCCGGGGCCATATGGCGGTTGTGCGCCAGGAGCAAAGTGACGCTATGCTGTCGGCTTCGATTCGTACAACCGCCTGGGCGGAACCGCCGTGTCCTCCTTCATCGCCCTCGTGACGTCGCCCTTCCGCGGTGGCCCCTCCGCCGGCCGTGCGGTGTTCTATATGATGATCGCCGGCTTGGCAGCGACCTTCGGCAACGCGACCATTCGTTTTGTTTCGCCCGATCTGCACCCATTCGAAATCACTTTTTTCCGCGCATTCTTCAGCCTGTTCGTGCTGGCGCCGATGTTTCTGCGCGCCGGGCCTGGATCGCTACGCACCCGGCATTTCCCCTTTCATGTGCTGCGTGGCGCTATGCAGGCGTTCGGCATGCTGGTGTCGCACTGGGCGGTGGCGATCAGCCCGATGGCCAAGGTAACGGCGCTGTCGTTTACCGGCCCTCTGTTCGCTACCCTGCTGGCCACCCTATTCATGGGCGAACGCTTCCGCCTGGGCCGCATGCTGGCCTTGATTTTCGGCTTCTCCGGAGCCGTGGTCATCGTGCAACCCGGCGTGATCGACTTCGACCTGGGCGCCGGGCTCGCCCTGATGGGGGCGTTTGAGTTCGCTATTACCATGACCATCGTCAAGTTGATGGCGCGCACCGAATCCAGCCTGACCCTGACCCTTTATCTTGGCCTGGTGGCGACACCGCTGACCGGCATCGCCGCCTATTTCGTCTGGGTGACTCCGACGCTGGTTCATCTTGCCTGGATGTTCGTCTTTTCCGCCTGTGCCACCATCTCTAACCTGACCGCCGCGCATGCCGTACGCGAAGCGGATATGGCGGTGGTTATGCCGATCCGCTTCACGCGCCTTATCTTTGCCGCCATGATCGGCTACTTTTTCTTCGCCGAAATTCCCGATACCTATACCTGGATCGGCGGCATGATGATTTTCAGCGCCTCGATGTACATCGCCTTTCGCGAGCGCAAGGTGAAGCAGGACACGGCCGTGATCCCGGTGGCGGTGTCGTAGAGAGGGTGACGCCAGCCAGGATGACCGAAGCCTATCCCCGCGACATGACCGGCTACGGTCGCACCCCGCCCGATCCGAAGTGGCCTGGCGGCGCGCGGTTGGCCTTGCAGATCGTCGTCAATTACGAGGAGGGTGGCGAGAACTGCATCCTGCATGGCGATGCGGCGTCGGAGTACTTTCTGTCCGAGATGATTGCCGCCCAACCGATTGTCGGACAGCGCAATCTGAGCATGGAATCGATCTATGAATACGGCAGCCGCGCCGGCTTCTGGCGGCTGCATCGCCTACTCACGGCACGCTGCCTGCCGGTTACCGTCTTCGGTGTGGCGATGGCGATGGCGCGCAATCCCGAGGCGGTGGCGGCGATGAACGAGGCCGGCTGGGAAATCGCCAGCCATGGCTATCGCTGGATCGACTACCAGCATATCGATTCCGAAACCGAACGCCGGCACATGCTCCAGGCTATCGAACTCCACACCCAGGTTGCCGGCAGCCGACCGCTCGGCTGGTACACCGGGCGCATCAGTCCGCACACCCGCCGCCTGGTCGTGGAGGAAGGGGGCTTCCTTTACGATGCCGATTCCTACGCCGATGACTTGCCTTATTGGTCGATCGAGTTCGGCCGGGCGCATCTGGTCATCCCCTACACGCTCGATGCCAACGACATGCGGTTCGCCACGGCGCAGGGGTTCAATTCGGGCGACCAGTTCTTCGCCTATCTGCGCGATGGCTTCGACGTGCTCTATGCGGAAGGCGCTGAGGCGCCCAAGATGATGTCGGTCGGCCTGCATTGCCGGCTGGCCGGCCGGCCGGGACGGCTGGCGGCGCTCGCCCGCTTTCTCGACCATGTTGCGGCCCATGACGACGTCTGGATCTGCCGGCGGATCGACATCGCCCGCCATTGGCATGCCCATCACCCCCTAAAGCGTATGTAGACCCAAGCTGCGTTCAGGCGACGGGGCCAAGAATCATTTCGATCGGACCTTCGGCCCGGCTATGGATGAACTGGTCGACGTGGGGATTGCCCGAATCGTCCACCGTCGCGGTCGGGCCGTGCCAGATGGCGCGGCCTTCGTGCAGCATGACGATATTGTCGGAGATCCGTCGCGCGCCGGCCATGTCGCTGGTAATCGATAGCGCCGTGGCGCCCAGTTCCTCGACCAGCTTGACGATCAGGTCGTTGATGACGTTGCTCATGATCGGGTCGAGACCGGCGGTCGGCTCGTCGAGCAGCAGGATTTCCGGATCGGTGGCAATGGCGCGGGCCAGGCCGACCCGCTTCTGCATGCCGCCGGAGAGTTCGACGGGCAACAGGTCGCCGACGGATGCTTCCAGGCCGACGGATACGAGTTTGCCGAGAGCGATATCGCGGGCCTGCTTCCGGTCCATGCTTTTGTCTTGCAGCAGACGGAAGGCGATGTTTTCCCAGACCGGCAGGCTGTCGAACAATCCGCCGCGTTGAAACAGCATGCCGAAGCGCCCGATCAGCGCCATGCGCGCGTCCCCTTTGAGGGCGACGGTTTCGACCCCATCGATGCGAACGCTGCCGGCATCCGGACGTATCAGACCGAGGATGCTTTTCATCAGCACGGTCTTGCCCGATCCGGAGGGGCCGATCAGCACCGTCGACGTGCCGGCGGCGACAGATAGATCGACGCCGCGTAACGCCCGGTTGTCGCCAAATGACTTGGCGATACCGGCGAGTGCGATTTTCGGCGGGACGGTGGGGTTCATATTTGGGGTAAGGCTGCTGTTAGGTATGTAAGGCCTTCTACCTAGCATCGCCATGCGTGACCGGGAAGGGCAGCATGTCGGGCATCCGCACTATCATGGGGGTGTCGAATTTTCTTACAAGGCCAGCCAACTCGATTATTTCATATCTACCCTTTGAAATATCATCGGTTTTTCGAGGATTCGACGGAAGCAAGCCATACGGCCTCGTGGAGGTGCGTCGGAAAATCTAACATTGGCCAGCGTCTGCTTCCCGAGCATGAAGGAATAACAATGATATTACAAAGGAGTATCAGGATGGCACGGGGTTTGCTTTAGAGACCGTCATCACAATGAAACGTCATAAATATTTCGGTCTTGGTGGGAAAGTGAGCAAACGATGAACAAAGTGGCCATTTTGCCGGGTATCGTCCTGGCTGGGTTCTTTGCGGTCGGTGGGAGTGCCCAGGCCGGGTATGTAACCGACGGCACTTTAGTGCTGCCATATCAAGGATCGGTCCCTTCTACGTACTCGGGCTATACCACATGGAGGGACCGCGTCGGCAGCGACCAGTTCGAAGTCTTCGGCGTCGAGGTTACGTCCAGCACCAGTGCTGGCGGTACGGTCGACCTGAGCATCTACACCAATTATGCCCCGACCAATTCGGGGTCGTTTGGCACGCGTACGGCCGACATTGCTTTCAAACTGACCGGTCAGAGCGACTTCAATCACGGCATCGTTCTTTTGAACCACGGGAATTCGGGGACTTACAATAACGGCCTTACCGCCGGTTTCTACGAGGTTAGCGATTGGAAAACCTCGCAGGATTTCTTTAGCGGCACCGGCTACATCTATTCCGGTATCGCTGCGGTCTGCGTCAATGACAGCGCCTGCAATGCACTCCCCGCGGATCAGAAGCTGGTTATCGACACCTATATCGAACAGGGCACCCTTTTAGGGGGCCACAACTTCAGCGTTACGTTGTCGGCACCGGGAGACTACTCACCGTTGGCCGATCTTAACGTCCATGCCGATTACCGCATTGATGTCCATTTGACCAACGTCGGCAGTCTGTTCGGGCCGGGCTGGGAGATGGTCTTCGGCAATGCCACCTGTGGCAACGATACGATCATCGTCACGGGCGTCGGCATTCCGCAGGTGCCGGAGCCAGGCACCATGGGTGTGATGCTGCTGGGCCTCCTGGGCCTTGGGGCTGCGCGGCGGGCGACCAAGTCGACCTGACCTCCGCAGAGTCTTCAGCGAATACCTGAGCACCTCCCTCGCGGGAGGTGCTCTTTTGTTGGCGCTGTGGCATCTTGCCGCGACATGTTCCCAAATCGCCGCTATCCTCGTCCATGCTAGTGCCCGGCGATCCGGAAGGCCGACGTGCCTGGGCGGTTGCCCGCCGACGCATGGAGCAAGGCCGCGAGAAGCATTCCCCCGTCCGCCGCCGCCGGCGCCGCAAACAGCATTGGGACCCCTTCGTTCATTTGCTGCGCGTGGCAGAGGTGGGGCTGCGGTTGATCGGCCTGCATCGGCGCGGCGTGCGCAACGCGCTCGCGTTTGCCGTCAACCGGATCGATCTGGCCTTCGTCGACCTGCCGCCTGCATTCGACGGCTTTCGCATCTTACAGATCAGCGATCCGCATTTCGATGCGGTGCCGGGGATCGACGAGCGCCTTTGCGCCTTGGTCGCGGCCGAAGCGGTGGATCTCTGCGTTCTGACCGGCGACTACTTGCTCAAGAACGGCGGTTCCTTCGCGCAGGTGCTGCCGTGCTTCGTCCGGCTGGCAGCGGCGGTCGAGGCCCGCCACGGTATCGTCGCCATCCTCGGTAACCATGATCCGGCCGATCTGGTGCCGGGCATCGAGGCCAGCGGCATCCGCGTCTTGATCAACGAAAGTCTGACCGTCGACCGGGCCGGGGAGGCCATCCATCTGACCGGCACCGACGACGTTCATTACTTCTATACGGACGCGGTGCCAACCGCGCTTGCCGCAGCACCCGCCGGCTTTCGCATCGCTCTCGTCCATTCGGCCGAGGCGGCGGCGTTGGCCGATACGGTGGGCTTCCAACTCTATCTGGCCGGCCATACCCATGGCGGGCAAGTCTGTCTGCCCGGTGGGAGGCCGCTGTTCACCCACCTCACCTGCCATCAGGCCTATGCGCGCGGCGTCTGGCAGCACGGAACGATGACAGGATACACCTCGACCGGCGTTGGCGTGTCGGGCATTCCGGTGCGTTTCAATTGTCCAGGGGAATTGGCCGTCATTACGCTGCGCCGGCAGGTTCGAGCACAGGATCAGTTGGCGCTTTCCAGCCAATAGCGCATACGCAGCATCGTCCGGGCCAACGGTTCCGCGATGGCGACGGCGGCCTGTTCGAAAGGCGGTGCATCGAGCAAGACCGGCGCGTCATTGCCAAAGCCGTAGCCTTCGCGGGGAATACCCAGGAAGCCGCGGTCGAACTTGCCGTCGGCGTTTTCGTCGTGGAAGGCGGCCAGGCCGTAGATTCCGGGCGGTATGTCGGTGAATACTAGCGTGGCGGCGGGGACCACCGCCGGGACCACCGCCTCGCGATAAACGCCTTCTTCCTTGGCGAAATCGCCGGGCGTACGGAACAGAGCGACGCGAACCAATCCCACGGAATTGTGCAGGCCGCCGACCTCAACCCGCAGTTCGGCGGCGGTCAGGGGCCCCGCCGTCAGCAGCAACGCTAGGCCCGCGGCGGCAAGAGCGCGGATCATGGCGCTACTTGCGGACCCAACGGCCATCGGGCAGCCGGACATATTGGCCGGAGGGTGCGTCCTCGATCAGCTTCTTGCCCGTCAGGGCTTCGACCGCCTGTAGGTTGGTGCCGTTCTTGCTCGCGATGCCGCGATATCGTTCCCGGCGCTTCAAATTGACCTCATCAACCATTTGGCGCACGGCGGGCGGTGCCGAGGAATCGACGATGCCGACGTAGCCGTCCGGCTGTTCGCCAATTTGGCCGGCCGCCTTGGACTGATCCAGGGTTTGTGCCGTGGCCGACACACCGGCGCTTGCCGCCACCATAAAAAGCACCGACAGGACGACGGCTAAATAGCGACGGAGCCGGAGCGCGGCGCTTGGCCGGACGTGGTTCGAAAGGGGCATCAGAACAACTCCGGTTCCTTGGACAGCAGATCCTCGATGTCCTTTTCGACACGGACCCGGACCTCCTGCTCGATCTTCACGTTCAGATTGATGACGATCGGCTTGTCGGGCGCCTCGATCTTGACGGTGGGCGAGCAGGCCGACACCAGGACGGCTACGGCGCTGACAACGATCAGGCCGAGAGCGGCAGCGTGGCGGCAAGGGTTCATTTCGGTTCTCCCAGGCGCCGTCCTTCGATGTGTCGGCGCAGCCCGTCCGTGATGGCAGTGCCCGCCGTACCGGCACGCAACATTTGGCCGATATCGCCTTCGACATTGATGTTCAGTTCGATGGGATGACCATCGTAGAGATCGGGATTGGCCCCGGCAACCCGCAGCCGGACATTGACCGGTCCCGTCGTTTCACCGTCCATTTCCATGACCACCTCCGTGTAGTGGAAATTCTTCAAGGCATCGGCCAACAATTCGCCGCCGGCGCCGCTGCCGCGCAGTGCCGCGTCAGTCGATTCGCTGACATAGCTGATGACGCCGCCACCCGGTCCGGTCGACAAACGCCCCTTGCGGATAAAGGGCGTCGTTCCGATCACCTCGATTGGAATGTGGCCCTCCAGTTGGCCCGTGCCTTCCAGGCCTTCGAGGTCGGCTAGGTGGAGCAGATGTGCCACCTTGACGCCGCGCACGTCCAGGGTAAGATCGTGACGTTGCGCACCGGGCGTCAGGCGGACATCGTGGGTTTCGATGACACCGCCCGCCCAGGGCCAGACAGCGTTTTCGACCAGCAGGGTACCCTCGGGCAAAACCTGGAATCGGATGGCGATATCCGTCAGCGGCATCCCAAGGTCGGCATGGACGATGCGGACCATCTGTCCGGGCGGCGTCGAAGGCGGCCATAGGCTATCAAGAGTCACGTTGGCGTCGATTCCCGACACTTCGGCCAGTTGTGTGCTCAACGCACCGCCCGAATAGGACAGCGTCAGGCCGGATGTTAGCACCGATTCCCGCCAATTGGCGTTGCCCGTCAATTCCAGCTTGCCGGCGACAGAGGTTACCTGGCCGCGCAAGAACGGTAACAG
Source organism: Rhodospirillales bacterium (assembly GCA_947470575.1). Lineage (GTDB taxonomy): Bacteria > Pseudomonadota > Alphaproteobacteria > Rhodospirillales > CAMCUA01 > CAMCUA01. The sequence continues at coordinate 40,422 of CANITX010000004.1, forward strand.
CATCTGCGGTTGATGTTCAGGCGTAAAACTGAACGGAACGATGTGGAAGGCGATCTCGCCGCTGTTGCCGGCAATGTCATGATGCCCTTCGATATTCAATTCCAGCAGGCCGCCGGCATCCGCTGCTTTGGCGGCGAAGCGGGCAATGTTTTCGGCCAAGGTCGCCTTGCCCGATACCCGCAGCGGCGCCACTGCGCGGTTATGAATCGTCAAGGACGCGATATCGGCAATGGCTGCAACCGTCCATGTTGGCGCTTTCCCGGCGGGCTTTTCCATGTCGAGGTCGAAGGCGACATCGCCCCGTGCGGTCAGACCAAGGGGGGCCTCTGCTCCGTTCGGATCGAGGTCGAGGTCGAGGCCGAAGGACATATGGCTACGAAGCGTGTCGGCCGTTTTGCCGCCGGAGGTTTCGATCGTGCCCTGCACGGGAACCGATGTTGTCCCCCGGGGGGTTTGGATGTCGATCGTCCCGTTGCTCAGGGATAAGGAGTCGAAGGGCAGCCGCACGCCATCCGGGTTACGGTTGCCACCAAGAAGCAGCGAATCGAGGCTGCCGAAGGATATCTTGCCCTCGCGCCAGCGTGCCGCCAAGCGAAGGCCGGTCACATCGATATGCTTCGCCCGGGACTGGCGTAACGCCGCTGCATCGTAGGTCAGCACCAGCCGGTCGATGGTCAGGTCGGGATCGCCCTTGGCGCCGATTTGGACGTCGGCGAACACGGCCCGGCCACTATCCAGCTCAACGACTTTTAGGCGGACCTGTTCCAGCCCGATCCAAGCGGCAGCACGCACGGCGATCCGTTCCGCTAGGACTTGGCGCTGCCATATGGCCATGCCGGCGAGGGCGGCGACCAGCAGGATGGCGACGGCGGCAAACAGCCTGACAAGGCGGTTCATGACAGGCTCCGCGGCCACCCGGGCCATATTCGCGTTCGGCTCATCGAATACGCTGGTGCACAAGGTTGGAAACAAATCCCGCCGCGCGTTATTGTATTGCCTACTTGAGATTCGCGTAGGGGCGGTGGTCGATTCCACCAGTTGGTCACGGGGATGGAGGCAATATGGCTTTGGGCCTGCGCGAGAGCCGGTCTTTGCAGCGCCGCGCCCGCCGACGCCGGGTGCTGTGGTGGCTGATGATGTTCGCCGGCCTGCTGGCCGTCGGCTACTATGCCTATGCGACGGGGGCCATGCTGGCCGATAAGGACGTCTCCAGTTTGAACGCCCAGGTCAGCAAGTTGGAAGCGACGGTCGATACGCTGAAACAGAACAATGCCGCCCTTGAAGCTGCCTTGCAGGTCGAGCGTCAACGCGGACTGGAATGGCAGCGGCGTTTTGACGCTGGCGTGCCCACCGGCCAGCGTCTGGCCTTTTTGGATTTGCTCAACGCGCGCCTGGCTCAGGGGATGACGGTCGAGCGGCTGACGTCCTTGATCCGCTCCGCCCGCGTCGAACGGCGCTGCGATGAAAGCCCGGTCACCAAGCGGTTTGTTGTTCAGAACCCGTTGCATACCGGTGCCAACAGTTCGGTCAGCTTTGCCGATAACCGGTTGACGGTGACAGCCAATGGCGTTTCCGCAGTAAGCGCCAACGGTGGCCCGGAAGGATGGTATGATCCAACCAAGCCAGTGGTGGCCCGGTTTACCTTGTTGGGCGGCGAATCGTTCACTACGGAAGGTGTCTTGCCGTTGCACTATTCCGTAGTTGCCGGAGGCAACGAATATCAGTTCACCTTGGTGCCGGGCGACCGCGGCTTCTTGAACGTGACGGCGGATCGCTGCAGCTATCCCTGAACGGGTGCCGCGTGACGGCGGGCCGCCAGGAACCGGTCTTCGACACGGATCCTCCAGCCGAGGACGATCAGGTTGGCCAACCCGAAGCCAACGGCCAATTGCCATTCGCCGAAAACCATCGGCAGAACCGGAATTTCGGCAGCGACCACTGCGTAGTTCGGATGGCGTAGGAAGCGATAGGGTCCACGTCGCACCAACCTTTCGCCTGGAATGCTGACGATACGCGTCGTCCAATAGTCGCCCAGGCTGGCGATGACCCAGATTCGAGCCGCTTGCAGCACGAGGAAAAGGCTCAGCCACGCCCAGGCGACGGGCGCGCCCGGTGCAACGGTCCAAGCCAGTGCGGCCAGCCAAGCGGCATGCAGGCCGACGATGAGCGGATAGTGGCTGCTTCCCGTCTCGATCCCGCCGCGCGCCTGAAGGCGCCGCTGATTGCGTCGTGCCAGCGCCATCTCGGCCAAGCGTTGCAGGGCTACCAGGCCGACGATCGACAATGCCGCATTCATGGCTACGCACCGTCACGTGCCGTCGAGGATTAGGAAGCCGGCCGTGAAGCCCGGTCCTACCGCCGTCATCACGCTGCGCCCACCGCCGCCCGCTTGCAAGAAGCGGTGCAGGACGAAGACCACAGTGACCGCCGACATATTGCCGTAATCGCGCAGCACGGATCGGCTGTGCTCCAGATTGCCGTTGCCCCGGCCGATGACGTCTTCCAGGGCATCGACCACCTTGGTGCCGCCGGGATGGCAGAGGAAGTGATCGATGTCGTCGCGGCGCAAACCGGACCGGTGCAGAAACCCATCCAGCACGCTGCCGAATTCGGCCCGAATCAGGCTGGGGATGTCCTTGGAAAATTGTACGCCGAGTCCATCGTCTTCGACCCGCCAACCCATGATGTCGAGCGAGTCTGGCCAAGTGTATTCGCCCGAGGCGGAGATCCGGTGTCCACCCCGGCTTTCTGCGGTGCCGATATCCGTATCGGCAACCAACAACGCCGCCGCAGCACCGTCGCCGAACAAGGCCGTGGCGATGACGTTGCTCTTCGATTGGTCGGCGCGCCGAAAGGTCAGGCCGCATAACTCGACAACCAAAAAAAGCACGCGGGCGCCCGGCATGGCGCGGGCCAGACTGGCGGCGCGCGCCAATCCGAGTACGCCGCCGGCGCAACCCAGGCCGAAGATCGGCAGCCGGACGATATCGCGCCGCAGATGCAGTCGTTCCATCAGCCGGGCGTCCAGGCTGGGCGTGGCGATGCCCGAAGTCGAAACGCAGACGATGGCGTCGATGTCGTCGAGCTGTAGGCCGGCCCCGGTCAGGCAGTCCCGTGTTGCCTGTTCCAGCAGGACAAGCGCGTTTTCCAAAAACAGCCGGTTTTTTTCGGCCCAGCCGTGGGGTTCTTCGTACCAGGCAATAGGCACGCAGGAATAGCGGGTGTCGATGCCGGCATTGGCATAGACCGGCAGCAGGCGTTCGATGTCCTCTCCCCATTCGCGAAATAGCGCCCGAGCCCGTTCCATCACTGCGGCCTGGCGCAGCTGGATGGGCGGCACTGCCGTTGCGACCGCAAGCAGGCGCACATCCGATACCGAAACGTCCGGCATATGGCGGGATACGGAAGGATAGGAGATGGCGGAAGCCTCCATGGAAGAGCCCGCCCACCGTCCCTTGGGATCGGCTGCGGGCCATTGAACCAGGGCAGACTATCCCAATCGAGAGGCAATACCTACTGGCTCGCCGCCTCATGTCCGCGCCCATGATCAGGCGATGTCCAAAGGTTGACGTGCGGTTCGGAGGTTGTCGCCGGATATTCCACGGCCGGGCGATAGGCCGGGCGTCGTACCGCGAGGTCAAGATTTTTTCCAATGGAGCGCTGGGTAGCGATGCTAGCGGCATTGGGCAACGACGACGACATCTGCGGGGCCGGAGTTTCAGCCCGAACCGGGAGGGCCATGGCCAAGGCAGCCAGCACGATGGCGGTCCCGAAGCCGGCAGCCATGAGGATGGCTTTGTGGGGAGATGCGACGATGGAGGCAGGCATGGGAGATTTATCCTTGCATGAACCGAGTTTGACCGTCGTTCCCCTCAAGACTGTCGGCGTGCCGTTGGTTCAGCCACTTACCGACGAGAATAGCATCCAGCCGATCAGCTGACGATTTCCCAGGTACCGTCGGGGCGGCGACAAGCTTGTCCAATGACCTTCTCGGACTGGCCACCGACATAGATCGTGCTTTCGTACTCGCGACAATCGCGCCCGGCCCGTTCATAGGTGCGGGTCGGGGTAAAGGTGCCGGAATGATCGCTGTCGGGATTGCGCCAAGCGGTGCTTTGACCTGCCGGGCTGTATTCGAGGCTGCGTGAAACTGCCTGCTGGGCATAGGTATGGTCGGCGCGGTCAAGCGACTTGCCGGTTTCGCCGCCCAGGAAGGCGCCGCCCAAGGCGCCAATGGCCACGGCGGCAAGCTTGCCTGTGCCGCCGCCGATCTGCGAACCGGCCAACGCACCAAGACCGGCGCCGAGCAGGGTGCCGCCGGTCTGCTTGGGGCTGTCGGGGCCGGCACAGGCGCCCAACAGCAAGGTGGCTGTTAGTGCGACGGTAGTAAGTAGCTTGGTCGACATATCAACTCTCCGGGTGCGCTGCGGGCGATAGCCGCCTGCAAAAACAGCAGAGGCGAATTTGATGGCATTGTTCACAATGAAGCTGAATGGACCTTGAACAACCATTCCGCCGCATTAGGCTTGCATCCATGGATCAGACTGCCGCCGCCATGCCGCCGGATCACATAGCGACAGCCGATGAGCAAACGCTTCGTTCTTGGTACGCGGCGCTACGTGCTCACGTCGCCACGCACGATGCCTTGGCGCCATTGGCGCCGATGCTGGCCGAGCGCGAGGCCTGGAGCCGGGAGCCGGATGCCGCCCTCAAACTGCATCTCTCCGTTTGCCGCGGTGCCGCCTTGGATTTCAGCGGCCGCCTGGAGGTGGCGTTGATCGCGGCCATCGATAGCTATCTGCGCCAAAGTCTGTTCTTGCCCAGCATTGGCCTGCGCGATCCGCAGACCGTATCCGTCGCCCGAGCCCATGCCGACGAAATGGATCGGCGCAGTCATAGCCTCCTTTCCGTCCTGCCCGAAGCTAAGGTGGTGGAGATGCGCAAATGGTTCGAATCGAAACCTGCCCTACTTGGCGATCAGGTCGGTGTCGGTTTTCCGATATCGGTTGCGCAGGCGCGCCAGCAGGCCAATTTCGCCCGCTTTCCCACAACCACGGTGATGGCGTGTCCCCATCTGATGGAGATCGCTGCCGATCCATTGGTATTGGCGGCGGTTGAACGCCATCTCGGCGTCTTGCCGACGGTTCTTGGCGTGGCCGCATGGTGGTCGTTTGCCGACCGGGCGGTGGCGGAGCGGACCCAATTGTTCCATTGGGACGGCGCTTTCGATCTGCGGTACTGCAAGTTGCTGATCTATCTGACGGATGTCGATGAAGCCGGCAGCCCCCACCAGATTTACGAGGGGACTCACGGTCCGGCGGCGCTGTCCCGGCTTAGTCGCCAACGGCCGACAGATGGTTCGGCCATCCTTCACTGGTACATGCGCCCCGAATGGAAAACGGATGAGGAAACTCTACGGTGGTTCGGCCATCCACCTACCGTTATTGCCGGCAGCGCCGGCACGCGGTTTCTGACCAGCACGCGTGCACTGCATCGGGCAGCGCTGCCATCGTGCGGCGACCGGTTGATGTGTCAGGTCATTTATGGAGTCTCGCCACGACGCCAGGTGGCCGACATCGGCTGTCGCCCGCTGTCGGAGGTACGTGGCGGCACGTTACCACCGGCGTTGCTTGACCGTCCTTTCGGCTACATCAACCGCCTGTTCCTTGAACGTGGATGACCGCCGGGATGAACGAAGCCGAAGCTCGCCGGTCAGCATTTTTCCAGAAATGGCCCGAACTTTGGGCGCGCATAGCCGATATGGCGGTCAGCGATATTCCCGATGGGGCGGCGGACCGGGCGCAAGCAGCCTTGGCGGCCTGGCGGCAGGCTCCCGACGGCATCGTGTTTGGCGATCCTTCCCACTGCAATCTGTCCGCCGTATCGCTCCATCTGCGCGACGAGCTGGTGGCATGGTTGGAGGCGAACGGTGGCATTGCTTCGTTGAGCACGGCGCCGGCGGTGGATGCGGCCTTCCTGTTCGTCTTCGGCCTTGGCGACGGCGCGGCACTACCGGCATTGCTGGCTGAAACGACAGCGCGCATCGTCGTCTTCGTCGAGACCGATCCCGGCATCGCCCGGAGGGCCGCCGAGACCGCCGACTGGTCGGGATTGTTCGACATAGCCGCGCGGCGCGGCCGAGCCATCCGCTGGATCGTCGAAACGGATATCCAGGCGATCGTGGTGCAGCTGGAACGCCTGCTGCACGGGATCGGCAACACCTTTCTCGACGGGAGCGCTATCGTCCGTCTCGGCCGTTCGTGGCTGCTCGATGCCGCCCACGATGCCCTGCGGGAACGGCTGCCCAATTTCCACCTGTCGCGCGGCTTCTTCGAAGACGAAGTGGAGATGATGCGCAACTGCCATGCCAATCTGGCGAGGCTTCCCGTCCGCGTGGTCGAAGATCGACCCGTAACGCCG
>CANITX010000005.1 GCA_947470575.1 Rhodospirillales bacterium
ATACGATCTCCGCCTCGCGCAGCTTGCCGATAACTTCTTCAGGCCCGTGCTTCTTGCCCATGTTCCGTCTCCTTCAGGGTCCAGTCTAAGTTAACTTTTGGACCGCTCTAAAGGGGGCAGATCACCATTCCAGCCCCAATCCGGGACGGAGCGGTGGAATCCAGCCGCTCAACCCACCCCTTTCTGACGACAGGCAACCGTCGAAATTGCTGGCGTGATTACACAGGAATTACACCAGCCACCCTGACGGGCCGGATTTCCCTATCCCTAAGTGCTTGAAAAAATGGTGCCCAGGGACGGAATTGAACCGCCGACACGCGGATTTTCAGTCCGCTGCTCTACCAACTGAGCTACCTGGGCCCGGCGACGGAAAAACCGTGAGCCGTGGGGCCTTTCCGAAGGAATGGCCGAGTTCGGGCTTATAGTGAAATTAGGCGGCGCTGTCCAGCGCACCCGGCCTCAGGATTCCGCGTCGTCATCGTCGCCGGGAGTCTCGTCGCCGGCCACCCGATAATCGCCCTTCAGCCAGCGCCCGAGATCGAGATCGGCACAGCGGCGCGAACAGAACGGCCGGTGCTGCGCGATGGCCGGCCGGCCACACATGGGGCAGCGCTTGCCGGTGACGCGCACCACTTTGCCGTCGTCGTCGGGGGGCAGATTGGCGTTATTCATCGGCGGTGGCTTTCGATGCGGAAACCGTCGAGCCCTAAGGCGGCATCGGTTTCGACCACGATGGCCGCGCCGACCATCGCCTCGGCCTTGGCCCGAGCCGCGGCGGCGGGCCCGACCAACGCCCGGGCGACGGACGGCGCCGCAACGAGACGAGGCGGTAAACCCGGCGAGCGGCGGACGGCCACCAGCACGGCGCGCAACGCAGCGAAGGCCACGGCAAGCGGTGCGCGGGCGCGGCGGGGACCATCAACGGCCGGTGACAGCAGCCGGTCGGCCAGCGGCGCGCGATGACGGTCGCGCACCAGTTCGACCAGGCCCAGGCGGGTGAAGCCGGCGACCCGCACCGGCACCCTATCGTCCGCCGTCGCCGCTTCGAAGGCCGCAAGCACATCGGCGCCGAGGCGACGGTCGCGCAGGGGCAGCATGTCGCAGAAGATCATCCCGGCGATATTGCGCAGGCGCAGCTGTTGGGCGATGGCCGTCGCCGCTTCCAAATTCACGGCCAGCGCCAGACGTTCGCGGCCGGTCGCGCCGCCAGGGCCAGAAGCCTGAGCGGAATTGACGTCGATGGCGGTCAGCGCCGCCGTCGGCTCGATGACGATCTCGCCGCCCGACGGCAGGGGCACGCGAGGATCGAGGGCCGCATCGATCTGCGCCTCGATCCCCATCGTCTCGAATAGGTCGCCCGGCCCGGCATGCTGCTCCAGGGCGGGGAGGAATTCCGGCGCCGCTTCCGCGCAGTAAGCACGTAGGCCAGCAAGCATGTCGGGGTCGTCGGTGACCAGCTGCGCGAGGACGCCTTCGACATCGTCGCGCAAGGCCGCGCGGGCCGCATCCAAGGCGGGCTGCAGGCTGAAAGGCGCACGGGCGGCGACGCGGCGGGCGTCGAGACCGCGCCACTTCCGGCGTAAGCCGTCGAGGTCGCGGCGCAAGCGGGCGGATTCGACGCCGACGGCGGAGGTGCGCACGATGATCCCCTCCCCCGGCGCGATCAGGTCTTCCAGGGCGGTAGTCAGACGGGCGCGCTCAACCGCGCCGGCGATGCGCTTCGACAACCAGACGCCATCCTGGCCCGGCGCATAAACCAGGAAGCGGCCTGAGACAGTTAGGTCGCGAGTCAGCTTGACACCCTTATCGCCGAGGGCTTCCTGCACGACCTGAACCGCCACCGCATCGCCTTCGGACAGCGTGGCGCCGCCGCCCAGCGGCAAGAATCCGGGGCGGTCGAGGCCGATATCGACGAAGGCAGCGCCGAGACCGCTGGCCACCTGGGCCACTCGGCCCAGGCAAATATCGCCGCTGCGGCCAGCTTCGCCGTCACGTTCGACAACGAGATCAACCAGCCGCTCGCCGTCGCACAGCGCCACCCGGGTCTCGCCGGGACCGACGCCGACGTAGATCCGGTCGACGGCCATCGATTCAGCCGTCCCGCACCGCGCCGAGACCGCGCAGCAGACTGACCGTCTCGTACAGCGGTAGACCAACAACATTGGAATAGGAACCGTTGATCTGGCGAACAAAAGCTTCAGCCGCGCCCTGGATGGCGTAGCCCCCAGCCTTGCCCTTCCACTCGCCACCGGCAAGATAGGCTTCGACCTCGTTGTCGGTTAGGCGCTTGAACGTGACCTGGGTCGTCACCCGGCGGCGGCCGATCCGTCCGCCCGGCGCGATCAGGCAAACGCCACTGATCACCCGATGGCGGCGGCCGGAGAGGAATTCGAGGCACCGCCGGGCTGTCGCCGCATCCTCGGCCTTGGGCAAAACGCGCCGGCCGCAGGCGACGACAGTATCGGCGCCCAGCACAAAGGTATTGGAATGGCCTTCGGCGACGGCGCTGGCCTTGGCCTCGGCCAACCGGCCGGCCAATTGGGCCGGCAGCTCATGGCGCCGCGGCGCTTCATCGACATCGGCGGGCAACACCGCTGCCGGTTCGATGCCGATGCGACGCAACAACTCCAGGCGGCGCGGCGAACCGGAAGCAAGGATGAAATCGGGCAAGGACGTTGAGCGTCCGACTTCAGGCTTGGCGGGGGGCCCCGCCGCCGTCATGTCCGGTCCATCACGTGAAGCGGCCCATCACTTGAACCAGAACGTCACTTGAACCGGAACGTGATGCGGCCCTTGGACAGGTCATAAGGAGTCATCTCGACATTGACCCGGTCGCCGGCCAGCACCCGGATGCGATGCTTGCGCATCTTGCCGGCGGTATGTGCCAGCACTTCGTGCTCGTTGTCCAGCTTGACCCTGAACATGGCATTGGGCAGCAGTTCCGTCACCGTGCCCTGAAACTCCAGCATTTCTTCTTTCGCCATCTAGCCCTCATTCCTGGTGATGTAAGCGGGACAGAAATTAGTCTCCCCGGCGTCTGGGTCAAGACTTTATGCCGGACGGTCGCTGGCGCGCCGGGCCGGAACAGCGGCCGGGAAGCGCGCCTTGATACGGGCGAATAGCTGATCGCGCACCAGCCGATAGGCGTTGAGCCGGGCCTCCCGGGTGCCTTCAATCACCGAAGGATCGAAGGTATTCCAGAATTCGAGTTCGACAGCCATGACGCGGGTCATCTCAACAGCACGGTGCTGCGCCTCGGGCGACAGGGTGATGACCATGTCGAAAGATTCGTCCTCCAGATCGTCGAATCCCTTCGGCCGATGACGGCCGATATCGATGCCTATTTCGGCCATCACCTGGACGACGAAGGGATCGAGCTCACGCGGCCGCACCCCCACGGAATCGACGAAGATGCGCGTGCCATGGAGATGCTTGAGCATGCCTTCGGCCATCGGCGAGCGCACTGCGTTCATCGTGCATGCGAACAATACAGCAGAGGGCAAATCGGCCATGCGCCTCACCCCCGGATGTGTAGGACGCAGAGCAAGGTGAACAGGCGGCGCGCCGTATCGTCGTCGATGGACGCACGCCCGGCCAGGCGCTCACGCAGTAGGGACGCCCCTTCGTTGTGCAGACCGCGTCGGCCCATGTCGATGGCCTCGATCTGTGCCGGACGAGCCGATTTGATGGCGGCGTAATAGCTGTCGCAAATGGTGAAGTAGTCGCGGATCACCGAGCGGAACGGGGTGAGCGACAAGCCGAAGCGGATGAGTTCACGGTCGTCACCGTCACGCACGTCGAAGATCAGCCGGTTGTCCTCGACAGCAAGGCGCAGAACGTAGGGACCGGGTTGATCGCCGCCGAGATCGAAGCGGTTATCTTCGGCCAGGTCGTAGAGAGCAACACGCAACTCGTGCTCGACCGCCGGCGAATAACGCGCCGCTGAAGTACGATCGAGAACGACACGGGCGATGCGCCGCGCGTCCGCCGGGCGATCCCCTGGATGGTCGCCGTCCACCGACGTTGCCGCCATGCGTTCCTCCGGGCGGTCAGCCCTCCCGCCGGTTAAGCCGGATGGCAAGCGACAAGGCGTGGGCATCGAGACCTTCGGCGCGAGCCAGCGTTATGGCCGCCGGCCCCACGGCAGCCAGTGCCGCGGCGTCGCAATCGATCATCGAAGTACGCTTGAGGAAGTCGAGCACGCCGAGGCCCGAGGAGAACCGGGCGCTGCGCGCCGTCGGCAATACGTGGTTGGGGCCGGCCAGGTAGTCGCCCACCGCTTCAGGCGCAAACCGACCGAGGAAGATGGCACCAGCATTACGCACGCGCAGAGCCATGGCGCGCGGCGCTTCTACCGCGAGTTCCAGGTGTTCCGGCGCGATGCGGTCGATGAGGGCGACGGCTCCGTCGAGACTGGCCAGCAGGATGATCGCGCCATGCTCGGTCCAGCTTTGGCGGGCGATGGCGGCGCGCGGCAGGGCCTTCAGGTGGGACTCGACGGCGCGTTCGACGGCGTCGGCAAAGACGGCGTCGTCGGTCATCAGGATAGCTTGGGCAGCAGTGTCGTGTTCGGCCTGGGACAGCAGATCGGCAGCGATCCAGGCGGGATCGTTGGAACCGTCGGCGACGACCAGGATTTCCGAAGGCCCGGCGATCATGTCGATGCCGACAGTGCCGAAGACTCGCCGCTTTGCCGCCGCGACATAGGCGTTGCCGGGGCCGACGATCTTGTCCACCGGGGCAATGGTTGCCGTACCGTAGGCCAGCGCGCCGACCGCCTGCGCCCCGCCGATACGGTAAACCTCGTCGACGCCGGCGATGTGGGCGGCGGCCAGTACCAGCGGATTGAGCCGGCCCTTCAGGGTCGGCACGGTCATCACCAGCCGCGGCACCCCAGCAATCTTGGCCGGCAGGGCGTTCATCAGCACCGAGGAGGGATAGGCGGCTGTGCCGCCCGGCACGTACAGGCCAGCGGCGGCTACCGCGGTCCAACGGTAACCGACACGCAGACCGTCGTCATCGACATGATCGAGGTCGTCGGGCATCTGGCGACGATGGAAGTCGGCGATGCGCCGGGCCGCCATCTTCAGGGCGGCAATGACCTGAGGGTCGCAAGCAGTGGCGGCATTGACCAGGTCGTCGGTCGCCACCCGCATGGTTTCCAGGGTCAGATCGAGCCCGTCGAAGCGCCGGGTCAGTTCGATGACGGCATCGTCGCCACGAGCCCGCACGTCGGCCAGAATATCGGCGACGACACGGTCGACGTCCTCCGAGGCCTCGCGCTTTGCTCCCAGGAAGTCGCGGAACGCCGCCTCGAAACCCGGATCGCGAACGTCAAGCCGGCACGGCATCGCGGGCCTCACGGAAGCGGCCGAGCCAGAAGTCGATTTCATCGGCGCGAGTCTTCCAGGCGGCCCGGTTGACGGCGAGGCGGGAGGTGACGCGGGCAATCTGCTCGACCTCGACCAAGCCGTTGGCCTTGAGGGTCGCACCGGTGGAGACCAGGTCGACGATGCGCCGGCACAGCCCCATGATCGGCGCCAGTTCCATGGCGCCGTTGAGCTTGATGCATTCGGCATGGACACCGCGGGCGGCGAAGTGGCGACGCGTCAGGTTCGGGTACTTGGTAGCGACGCGCACGTGGCTCCAGCGTTCCGGATGGTCGGTCGCCAGCAGGTCGGCCGGTTCGGCGACCACCAGCCGGCAGGCGCCAATGCCCAAATCCTGCGGTGCGTAGATCTCCGGATAATCGAATTCCATCAGTACATCATTGCCGACGACGCCCAGGTGGGCGGCGCCGAAGGCGACGAAGGTGGCGACGTCGAAACTGCGGACGCGTACGATGTCGATGTTCGGCACGCTGGTTTCGAAGCGCAGCTTGCGTGAGGCGTCATTGGCGAAATCCGGCTCCGGCTCGATGCCGGCGGCGCGGAGCAACGGCATCACCTCACCGAGGATGCGTCCCTTGGGCAGGGCGATAATCAGCTTGCCGAGATCGGACACGTCAGGGCTCCACGTGGGGTCCAGGTTCAAAGCGGCGCATACATAGACGCTTTTCTCTTGGCATTCCAGGGGCGGTAGCGATCACGCAGATAGCACAGGCGCGGCGTTCGACGGGGGCTCGAATTGCATCGATAGGGAAAACAGCTCGGTTTCTTCGGCCCGACCACGCAAGGCGGTCCTCCCGACCGAAACCGCCGTCATCCCGGCAGTAAGCTCGCAGCGCTCCAGCAATTCCCGGGATATCAGGAAGGGCTGCCCCAATTGGCGACAGGCACCGGCGATGCGCGCAGCAGCATTGACGGTATCGCCGAAATATACGATTTCACGCTTGCGGTCGCCACATTCGCCGGCGGCCACAGGGCCGCCATGCATACCACCGCGCAACTGCGGACGCACGCCGAAAGTCTTATCGTACCATGGCCCTCTCGCCTCCAGCTGCTGCTGCATCGCGAGCCAGCACCGCAGACAACGGACATCGCGCAGGCCGACCGCTAGCGGCCATGTCACCACCACCTCGTCACCGATATAACGGTGGACCTCGCCGCCATAGTCGGCGATGACATCATCAAGATCGAAGAAGACCCGGCTGATCAAGGCATGGGCACCGTCGTCGCCGAGCCGACGGGCGATCGCCGTGGAATCCACGAGGTCGGCGAACAGGAATATCCTTTCCTCGTGCACCGCCCGGTGATAGCGCCCGACCATGAAGTTGACCAGGACGCGCGCGCCGACCAGCGTCACGACCTGCAACGCGAACTGAAACGAGAAGAAGACCGCAAACGAATAGCCGACGTCGCGCAGCAGCGTCGTGGCGTCATAGGGCACCACCGGCTGGCCGAACAGCCCGGCGATGACCGCGCGGCCGGCGAACAGACCGGCGACGATGATGACGCCCGATACCAGCGCGCGGATCACAAGACCGACGAGAAAGGACTGGCGGCGCAGCCAGCCGCCGACCGGGCTGGGCACCACGAGCAGTACGAAACCGAACAGGCCGCCGGCGATCAGCAGGCCGTTGAGGCCGCCCTGGGCGAAGGCCCGCCAGGCCCCGTCGCCCTGCAGCAGGCCGCGGGCCGCGACATAGCCGATACCGGTGCCGCTGCCGACGAGGGCACTGATCAGCGTCAAACGCAGACGTTCGCGCGTCGCCCTGGTCAGCGCCATCGCAGGCTCCCCAACATCGCCCCGCGGAGCCGTCTAAGCCTTGACCCGGCCGATGTCGGCGCCACAGGCGGCAAGCTTCTCCTCCAACCGTTCGTAGCCGCGGTCGAGATGATAGACCCGATTGACGACGGTTTCTCCCTCGGCGGCCAGCCCGGCAAGCACCAGGGAGACCGAGGCGCGCAGGTCGGTCGCCATTACCGGCGCGCCGGACAGGCGGGGCACGCCGCGGACGATAGCGGACGAGCCGTGAACATTGATATTGGCACCCATGCGGCAAAGCTCGGGGACGTGCATGAAGCGGTTCTCGAAGATCGTTTCGGTGATCATCGAGGCACCCTCGGCGACCGCCATCATAGCCATGACCTGGGCCTGCATGTCGGTGGGGAAACCCGGGAAAGGCTCAGTCATGACGTCGACGCCCATCAGCGGTCGGCCGTCGCGGCGAACGCGCATGCCGCCCGCCACCGCTTCCACCGAGGCGCCGGCAGCGGTTAGCACGTCGCTGACCGCTTCCATCAGTTCCGGCCGGGCGCCGTCGAGTGTCACATCGCCGCCAGTAATGGCAGCAGCCACTGCATAAGTACCGGTTTCAATGCGGTCGGGCAGTACCGTATAGGCGGCGCCGTGCAGGCGCGGTACGCCACGGATGCGCAGGGTATCGGTACCGATGCCCTGGATGTCGGCGCCCATCGCCACCAAGCAGTGAGCCAGATCGACGACGTCGGGCTCGCGCGCAACATTGGCCAGCACGGAATCTCCACGCGCCAGCGTCGCCGCCATCATGGCGTTCTCGGTACCGCCGACGGTGACCATCGGAAAAACGACATGGCCGCCGGAGAGTCCATTCGGCGCGCTGGCCTGGATGTAGCCTTCCTTCAATTCGATCTCTGCACCCAACTGCGCCAAGGCCTTGAGGTGGAGGTCGACCGGGCGGGTGCCGATGGCGCAGCCACCGGGCAGCGACACCCGCGCCCGTCCCGTCCGCGCCACCAACGGCCCCAGCACCAGCACGGAGGCGCGCATCTTGCGCACCAAGTCGTAGGGCGCTGTCGTGTCTCTGAGGTTCTTGGCGGTGAGCGCGAATACCCGGCCGTCGAAGCCGCCGTTGGTGGCCCCGCCATCCATGGCAATGTCGACGCCGAGTTCGGCCAATAGGTGCGACATGGTGGCAATGTCGACCAGATGCGGCAGGTTCGATAACGTCAGCGTCTCGTCGGTGAGCAGGCTGGCTGCCATCAGGGGCAGGGCAGCGTTCTTGGCGCCACCGATGGGGATACGGCCATTCAGTGGCCGGCCGCCGCGGACGATGATGCGGTCCATCGAATCTCCCGTCGGGCAGGGGGTGGGACGCGACCGTTGCGGCCCCGGATGGAACCGTTCCGCGCGGACCGGCAGGTTATAGCCCCAGGCTCGAGTCGCCTCAAGGACTGCTGGAAAGGGGATCACCCGGCCATTGCCGGCGACGGACAAGTCGGCAACACGCGGCACACCCCGGCAAGCGGTGCGACGCGCCGCCCAGTCGATGACATTCATGGCAGGCTCTGCCCTTCTCTGGCGACGGGTAGCAGGTCGGGAGAAGATGCACCGAGATTCGGGCAACCCTGCGGCGAGAATCAGGCGGGATCGCGGTCGGGGGCGGAATCCTGTTCCGACAGCGCATCGCCGATGCGGGCACGAACCTGCTCCTTGCGCCGTTTCAGATTTTCGCGCAAGGCTGCCGCCGAGCGGTCCTGCCGAGCCGCCTTGCGCCGGGCCACCTTGGCCCGCCGGGTCGCAGATATTTCGTCATCTTCGTCCATCCTGCCATGGTGCCGGTGGGTGGCGGTGGATGCAACCGTTGCCTCGATCGCCAACGCTGTCGTAGCCGCCGCCCCAGCGCGCTTGCCTGCCTGGGGACCGTATGGCATGTTGCGCCCCGCCCGGTTGCCGCCGTAGCTCAGTGGTAGAGCACACCCTTGGTAAGGGTGGGGTCGAGTGTTCAATTCACTCCGGCGGCACCAGTCTTTCCCCCGATGCTGGCACAAGCTCGGCAGCTTAGCCTACGGCCTTCACCATATTGAGCCGGTTGCGGCCGTCGGCGCGGGCGTAAGTAACGCCGTCCATCAAAGCACGCACCAGATGGATACCAAGGCCGCCGACTGGACGGTCTTCGATGCCGATAGCGAAATCCGGTTCGGGCAGCTCGAGAGGGTCGAAGGCGCGACCGCTGTCTTCGAAAATGACGCTGACAACCTTGCCTAGGTGAACCAGCCGCACCACCGCATTGTGGTAGCCGGGAGGGTCAGGTGGCGGCACGCCGTCGATGCCATGGCGGACCACATTGGTCAGCAGTTCTTCAAGCACCAAGCAAAGTTGACCAACGAGTTCGGCAGGCAGACCGTGGGCGGAGCAAAAGCCGGTCACTGCTTCGCCCAACGGGCGGATGGCGTCCAGTTCCGCCCGCAGCTCGATCCGCAGTTCGCCCATCGCCCTTCCCGATTCGCTACGCTACCGATACAAACCGTACCCCGCCAGGCAGCGGTAGCCAACCGCCACGGGGTATAGCGGCCAGCAGAGGAAGACAGCGGCGACAGCGGCCGTTACAATGTCAAACGCGACCCTTTCACGCAGTGGGAGAAGGCCATGAGGTACCGAATCGTCGGCGCGGTCATCGCCGCCCTGATCATCGCAACGCAGCCCCCGGGTCTGGCGGGCGCGGCGGACGCAGACGTCATCGGCCGGATCAAGACGGTGCAGGGGCAGGCCTTCCTCTTGCGCGGGACAGAACGAACACCGGCCACCATCGGCGGCGCCGTACAGCAGGGCGACGCAGTGGAGACCGGCGCCGACGGGGCCATCGGCATTACCTTCCGCGACAACTCGGTATTTTCCACAGGCCCCAACAGCCGGGTAGCGGTGGACGAATTCCGCTTCGATTCGCAAAATTTCCAAGGTTCGTTCCAGTCGCGCGTCAGCAAGGGCACCCTAAGCGTGGTGTCGGGCGACATCGCGCGCGGCTCACCCGAAGCGATGACCATTCGCACGCCGCACACCATCCTTGGCGTGCGCGGCACTCGCTTTGCCGTCAGCGTCACGGAAGACTGAGCCATGCAAGTCATATCGACGTTCGCCGCCGCCGGACGCACCCTCCTGGCGGTCATGCTGCTCCTGGTCGGCGCCTGCGCGCAAAAGCCGCCGGTTTCCGAAAGCCTGATCGTGGTGCTGCCCGACGAGACCGGCAAGGTCGGCGCCGTTACGGTCGGCACAGGGGGCAATGCCCGCGTGCTCGACTCCGCCTATGCGACCGGCGCGGCCAACCGCGCGGGCCCACTGACGGCTGCGACGCTCAACCCCGAGGACGTCGACCGGCGGTTCGGCGCGGCGCTCGCCGCCCGGCCGATCCTACCCCGGCGCTTCACGCTTTATTTCGTGGTCGATTCGGAAACGCTGACCGAACCGTCGAAACTCGCATTCGACGAGGTTTTCGAGGACATCAAGAAGCGGCCGCATTACGAAATCGAGGTGGTCGGCCATACCGACCGGGTCCAAACCAACGACTATAATCAGCGGCTGTCGCAGCAACGAGCCAATCAGGTACGCGGCCTCTTGCTGGCGCGCGGCATCGCGGGCGACGCCATCGTCGCCACTGGGCGTGGCGAGTTCGACTTGGCCGTGCCCACCGCCGACAACGTTCCCGAGCCGCGCAACCGGCGGGTCGAAATCACGGTCCGATGACGCGCCGCGATTCGCTTTTCAACGGCCGAGATAGCGCAGCACCAGCACGGTGATATCGTCGCTGGCCGGGGCGCCGGCCGTGAAGCGGGCGACATCGTCGAGCACGGCACGGGTCACTGTCGCGGCGTCGCCGTCTGTCGGCACGCCAGCGAGCAGTGCCTCCAGTCGTTCGAAGCCATAGGCTTCGCCGGCAGCGTTTTCCGCCTCAGGAATGCCATCGGTATAGAGCACCAGGGTCTCGCCAGGGGCCAGCTTCAAGCTTTCCGCCGGATAGGGAAACTCATCGACCGTGCAGAGCGGCGGGCCGCCGATGCTCGCGACCCGGCGCGGCGGCTGGCCGGGGCTGAGGATATAGGGCGGATCGTGGCCGGCGTTGGCGAAAGCAATCTCACCCGTACGGGTATCCAACAGTCCGGTGAAAACGGTGATGAACAGCATCGCCGGATTCTCCAGGGACACCGCGCTGTTGGTATCGGCCAGGATGGCGTCGATCGTGGTCGCGCCGTCCGGGCGCAGAGCTCGGGCCTTGCCGAGCGCCTTGGCGACGGCCATGAACAAGGCCGCCGGAACGCCTTTTCCCGAGACATCGCCGACCAGGAAGAACAAACGGTCGGCATCGACGAAGGCATAGTCGTAGAGGTCGCCGCCCACCTCCCGGGCCGGCTCGATGGCAGCGTGCAAGTCGATCTCCGGGCGGCCGGGAAAGGCCGGGAAGGTGCGCGGCAGGATGCCCAATTGGATTTCGCGGGCCGCCGCCAGTTCGCCTTCGATGCGTTCCGCCGCAGCGCGTTCACGGGCCAGGTCTTCCTGCAAGTGGCGACGCAGCCGCTCGGCAGCGGCCAGCGACAGCACCAACATGGCCGTGAAGATGGCAACGGTAGAGACTGCCGGCCCCGCCGCATCGATCAGCAAGCCATGCGCCGCGAAGGCATACCAAGCGCCGGCCGCCGGCAAGACCACCGCGACCAGCAGAGGTAAGGGGCTCAGGCGCGGCCGGACCCGAGGCACCACGACGATCATGGCGATGCCGGCAAGCAGTAGGACGGCGGATTCAAGCGGCACCGCCCAACGCGGGCGGACCAACATGCTGCCGGCAAGAATGCTTTCCAAGAGCTGGGCGTGAACCTCGACACCCGGCATGTTGGCCGCGGTCGGGGTAGCGACAAAGTCGTTGATGCCCAGCGCCGTACTGCCGAGCAGCACCAGCATACCGTCCATCGCGCCGGGGGCCATGCGGCCCTCCAGCAGGTCGGCGGCGGAGACGAAACGTTCCGGCCGGTGCGGACCGTAATGCACCCAGGCCCGGCCGTCGGGATCGGTCGGTACGAACAGGTCGGCGACAATGATGCCGACCACGCCGCCAGTATCGGCCTCGACGGTGAAGCCTGCCGCCCCTGACGCGACACGCAGCATCTCGATGCTCAAGGCCGGATAAAGCGTCCCGTCGACTGCTACGGCCAGCGGCACCCGGCGCACCATACCATCGCGTTCCGGCGGCACGCTGAGTGCTCCGTTGCCGGCGGCAACCCTGACGATCTCGTCGAGGCTGGCTAGCAGTCCGCCGTAGGACCAGACGAACGGCAGCGGGTCGCCGCCGCGGACCAGCGAAGCCGTACGTGGCGGCAGGCGTCCCGGCCGGCCAGGCGGCGGCACCGGTAGCGCCGCCATGCCAAGCACGGCCGGAAGGCGGCCCAGGCTGGCCGCGAGGCGGGTATCGTTGGACGGCAGCCGGGCGATGTGTTCGCGCAACGCCGGATCGACGTCGAGGTCGGCTTCCGATTCCAGAAGACGGTGCGGCGACAAACGATCGGGTTCTGCGAACAGGATATCGACGCCGAGCGCCAGCGGCCCTCCTTCGGCTATGGCCTCGACCAGACGGGCGGTCAGACTGCGCGGCCAGGGCCATTGGCCGAAGCGGGCAAGCGACCGTTCATCGATATCGACGATAGCTACCGGCCCCAGGCCGGGCCGCGGCCAGATCGCCTGAAACGTGTCGAACTGCCACAAGCGGACTTGGGGAAAGGGCGGCGGATCGAACAGGTGCAGTGCCAACAGCACAGCGAGGCAGAGCATGCCGAGCGGCCGGCCTGAGCCGACACGGAACCAAGCAAGCCAGCGACCGGTCATCGTCTCCGGCTCAGCGCATTAGCTCGTTCACAAGCGGATTTCCATACCGTCATAGGCGGCAAGTACCCGCAGCGGCGAGCTTTCGCGGCTGAGCTCTTCGAAGCGCACCGTTTCGTCGTGCAGGGTGGCGATGGCGCGATCGTCGGAGTTGGGATCGTGGTGAAACAGGCAAAGCGTCTTCACCCCGGCCCGGTGGCAGAGTTCGACGGCGACAATATTGCTGGAATGGCCCCAGTCTTGGCGAATGGTCAACGCATCGGCCAGGGAATACATGGTGTCGAAGATAACCACATCGGCGCCGCGGAAAAACTCGACGAAGGCTTCCGTATGTTCCGGATTGTCGAGCTTGTGCTCTGAATCGGTGGAATAGACCACCGTCTTGCCGTCCTTTTCGAAGCGATAGCCGAAGGAATCGCCGGAATGATACTGCGGGATCGAATGGACGGTCATGCCGGCGACCTGCACCGGCATCCCCGGCGTCATGATGTCATAGACAATAGTCCCGCCGAGCTGATCGTATTCGACCGGAAAGCTGGGCGCCGCATGCTGGCGGCGCAGCGCCGCCTCGATATTGGGGTGGCAGCCGTGAATGATCGTGCGGTGTCCGGGTACGTAGGCCGGCACGAAGAACGGGAACCCCATGATGTGGTCCCAGTGCATGTGCGACACGAAGGCATGATAGACAGGGTCCTTGCGGCGCTTCGGCTTGGCCATCGCGTAATTGCCAAATGCGCGCAAACCCGAGCCCAGGTCGCAAAAGACGAACTCATCGCTGCCGGCATCGATCTCGACACATGGCGAATTACCGCCGAAGGTACTACCGGTGGCGAAGTCCAACTCCAGATCGATAAAGGCGTCCGCATCGGCGTCGGTCTCGAATCTCCGCCCGCTGGCCTTGAGCAGCGCTTCGCGCAACTTCTCGCGCACGGCCGCTGCACCTAAAGGCGCCGGCAAGGAGCCTCGCGTTCCCCAGAATCTTACCAACATGACCGTTTCCTTGCCTGGTCAGCCGCCCGCGTCGAAAGCTACCGCCGCATCGGCCGACATCGAGAGTAACGATGCGCGCAAATCGGCGAAGACTGGGATGACAAAATTGAAGCGGCTGATTTCAAATATTTCACGCACGACGGGAGTCAGCGCGGCAACCGCGATCTTACCCCCGCCAGCCTTACTTTTCTTAGCGGCGACCATCAAGGTACGCAACCCCACGCTGCTGACATAATCGACCAGGCCAAAATCCAATGCCACCTTTGCCCCGCCCGGCACGTCGACCAAACCAACCAAGCGGCTCTGGAAGGCAGCCGATGCGTCCTGGTCCAAACGGCCCACCGCCTTCAACACCGTTACATCGGCCAATCGTCGTTCCTGGATTTCCACGCTATTCCCCCAAGACGCCCGACTGCAAACGAACGAGCCCCCTTGGCCCATTCTCGGGGCGGCAATGCGCGGGCGCAAGTCCCGACACGCCGCCCTCTGCGGAGCGCATGTCCCAATGCATTCTAATAGAGATTCTCCATCACGCTATTGACCGGGACCAGGGCAACGGAGGCGCTGTTGGGCAGGGTCAGGATATGGGCAACGATGGCGGCAATGTCATCAGGCTTGCTCATATCCCCGGGAAGGGTGCCGGTATTGACCATCATCTCGGTATCCACCGGACCCGGACATATGGCGGTGGCCCGTATGCCATGTTGCCATCCGGTCATGCGCAGCCCGTCGGTCATGGCGCGCGCCGCATGCTTGGTCATGGCATAAAGCATGCTGTTGGCGTTCTTCAGCCTGAGCCCCCCCAGGGAGACAAGATTGACGATGCGCCCATGGCCGCACTTCCTGAGGTGAGGGAATGCGCGTTGACTGAGCATGAAGGGCGCCTTGACGTTGACCTGAAAGATGGCGTCGAAAGCGCGTTCTTCCACGTCTTCGAAGGCGGCGCGGTTGACGATGGCGGCATCGTTCACCACGGCATCGATGCCGCCGAACCGCTTGACCGTCGCCGACACCCATGAATCTGCCGCAGGTATTGGCTCGTTAGCGTCATACGATGTGACAAACACTCGCCCGGTGTCGGCACGCAAATCGGCGGCAAGGCGACTCGGGTCACGGACACCAAGACTTAACCGGTAACCATCCGCATGCAACCGTTGCGCAATGGCGCGGCCGATGCCACGAGTAGCGCCGGATAACATAACAATGCGATCATTGGGCGGCAGTATGATGACGTCCTCCCGGCTCGTTGCAGCTGGGGAGGATTATAGCCACCAGCCCACCGTTCTTGAATCCCCAGTCTTAGCGCCGAACGATACGCCCTTCCGCAACAGGGGCAACCGCACCCAAGGTTTGGATGTAATTCATGACTGTGGTGGCCATTAGCGTCGCGCCGGATGCATCGATCAGCACTTTGCCGTTCTTAAACGATCCATAGCCATCGCCCCCGCCAGCCATATAATCGTTGGTCGCCACCCGATAGAGCTTGGCGGGGTCGAGCGGCTGGCCGCCCACCTTCGCCTCGACCACGCGCTTACCCTTATCCGCCTTGGGATCGAAAACGAAGCTCAGGCCGGAGACCTGCGGAAAGCGGCCAGCGCCGTCCTCGACCTGCGACACCCCATTCTCCAGCGCCGCCAGCACATCCGATCCCTTCACTTCGAGCAGGACGGTAACATTGCCGAATGGCAATTCGCCCAGGATGTCCTTGCGGGTCAACTCGCTACCCGCCGGATAGACCTTGTCGCCGCGCAAGCCGCCGCCATTGATGATCGCCACATCGGCATTGACGCCGGCACGCAAGGCATCGGCGAATAGATTGCCGAGATTGGTATCGGTGGAGCGCACGCTGCCGCGCCGGGAATCAAGTTCGACCGTGGTCTTGCCAATGACAATGCCAAGTTCCTTGTCCAGGATCTTCTCATGGCGTTCGACAATGGCCTTGATGCCGGGGTCAGACGCAACCCCAGCAGTCGATATCATCCGCCACTGCGGCACGACGACCAGTTCCTTCTTATCGCCTTTGGTCACCCATTCGGCGTTGAGATCGATCGCACCCAGGAAATGCGCGTCGTAACCCGATTTATGGATCAACACACCATTCTCATAGAACGTGATCGGATCGTGATCGTGGCCCCCGAGAACGAGGTGAATGCCCTTGACCGCTTTGGCCAGATCGCGATCGCCAGCGAGGCTCAAGTGAGTCATCGCAACGACGATCTCGGCACCCTGACCCTGCAATGCCTTCACCATGGCCTTGGCGGTTTCGACAGGTGGCGCGAAGGTGATCGACTTGCCCGGCGAGGACAGCACCGCCGTTTCCGGCTCCAGCACGCCGAAGAACCCGACCTTAAAACCGCCGACCTCAATGACCCGCGTCGCCTGCAAGCCGCCGGCAGGCTTGCCGTCGGGCCCTAGAACATTGGCGCCGAGCCACGGGAAGGCCGATTCGGCGAAGCGCTTGGCGGCGATGTCGGGCCCGTAATCGTATTCATGGTTACCGGGAACGGCGACGTTGGTGCCAAGAGCGTTGTAGATCTCGATCATCTGCGCGCCCTTGGTCAACGCCGACATTACCGACGGCGAGAGCAAATCACCGCCGAAAGTCGTCACGCTCAGGGGGTTGGCCGCCCGCTCCGCCTTGAGCAGGGTCATCAACTCGGCCAAGCCGCCTTTACCGCCCTTGGGCGAAATCTCGTAGACGTCATTGGTGTGCAAGAATGTAATTTTCGTCGGCGCAGCGATCGCCGCTGCCGCGGAGACAAGAAAATAAAGGACCACCAGACCGTGGGCGGCAGCACGTCTGATCCGCATCATCAGATTGACCCCCTTGTATCGCCCAAAATGGGCATGACGACGATTAGGTGCGCCGCCTGCTTAGGCGCTTCGCTTGCTGACCTATTTCCCCGACCAGACGCGCAACGCATCCAGCTTCATCGCACGCTGTTGCTCGGGTGTGTTTTTGTAATCATGGTTAAAAGGAGCCGATTCCCACGAACCATAAGAGGCATTGGCAATGACCAACCACTTGGTCCCCCAACAGGCCTTGTATTGATCGTAGCTTTGTACTGTATCCATCTTGTCGTCGAGCGGATAGCCGAGAGCGGTTAAGTTCTGGCGCATGGCTGCTTCCTCTTCCACGGTAAGGTTGGACACGTCGAACACGGCCACACCCTTCGATATGGCATATGTGATGAATTCGAGTGAGCCTGGCACCGCTCGGGACGTTACGCTCTTGACGAAGCTGTTCCATGTCTTCGCGTCGAAGGACTTTCCTTCTTTGACCAGCCACGCCTGATAATCCGAATTGTCGAGCACGGTTTCATCGATATCGAGGATAACGGCCGGCGGTTTGCTCTGAAAGTCGCCGGTCTGCTCGGTAGCCGCCGTCCAATTGCGGTCCACGAGCGCACGATCCAACAGCATTTCCGCGGCCTTAAAGATTGTCACCGAATTGCCCTGGAATTCCGGCGAACCCTGATTCCACAGGACAGCGTTGGTATTGTCGTTGGGAACGGCACCTTCAAAGGCCGTAGCAGAGGCAACCATGGTCGCGGCAACGACAATGGTCAGCGCTAAGCGCAAGGGTATATTTATGATGGATTTCATGCTGCCGACCCCTCAAAGATGAAGACGAGAAGCAAGGTGGTACAAACCGCACCGATCACAATCACGACACAACTATAGTTGGCCGACGCAAATCACGACAGAAGATTTATTCGGCTGTCCGCTTTACATGGCCTTGTTCATTGTTGAAGATTCGACATAGGCTGTTATAGCAGCAGCCCAACGCCATCGACCGGCCATCACTTAGAGGGGAGCACGTATCATGTCGAAGCGTATGTTTCTGGCAGCAATCATCGTGATCCTCGCAACCCCCGTGACGTCGATGGCCGTGGCAGCCGATATCCAACCGGCCATCGTTTATGATTTGGGCGGCAAGTTCGATAAATCCTTCAACGAAGGGGTGTTCGACGGCGCCAGCGCATTCAAAAAGAACACAGGCATCGAATACCGCGATTTCGAAATCCAGAACGACTCCCAACGTGAACAGGCACTGCGAAATTTCGCACGGCGCGGTAACGATCCAATATTGGCGGTCGGCTTTTCACAGGCCGCCGCCGTGGAAAAGGTAGCCAAGGAATTTCCCACTATTCATTTCGCCATCATCGATTCGATGGTCAACCAGCCAAACGTGCAATCTATCGTCTTCAAGGAACAAGAAGGCTCGTTCGTGGTTGGCGTGTTGGCAAGCATGGCGGCAAAGAGCGGTAAGATCGGCTTCGTCGGTGGCATGGATATTCCGCTGATCCGTCGCTTTGCCTGCGGCTATATCCAAGGGGCGCGCTACGCCAACGCCAATGTCGAGGTCTTCCAGAATATGACCGGCACGACCGGTGCCGCCTGGAGCGACCCGGTGAAGGGTGGTGAGTTGGCGAAAAGTCAATTCGACCGGGGCGCTGACGTTGTCTATCACGCCGCCGGTGGCACCGGCATCGGTGTGCTGCAAGCCGCGGCGGACGCCAATAAGCTCGGCATCGGAGTCGATTCCAACCAGAACCATTTACATCCGGGCAAGGTGTTAACCTCAATGCTAAAGCGTGTTGACGTCGCCACCCAACAGACCTTTATGGAAGCGCGGGCCGGTACCTGGAAGCCGGGGCTCAAGGTGTTGGGTCTGAAGGAAAATGGCGTTGGTTGGGCACTCGACGAAAACAATAAGGCGCTGATCACACCTACCATGAAAGCTGCCGCCGACAAAGCCACCGCCGATATTGCCGCCGGCACAATTCAGGTCCACGACTACATGGCTGACAACCATTGCCCCACAAAGTAACGCCCGGTCGTCTCGGATTGCATCCGTGAAAGAACCTACCGCTGCCCCCGCGATTGAATTGCGCGGCATCGACAAGCGGTTTGGCAATGTACATGCCAATCGGTCTATCGACCTGAGGGTCGCCCACGGTACGGTGCATGGTATCGTTGGCGAGAACGGTGCCGGCAAATCGACGTTGATGAGCATCCTTTACGGCTTCTACCAGGCCGATGACGGAGAGATTCTGATCAACGGCCGCCCGACGGTAGTCCGTAATTCAGCGGCTGCCATCGCCGCCGGTATCGGGATGGTGCATCAGCATTTCATGCTGGTTGAAACTTTCAGCGTGCTGGAAAATGTCGTACTTGGCGCCGAAGGCGGCGCCCTGCTTGCTCCCGGCAAGGCGCGGGCACGGACAGAACTGGCGCATTTGGCGCGGGAATACGCCCTGGAGGTCGATATCGATGCCACCGTAGGCGACTTGCCAGTAGGCCAGCAGCAACGGGTGGAAATCCTCAAGGCCCTATACCGCGGCGCCGAGATTCTGGTCCTCGACGAACCGACCGGGGCGCTGACGCCGCCGGAGGCTGACCACTTGTTTCGCATCCTGCGCCTGTTGCGCGACCAGGGGAAGACAATCATCCTCATCACCCACAAGCTACGCGAAATCATGGCCGTGACCGATGTCGTCTCGGTGATGCGCCAGGGCGCCATGGTGGCGCATCGACGAACGGCCGAAACCAGCATGGAGGAACTGGCCGAACTGATGGTCGGACGCAAGGTGCTGCTGCGCGTCGAGAAGACGCCTGCCCGGCCAGGTCGAGAGGTACTGCGCGTCGAACATCTGCGCGTCGCCGACGGTTATGGGGTCGAACGGGTCAAGGATGTCTCGCTGTCGGTGCATGCCGGCGAGATCGTCGGCATTGCCGGTGTTTCCGGCAATGGGCAGAGCGAACTCCTCGAAGCCATCGCCGGCATCCGGCCGCTCGCCGACGGCCGGGTGGTACTAAACGGTCAGCCCGTGGCAACTCGGCGGCGCGGCAGCGATCCCCGGAAACTGCGCCACCTCGGACTAGCTCACGTGCCCGAGGATCGCCACCGCATGGGCCTGATCCTGCCCTTCGAGGCATGCGAGTCTGCCATCCTCGGCTATCAGGACGATCCACGCTTCAACATCGGCCCTTTCCTCGACTACCGGACCATTGTCGCCGACACTGCCGTCAAGATGGGAGCCTTCGACGTGCGCCCGAGCGATCCGCACCTGCGCACCGCCAGCTTTTCCGGCGGCAATCAGCAGAAGATCGTGTTGGCGCGCGAGATCGAGCACGATCCGGACGTGTTGCTGGTCGGCCAGCCAACGCGCGGCGTCGATATCGGCGCCATCGAGGCCATCCATCGCCGTCTGATCGCTATGCGCGACGCCGGTAAGGCCGTGCTGCTGGTCTCTGTCGAACTGGACGAGATTCACATGCTGGCCGACCGCATCCTGGTGATGTCGAATGGCAGCATTGTCGGCGAGGTGGCGGGAGACGCCGTGGACGAAGGCCAGCTCGGTCTGATGATGGCCGGCATCGCCCCCGCGGCTTCGGCGGCAGGTGCCGGGACCATGCCATGACGCCGGCCGCTGCCAGAGAGTTGCCGCGTTGGGCCACCGCCGGCTTGCTGCCGGTGCTAAACCTGACGGCAGCCTTCGTCGTTTCCGGGCTGGTCGTTCTGGTCATCGGCGAGGACCCGCTCAAGGTCGTCCGCCTGCTGGTGTGGGGCGCCTTCGGCTTCGAGGAAGCTATCGGCTACACCCTCTACTACGCCACCAGCTTCATCTTCACCGGGCTGGCCGTGGCGGTCGCCTTCCATTGCGGGTTGTTCAACATCGGCGGCGAGGGCCAAGCCTATATCGGCGGTCTAGGCGTGGCGCTGGTCTGCCTCAACCTAGACGGACTGCCGTTCTGGCTGTTGGCGCCCCTGGCGATTGCCGGCGGTGCGCTGTTCGGCGCCGCCTGGGCTTACGTGCCGGCCTATCTGCAAGCCTATCGCGGCAGCCATGTGGTCATTACTACCATCATGTTCAACTTCATTGCCTCGGCGACGATGGTCTATCTGCTGGTCAACGTCATGATCCAGCCGGGACAGATGCAACCGGAAAGCCGAGCCTTCAGCGCCGACGCCCGAATGCCATTCATGCACCAGGCACTGGCCGGAATCGGCATCGACCTCGCCGCCTCGCCGCTTAACCTGTCCTTCGTCTGGGCGCTGATCTGTTGCCTCCTGTTCTGGCTTTTCATCTGGCACACGCGCGCCGGCTATGCGCTGCGCGCCGTCGGCGCCAATCCGACGGCGGCGATCTACGCTGGCATCTCGCCTGCCCGTCAGACGATGATCGCCATGCTAATCTCGGGGGCATTGGCCGGCTGCCTCGGGCTCAACGAACTAATGGGAGTGCAGCACCGGCTGCTGCTGGAATTCACGGGCGGCTACGGCTTTGTCGGCATTGCCGTCGCGTTGATGGGACGCGGCCATCCGCTGGGCATCGTGCTGGCCGCTATCCTGTTCGGCGCACTTTACCAGGGCGGCGCCGAGCTATCCTTCGAGTTGCCGAGAATCACGCGCGACATGGTGGTGGTCATCCAAGGCCTGATCATCCTGTTCGCCGGGGCGCTGGAATTCATGTTTCTACCACTGCTCACGCGCTGGCTGATCAGGGTCTGAGGGCTAGGCATGGAAGACGTCACCCTGGTCGTGCTGATCCTCGACTCGACCGTACGGCTGTCGGCACCCTTGGTACTGGCGGCACTGGCCGGGCTGTTTTCCGAACGCTCGGGCATCATCGACATCGGGCTGGAAGGCAAGATGCTGGGCGCCGCCTTCGCCGCCGCTGCGGCGGCCGCCCAAACCGGCTCGCCATGGGCCGGCCTTGCCGCCGGTATCGCCGTGTCGGTGGCATTGGCGCTGCTGCACGGCTTCGCCTGCATCACCCATCGCGGCAACCAAGTGGTATCCGGCGTAGCATTGAACATTTTAGCCACGGGGCTGACCGCTGTGCTGGGCATTTCCTGGTACGCCCGGGGCGGGCGCACACCGCCGCTCGGCGCCGACGCCCGCTTTCTGCCGATAACATTGCCCGGCGCCGAGGCGGTGCGCGACGCACCGGTATTGGGCGCGCTCTACTCCGAGCTGCTGAGTGGCCATAGCTTTCCAGTCTATGTCGCCTGCCTCGCTGTACCGCTGGCCGCCTGGACCCTCTATCGCACCCGCTTTGGACTGCGGCTCAGAGCAGTCGGCGAGAACCCGCTGTCGGTGGATACCGCCGGCATCTCGGTACCCGGGCTGCGCTACCGGGCGGTGATCTGCGCCGGTATATTGTGCGGCGTCGCCGGAACCTATCTGTCAATAGCCCAGAGCGCCGGCTTCGTCCGCGAGATGACGGCCGGCAAGGGCTACATCGCACTAGCGGCGCTGATCTTCGGCAAGTGGCGGCCGTTGCCGGCGACAGGCGCCTGCCTGCTGTTCGGCCTGCTCGACGCGGTAGCCATCCGCTTGCAGGGCACGCCGCTGCCCGGCATTGGCGAGGTGCCGGTACAGTTCATCCAGGCCCTGCCCTATGTACTGACCGTCATCCTGCTGGCCGGTTTCATCGGTCGGGCAATCCCGCCAAGAGCCATCGGCATCCCATATGTGAAGGAACGCTGAGTATGAGCGACGACTTGCTCGTTGCCGCCCGCCTGGCACTGACGCGCGCCTACGCTCCCTACTCCCGCCATCGGGTCGGCGCGGCGGTACGCGGCCTCAGCGGCGCCATCTATGCCGGCTGCAACATCGAAAATGCCGCCTATCCTGAAGGCATCTGTGCCGAGGCCGTTGCCATCGCCACCATGATCATGGCCGGCGAGACGCGGCTGGTCGAGGTTGTGGTAATCGGCGAGACCGATGGCCTGTGTACCCCCTGTGGCGGCTGCCGCCAAAAGCTGCATGAATTCGGTAGAGCGGATGTCCGTATCCACGTTGGGGGCCCCGAGGGCACGACGAGCCGAACATTTTCCCTCGACGAATTGCTGCCCCATGCTTTCGGCCCGGACAACCTGCCATGAACAGCGCCGCCGATGTCATCCGGATGCGTGCCGCCGGCCTGACGCCGCGCATTACCCTGGTGCTAGGCAGCGGGTTGGGCAGCCTGGCCGATGCAGTCGAGGGGGCCACCACTATACCTTACGGCGACCTGCCCGGCTTTCCCCAGCCAACGGTCGGCGGACACGCCGGCCGACTGGTGCTCGGCCGGCTCGGCAATCAAGCCGTCGCCGTCATGCAGGGCCGCAGCCACTACTACGAGCACGGCGAAGCTACGGCGATGAAGGTGCCGCTGACCGCATTGAAAGCCGTTGGCTGCGAGATCCTAATCCTGACCAATGCGGCAGGATCGTTGCGCCATGAGGTCGGACCCGGATCGCTGATGTTGATCCACGACCACATCAACCTGACCGGCATCAACCCGCTGGTCGGCGAACCCGGCGACAACCGCTTCGTCAATATGAGCCCGGCCTACGATGCCGAATTGGCCGACCGTTTCCGCGCAGCCGCGCGGCGCTTGGATATTCCGCTCGCCGACGGAATCTATATGTGGTTCGTCGGTCCCAGCTTCGAGACGCCGGCCGAAGTCCGCGCCGCGCGCGTGCTTGGCGCCGACGCCGTCGGCATGTCGACGGTACCCGAGGCCGTGCTCGCCCGATACCTTGACCTACGCGTCGCCGCCGTCTGTAACATCACCAACCTAGCCGCTGGCATGGCCGTCGAGCCGCCAAGCCATGCCCAAACTCTCGCCAAATCGGCGGTCGGCGCCGCTGCCCTGTCGCGGCTGATCGCCGGCATGCTGGAAGCACTCTGACGTGCTGGCCCAGGAAGTGATCCGCCGCAAGCGGGATGGCGCGGCGCTGTCAGCGGAGGAAATCTACTTCATAGTGACCGGCATTGCCGATGGCAGCATCGGCGAAGGCCAATGCGCCGCCTTTGCCATGGCCGTCTTCTTTCGCGGCATGAACCAGGATGAACGCGCCCTATTGGCAACCGCCATGGCCGCAAGCGGCTCCATCCTCGATTGGCGCAGCTCCGACCTGCCCGGCCCGCTGCTCGACAAACATTCGACTGGCGGCGTCGGCGATACGGTCAGCCTGATGCTAGCGCCGATGGTAGCGGCCTGCGGCGGCTTCGTACCGATGATCTCCGGCCGTGGGCTCGGCCACACCGGCGGTACTCTGGATAAACTGCAAAGCATCCCCGGCTACGACGCGACGCCCGACGTCGAATGTTTCCGCCGGACGGTTGCCGAAGCTGGCTGTGCCATCATCGGCCAGACAACCGAACTGGCACCGGCCGACCGCCGGCTTTATGCCGTGCGTGACGTCACCGGAACGGTCGAATCCTTAGATCTGATCACCGCCTCGATCCTGGCTAAGAAGCTAGCCGCCGGTCTGGACGGCCTGGTCATGGACGTCAAGTCCGGCTCCGGTGCCTTCTTCGCGGAACGGGCTCAGGCAGAGGAACTGGCCGCCAGCCTCGTCGGCGTCGCCAACCGTGCAGGCCTGAGGACGACGGCCCTGATCACCGATATGGATCAGCCGTTAGCTAGCGCTGCCGGCAATGCGCTCGAGGTACTGCTGACCGTCAACTACCTGACCGGGGCGAAGGGCCACGACCGCCTGCACGAAGTCGTGCTGGCGCTGGGCGCCGAGATGCTGCTGATCGGTGGCTTGGCGGAAACGGCGGAAACGGCGATGTCACGTCTGCAAGCAGCGCTCGATTCCGGCGCGGCGGCGGAACGTTTCGCGCGTATGGTCGCCGCCCTCGGCGGGCCAGCCAACCTCATCGAACAGCCCAACGCCCATCTCGCGCACGCCCCGGTGACATTGCCGGCGATGGCTCGCGAGCCCGGCATCGTTGTCGGCATGGACACCCGCGCCGTCGGACTGGCGGTAGTCGAACTGGGCGGCGGACGGCGGCGTCCCGAGGATGCCATCGACCCTGCGGTCGGCCTGAGCGATATTGCCCCCATCGGCGCGACCGTCGGTTCCAATCGGCCGTTGGCCGTCATCCACGCCCGCGACGCGGCCGGCGCCGAACGCGCCCTGCAGGCCATCGCCGCCGCCGTCCGAATCGGCGATGCAGCGCCCACACCCCAGCCCGTGATCTTAAAGCACATCGGCGCCGACGCCGCGTTGGCAAGGTTGCAACGCCAAAGAAAGGGATACGTACGATGAGCAAGGCCGCGCCGATGCGCCGCATCTTGGTGACCGGTGCCGCCAGCGGCATCGGAGCCGCCATCTGCCGCCGTATGGCCGCACCGGGAATGGCGTTATTGATCCACACCCGGCGCAACCGGGAGGGCTGCGAGAATGTCGCTGCCGAGGCTCGCGCAGCGGGCGCCGAAGTTGCCATAGCATTGGGCGACCTGACCGAGGTGGAAACCGCGGGAAAGCTCGTCGAAGCGGCAATCGCGAAGCTCGGCGGCCTCGATGTGCTTGTCAGCAATGCCGGCTATGCCTTGGCCAGACAGATCGGCGCCTTCGACATGACAGCGTTCGAGGCAGCGCACCAGACGATCACCGTCGCCTTCCTCGGCCTGGTGACCGCTGCCCTTCCCCATCTGCAACGGGCGGAGAACGGCCGGGTGGTGGCGATCAGCGCCTTTGGCGCGCATGTGTTCCGCCCCGACGTGCCGGCCTTTCCGGCTTCGGCCGCAGCGAAGGCGGGACTCGAAGTGCTGGTGCGCGCGCTGGCAGTACAGTTGGCGGCAACGGGGACCACCGTCAACGCGGTGGTACCGGGATTCATCGCCAAGGACCCGGGCACCCATTCGTCGTTGACCCCGGAACAATGGGCCGAACAACTCAAACGCGTCCCGATGGGCCGCCTCGGCCACCCCGACGAAGTGGCCGAGGTCGTCGCCTTCCTAGCATCGAAACCGGCCGCCTACGTCACCGGCCAGACGATCCACGTAAATGGCGGGCTGGCGATCTGAGGCAGCCGTCAGGCGTCCATCATCTCCACACCCCGACCGGGACGCCGCTCGGTGACCCTTTCGAATGGCGTGAAGCGAACGTCGCGCTGCTTCTCGAAGATCGATTCGCCGGCGCCAAGTCTGCGCGGCAAGGGCAAGCGCACTGGCACGTCAGCCAGGCGCGGCGCAATGGTGGGCTGACCCGCAATGATTCGGGCGTCATAGGCTGCCATGTCCGTCGGCGCCTCGACCAACGGCCAAGCATCGGCCGCCATCGCCGTGATGAACAGCAGGCGGCGGTACCTGTTTGACATGTTGGACGCCGAACCGTGCAGCGTGCGCGCATGATGCACGGTGATGTCGCCGATCTTGCCGTATAGCGGCACCGCGCGCGTGATAAAGCCCGTGGCTTCGTCCGGATCGGCGACAGCGCCAACGAAGTAACCTTCCTGGTGATGATCGAGTACAGGGCCCTTGTGACTGCCAGGAACGACCATCAATGGCCCATTCTCGTCCGTCACGTCGTCGAGCATGATAGCCAACACCAGCAGGTCGTCATTGGTATGCGGGTAGAAGGCCCAGTCCTGGTGCCACTCCACCGGTTCGCCGCCGCCACCGGGCTTGAGATTCAACTTCAAACCCTTGTGCCGGATATCGGGGCCGAGCAATTGACGCAACACAGCCAGGATACCCGGGTGCTTAAAAATGGCGGCGTAAGCTGGGTGCTGGTCTTCCGGACGCTTGAGACGACGCAGGCGCGGGTTCTCGGGCGTATGGCAATCTTCGACGTCGAACACTTTGTCGCTGGCACGCACGCCGCGCGACTTTTCAATGAAGTCGTCGGTAACTTGCCGCAGCTGACGGACTTCCGCATCCGAAAGAATGCCCGAAGCCTTCACATATCCGTTGTTCCGATAGTATTGGACCTGTTCTGGGCTCAGCATGGATTATCCCTTATTCAGGAGAAGGCGCGGATTCTGACGTTTTCGTGTCCGGACTTCAATGCGATGCGCACGTCTTGCGCCGGGTATTTTGCACAACGCCCCACGCAACAGGGCCGCCGGCCGCGAAATTGATCTCGGCTCCTATTGCTAGGATAAGCCGCCAGGTCGCCGAAGGAAAATTATGCAGGTGCGTCACCCTCCAACCACGGCGCGCGCCCATCGCCGGCGAGAAAGACGGCGGTAGCGCCGAGGTTCGGCAGCGGTGTAGCGGCCACTGCTGTAGCCGTGTCGAGCAGTTTTGTAATGCCATGGGCCGCAAGTACGCTGCGCACCGTATCGAGGTCGGCAACTTCTACCGCGAAGGCAGCCATGAACGGCAGCGTCGGCACTTCGATTCCGGGCAGGATGGCGGCGAGCCCGACCGGTGACAGGACAATGACTCGGCCCCGTTCCAGGTCGAGCGACCACCCATCCCAGGACAGCCGGTGCGGCGCGCGGCCGAATAAGCGGGCGTATCGGCCAGCAGCCTCCCTCGCATCGGCGACGCATACGACGATATCGGTCAGCCGGCGCGCGCCATTGGCATGGGTCATCCAACGCGCCTGCCAGGGCACGTCGGGCGTATGGTGCTGGCAGAATTGGATGCGGCCTTCCTCCATGGTGCCGGGAGGCACACGGGTCACCGAGAAGCGGGCAATGCGCTTTCCTTCCGGCGTCTCGACGTCGCGCTGCAAACGCACTACCGGAACAGTGGCGAACCCTGCCGCCGCGATGCGGGCATGATCGGCCTCGGCGTCAGCCGTGCCAAGCGCGATCAAATGCAGGCCGACATAGCGCTTCATCGCGTCTCGCAATTGGTCGGCGACCGAGCCGCCGGCGAAGGGGCTGAGCAGTTCCAGGTAGCCACGTTCGAACATCGCCAGCCGGTTACCGGTGCCGGCCGGCACGACAGGCTGACCGGGTCCAAGCGAATGTTGCTGCGCCGTATAGGGCGTCAGGAAGAAGCCGAGGCGCTGCAGCGCCGCCGCACCCTTCTCCATGCCCGGGACGAAGAAGCCGATATGATCGAGAACATAATCCCCCCTGGCGGGGATCTGATCTTGGGGATTCATGACCGTCATTCCTTATCGCCTCAGGCCACCCGCCGTCGGAACAGCCACGTCGCGGCGGAGCCGGTGACCAGTCCGATGATCGCCATCGGCCAAAGGTTAGCAGCAACCAACTCCCATGGCGCATCTTGCAGGAATAGGCCTCGCAAGATGACCAGCATGTAGCGCAGCGGATTGATCAAGGTCAGCGCCTGAATTGCTTTAGGCATGTTGGCCACCGGCGTGGCAAAGCCCGACAGGATGACCGCCGGCATCAGGAACGCGAAGGCGCCGGTGATCGCCTGTTGCTGGGTGCGGGCCAACGCCGAGACCATTAGGCCGATGCCGATAATCGACAGCAGAAATACCGCCAGCGCCACGGCCAAAACCGCAACGGAGCCGCGAAACGGTATGCCGAAGACCCAGACGGCGGTACCGGCGATTCCCAGCCCCTCGATATAACCGATGATCAGCGCCGGCATGGTCTTGCCGATCAGGAGTTCAAGCGGGCGCAATGGTGTCATCAGCAGCTGTTCGAAGGTGCCGAGCTCGCGTTCGCGGGCCACCGACAGCGCGGCGATCACCGTCGTGATAACCAGGGTCAGAATGGCAACCAGCGCCGGCACGATGAACCAGCGGCTGGACAGATTGGGATTGAACCAAGCCCGCACTACCAGCCGGGGTGGTTGCAACGACCCGGGCTTAGCCTGAGCTGCGGAGAAAGCCCCGACGATCTCGCCGGCGTAGCCAAGCGCCACCAGCGCCGTATTGGAATGCCGCCCGTCGACGATCAGCTGCACGGCCGCCTGTCGTCCAGCTGCTAAGTCGGCGCCGAATGTCGGACCGACATGCAACACGGCCTTGGCCATGGCGGAATCGATGACGGGCGCGATCTCGCGTTCGCTTTGCAGGCGCGCGACCGGCGCAAAAGCCGGCGAAGCAGTGAAGGCGGCGACCAGCGCCCGGCTTTCCGTGCCGCCATCCTGGTTGAGCACGGCCAGCGCTACATCGGACACCTCGAAGGTCGCGGCATAGCTAAAGACCAGAAGCTGCATCACCGGTGGCACGATCAGGATCGCCCGGGTCCGTCGGTCCGCCCAGATGGCAATGAACTCGCGCGTCACGACGGCCAAGATGCGGCGCCAGACATCCTTCATTCCAGCCTCCGCCGGGTGCGCAGCACCGTCAGGCCGAGGAACAACACCGCCATGGCGCCGAGCGCCAACAGATTCGGCCCGATCACCGCCCAGACATCGCCGACTAGAAACAAGGTCTGTAGGATGGCGACAAAATAGCGGGCCGCGATGGCGTGGGTGATAACCTGTACCCAGCCCGGCATCGAAGCGATGTCGAACAGGAATCCCGACAGCATCACCGCCGGTAACATGGTCACCAGCAATGCCGCGATGGAGGCAACGAACTGGTTGCGAGCCACGGTCGAGATCAAGAGTCCGATGCCGAGCATGACCAGCATGAAGACCGCCGAACAGAGGATCAGCAGCCACACCGAACCGCGGAACGGCACGCCGAAAACTGTGACCGACAGCGTCACCGCCGCCGCCATGCCGCCCATACCGAGCAGGAAATAGGGCGCAATTTTGCCGACCAGGAATTCGCCGCGCGTCAGCCGGGTGGTCAGCAGGGCCTCCATGGTGCCGCGCTCCCACTCGCGGGCGACAACCAGCGCGGTGAGCAGGGCGCCGATCAGGGTCATGACGATGGCGATCAGGCCGGGCACCAAAAAATACCGGCTGTTGACCGCCGGGTTGAACCAGACCCGGGCGCGCAGATCGATGGCCACGGCGTCGCGTACGGCGCCGGCGCCCAGGCGTTCGCGGGCAAGCTGGGCGGCCCAGGTGTTCCACACGCCCTGCACATAGCCTTCGATGAGGCGGGCCGAGTTGGCATCGGTGCCATCGACGATAAGTTGCACCCGTGCCGCTTGCCCAGTCAGTATCTGGCCAGAGAACGTTTCGCCGATAACGACGATGCCCTGAACCTGCCGCATGCGCAGTGCCTCTTCCGCCATGCGCCGGTCAACGATCGCGATGGGGGTCAGGTACTTGGATGCAGCCATGGCGTGGAAAAAGCCCATGGACTCCGGCGTCGGCCGTTCGACGACCACCGCTACGGGCACGTCGCGCAGGTCAAGAGAGACGCCGAAGCCGAAAAGGAACAAAAGTACGGCCGGCAGCACGAAGGCGACGACAATGCTACTGGGATCGCGCAGCATCTGGCGCCATTCCTTGCGGGCGAAGCCGCTGAGCCGGCGCGGGTTCATGCAGCATGCTCCCGGTCGTAGGTGGCGATCATGGCGACGAAAGCGTCTTCCAGGGTCGCATCGTCGCCATCGGCATGCTGATGCTTGATCGCATCGGGATCGCCCAACGCGATCAGGCGACCGCGATAAATGACGCCAAGGCGGTCACAGTACTCGGCCTCGTCCATGAAATGCGAGGTGACCAAGACAGTGACGCCGGATTCCGCCATCACGTCGATACGCCGCCAGAATTCCCGCCGGGCGATGGGATCGACGCCCGACGTCGGCTCATCGAGAAACAAGATGCGGGGACGGTGCAAGATAGCGCAAGCCAGCGACAACCGGCGTTGCAGGCCAAGCGGCAATTGGCCGGAAGGCGTGTCGACATGCGCCACAAGACCGAAGTCGCCGATCGCCTCGGCGATGCGCCGGGCACCCTCACGTCGGTCGAGGCCGTAGACGCTGGCGTTGAAGGCCAGATTCTGGCGGACGGTGAGGCTGCTCGGCTGAGCAAACGCCTGCGCCATATAGCCCAACCGGGCGCGGGCATCGGCGCGCGCCGTCATCATGTCGAAGCCGGCCACCCGCGCCGTTCCTGACGTCGGCGGCAACAGGCCGCAAAGCATCTTGAAGGTGGTGGATTTACCGGCGCCATTCGGCCCGAGCAAGCCGAATATCTCCCCGGGGCCGACCTGAAAGGTGACGCCGTCGACAGCCTTGAAGCTGCCAAAGCTTCGGCTCAGGTCACGGGTTTCGATGGCAGGACCGTTAACCGCCACAGAGGCAACGACGGGAGCGGCAGGAGCGGGAACCATGCCGTCTCGATGTTCGAGCAGGCGGGCTATGTAGGCGTCCTCGTATCGCGGTGCCATCGGAACGGGAGACGCATCTGTACCGAGGGATTCGGCCGTTGGCGGCGGCGCACCCTTGGCCGTAACCAGGCGCAGGGACCGTCCTTGAATCCAAGTATCGATGACGCCCGGTGCCTCTGCGGCCCGTCGGGCGATGCGGCGGCGGTCGCCGTCGCCCATCGCCACGCGGAAGCTGCGGCCCACCAAAGTCCGTACGAAGGCATCCGGCGGACCATCGTCGAGCACCCGTCCGCCATCGAGCAGCAGCACCCGGTCGCAACGCGCGGCCTCATCCAAATAGGCGGTGCTCCACAGGATGGCGAGACCGCGCCCGGCCAGTCCTTCGACCATCGCCCACAGCTCGCGCCGAGAAACAGGATCTACGCCGACCCCCGGTTCGTCGAGCAGCAGCACCTTCGGATCGCCAAGAAGCGTGCAGGCAAGACCGAGCTTCTGCTTCATACCACCCGACAGCTTGCCGGCCGGCCGGCCGGTGAAGGCGGCAAGGCCGGACAACGCGAGCAATTCGGAGAAGCGGTCGGGGCGAACAGCCGGCGCCACGTCGCGCAGGTCGGCGTAGAGGGTCAGGTTCTCGCCGACGGTGAGATCCTCATAGAGGCCGAAGCGCTGTGGCATGTAGCCGACGACCGCGCCCAACGCCGCACCATCCTGGCTCGGGTCCAGCCCCATCACCGAAACGTGGCCGGCGTCAGGCAACAGCAGGCCGGCGATGACACGAATCAGGGTAGTCTTGCCGGCGCCGTCCGGACCCGCCAAGCCGGTGATAACCCCCGCCGCCATGGCCCCCGAGACTCCGTCGAGTGCGACGACCGCCCCCGCCGGGCCATGAAACCGCTTGACGATGCCGTCAATAACGACGGTCGCTATCGGGATGGCTTCAGCGCCGGCCGGCGTCATCGGCGATCACGGTCACCGGCATGCCCTGGCGTAAGCCGCTGTCCGGATTTGCGACGATCACACGGGCGCGATAAACCAGATCGGTACGCAGTTCCGGCGTCTCGACGGCTTTTGGCGTGAACTCGGCGGTCGGCGAAACGAACCCGACAGTGCCGCGATAGACCTTGCCCGGATGGCTGTCGGTGGTGATGCCAACAGCCATCCCCGGGCGTAGCCGGCCGAGATCGGGCTCGCCGACGTAGGTGCGCACCCACACCGGGTCGGACAGCGCAAGGGAGAACACAACCGAGCCGGCACCGACCACAGCGCCGACCTCGCGGGCGCGGGTCAGCAAGATACCAGCGGACGGCGCGACCAGGTTGGTTTCGGTCAGGCGATACCGGGCCAGGGATAGCAACGCCTGCTCCGACGTCAGCAGGGCACGCGTGGCAGCGATATCCTCCTTGCGCGGACCTTCCTCGATCAGCTTTAGATCGGCCTGGCGCGCTTCGACGGCAGCACGGGCCGACTGCGCCTCGGCACGGGAATCGTCCAAAGTCTGGCGGGCAGCAAAATCCTGCTGGGCTAGCGTCTGCTTGCGCTGCAGGGTCGCCTCAGCGTTGGCCACGTGGGCGCGCGCCGCATCCAGATCGGCCCGAGCCCGGGCGATTTCCGGCGGTCGGCTGCCGGCTTCCAACTTGGCGAGCAGCGCTGCCTGGTTCGCCACCCGTGCCTCGGCCACGGCAACCGTATCGGCGTAGGGATCGGCATCGAGACGTGCAAGCAACTGACCGGCAGCGACGGCCTCGCCCTCGTCCGCCGCCAATTCGACGATCTTGCCTTCGACCACGAAGGCAAGATCGACCTGACGCACGTCGACGTTGCCATAGAGAGTGAGGAAACCGCCAGGCTGGGTGGTCCTGTGAGCCCACCACCAGCCACCGACACCGACGGCAACGATCAACGCGATGAGGAAAGGACGCTTGGTTGACATGCCGCCAGCTTAACCCCACGCCCGACCGAGCAGAAGCCTACATCGTGGCCTTCTGCCCGTTGTGGCGGGCACGCGCAGCGGAATTTAGGAAATGCGCCGAAAGTAACGATGCCTATTCTTAGGCGCAGAATTGCAGGATCAAGGACCAGCCGCCTGCCGATCCACCAAGCCACAGGGTCAAAGCCGCTAGATGCGACAGTGGGGCACTGTCGTCATTCTCATGGGAGAAAAAGAGATCGAACGGCAGCAATCGATCCTCCATTGTGACGATTTCAACCGTCAGCTTATTTAGAATGACGCACGCTACCGCCCTGTCCCATTAGCCAAAAGTATAAGATAGTCCGACGACCGCGTGACTAGTCGCACGGAGGACATGCCGATGCCCAAAGGAGTCGATACCGTAGCGAGGCGCAACACCGGCAGTATCGTTGCGACTTTGTTCCTGCTATGCGCCCATGTCGCCTGGGCCGAAGATATCCGCAAAGCAACCGCATGGGCACCGGGAGTGCCCGCCGAATCCATTGAATGGCGGGTCGGTCCTCCGTCGGACGCCCTCATCCGCTACCTGCGCGAAGACAACCGCAAGCAGGGATTCCGCCAAGTACCCCGGGCGGCACAGGCCGACCCCGCTTTGGCCGCTGATATCCGCCAAGCCATCGCCACCATGCCTGAGCCGGTTCGTCGTCTGGTGGCACCCAAGCTGATCGGCGTCTTCACCGTGCGCGACCTCGGCAGTACGGCCTCGGCCGAACACATACAGGGGCCGGACGGTGGTTGGCACAGGGGCATCGTATCACTGGACGTTGGTGCAATCGATCGGCGGGCAAACACCTGGATATCATGGCGGGAAGGAACCGCCTTCCGTACCGAGCCCGGCTTCAATATCGTCGGACGCATTGCCGATTTTGCCGACGACGGGCGCATTAACGCGATTCGTTACATTTTACTCCATGAATTCGCCCATATCGCTAGCATTGGCGAACCTTATCTGCCGTCTTGGGACCTACCGCCGGCCAAAGGTGAAGAGTGCCGCTTTACTTACGTCTGTCTGTCGTGGACCGACCAAGGCGGGCGCAGCCGATACGACGATGTCCTGCCCGAACGCCACAGCGTCGCTTACTACCAGCCACCCGAAAAGCGGCTGCCCGCAGCGGCGGCGGAAGGGCTTTATCGAGGCCTTGGCAGCAGTGACTTCGTTTCCCTCTATGCCGCCACCTCCCCCCACGAGGACTTTGCCGAGGCTTTTGCCAACTACGTCCATGTCCAACTGATGGGCTTGCCCTACCGTATCGACATCCGGCGTGACGACCGGACGGTGGCAGTGGCCGAGCCATGCTGGTTGGAGGAACGCTGCGCCGTTAAGCGGCGGTTCATCGAGGCTCTGCTAGACCTAGCGAAAGGTTGAGGCGGCGCTCCGACGGGCAGGCGGCAGGAACATGCCAAGGCTGCCTAGTTCAGGAAAGCTGCGACCTGCCAGGTCACCAGAGATGCGATTAGCAAGGCAAGCGCCAAGTGAACCAACGCCGCAAAGCGACGGGCCTGCCGCGATTTGCGCGGCGGCGTCTTATCTGTATCAACGGTCGCCTTCATTCGTGGGTTTGTCGTGGCCATTATCGAACTTCAGCCGAGGGAGCCGGCCTCCTGGAAACCACCGGCCTTTGAAAAAGGGCGCAGCATCGATCCAGGGGCTCGGTCTTAAGTCTATTCATCTATCCGGTTTATCGTTCCATTCCAAGACGTATGAGGCTCCGCTGCCCTAGCGAACGTCAAGATGTAACGAGCTTGACCGAGTGATTGCGATCACTGCGCGATACCTATCCGTTAACTAAAAACGGTCCCTTAAGATGAGTAACGTGAGCAGACAGATGAACACTACCGCCGAAGATCGTCTCCAGCCAGTTGGTGACCGCACGGATAGCCATGCGGGGATAAGGCCGTCCTCTGCCGAGAAAGACACGCTAGCCGGCCAACGTGCGCAAGCGGCTATGGCCTGCTATGAGTCCTATATTGCAGAATATCGGGCATGGGCACGCACGCTTCGCCGCCCTACAAGCTGAGTTCTAAGACCCATCCAGCAGCAGCCATCTGCCAGCACCATGACGGTCCGCAAATATCCCCTGCGGCCCACCCCCGGTTCGAGACAACGACTGATATAGTTGTCCCCGCCATTTCAGATAACGGGGGATATTCGTCGTCATACCGACGAGCGTTCTTTCAGGATTCATAACCGACTACTTAAGGCCAACCGACCGGCGTGCGATACGATGAAACAGCATTGGCCAACGCGCGGGGCGAAAAACCCCGTGAACCTTATATTGCTAAACAAGCAGCGTTGGTTAATGCAGCCTACGACGAGTCGGTCGCCAACACGGCTGCTTCTCGGCATCGGAAGTGGGATGGCTCAGGATCGGGTTTCGTCCCATGCTAGAGTATATTAATCTTCAGGCACGGCGCGCTCCGCCGATGGATGCAATCCACGCGGCACGCCACCGTCTGCAGACACCGCAATTAGGGGAATGGCAATGCGATTGATCGTCAACGGACAACAAGCTTTCGGAAAGGCCGTTCTCGAAGCGCTGCTCGAAAGAGGTGGCGATGAAGTGGTCGGCGTTTACTGCGCCCCCGATAAGGAAGGCCGGCGGATCGACCCCCTTAAGGAATTTGCCCTGCAAAAAGGACTCCCGGTATTCCAGCCCGCCTCCTACAAGGAACCCGCCGTTTGGGACCAAATGCGGTCGCTGAAACCTGATCTGGGTGTCATGGCTTATGTCACTATTTTCGTGCCGGAAGAAGCACTTGCCATCCCCCGGCTGGGTACCATCCAATACCATCCGTCGCTACTGCCCCTCCATCGCGGCCCAAGCTCGATCAACTGGCCGATCATCATGGGAAAAACACGCACGGGGCTGACCATTTTTTGGCCGGATAACGGCCTCGATGAAGGGCCCATCCTGCTGCAAAAAGAGGTCGATATCGGTCCCGATGACACGCTTGGCAGCATCTACTTCAATCACCTGTTTCCGATGGGCGTGCAAGCGATGTTGGAAGGCATCGATCTGGTGCGCGCCGGCAAGGCCCCCAAAGTCAACCAGGATGATTCCAAGGCAACCTATGAAAGCTGGTGCCGCAAGAAAGACGCCGAGATCGACTGGGCCAAACCGGTCGATCAGGTCTACAACCTGATTCGCGGAACTAATCCACAGCCGGGCGCCTGGACCAAATACAAAGGCCAAACGTTGGAGATTTACGACAGCGCCAAGGAAGCGGGCACCGGCACTCCCGGCACCGTCCTCGATATCGGACCGAACGGCGTCATCGTCGCCACCCAAGGCGGAAGTATCCGCATCCAGCGGGTCAAGCCGGACAACGGGGCCAAGCAGACGGCGGCCGAGTTCGCTGCCGCCAGCGGTCTTGCCAAGGGCGACCGGCTGGGTTGAACTGTCGCTCGATTCGGGGCCGTCAGCTCTGAATGTAGCTTTGGAGCTGCTCGGTTTCCGATTCCAACTGTTCCAGCCGGTGCTTGACCATATCGCCGATGCTCACGATGCCAACCAGACGGCCGTCTTCGACCACGGGAATGTGGCGAAACCGTCCGGCAGTCATGTCGCGCATGATATCTTCGACATGACTGTGCAACGTGCATGTCATCACCTTACGGGTCATGAGCTTTTCAATTGGCATCGCAAGCACGGACGCACCGTGCTGGGGCAAGCCACGCACGATGTCGCGTTCCGACAAAATGCCGACAACCGCCCCGGCTGCATCCGTAATGACAAGAGCACCGATACGATGCTCCTTGAGCAAGTTTGCCGCCGCGGCAACCGTGGTCTGCGGCATGGCGGTGACGACAACGCTACCCTTGGTGTGGATGACTTTCTGAACTTGCATGATTCCCTCACGGCAGCCTACCCAGCGCTGTGAGCGAACCGGCCTATACCGCCCTTCGCGGTGGCACATGAAAAGTAGAACGGCAATCGGCCCGCCGTCCGGCATTCTTATTTCGCAC
Source organism: Rhodospirillales bacterium (assembly GCA_947470575.1). Lineage (GTDB taxonomy): Bacteria > Pseudomonadota > Alphaproteobacteria > Rhodospirillales > CAMCUA01 > CAMCUA01. Next base: position 36,834 of record CANITX010000005.1, read on the forward strand.
CGGTTATTTACTGGCGACACATCAAGATCGCCGCACTTCCCGTCACGCATCCCCACCGGAGGAAGGGCGAACTTCGGTTCGCCCGCACAAAAACCATACCACAAATATATGTCAAAGCACTATCCGGAACCCGGGCTCAAGGAACTCGCTTGTTCAATCCTTGGCAGCAAGCCTCGCGGAAGCAGCAACCCGGGTCGCAAAAAATTCCCGCGCTTCCTCCAAATGCATCGGCGGGCAGAACAGGTTTCCCTGAACAAGATCGCATTTGACGTTGCGCAGGAATTCGCTCTGCGCTTCGGTTTCCACTCCTTCGCCGACGACCTTCAGGCCTAACCTGTGGGCCATGTCGATTACAGCCTGAGTTATCCTGGCGTCATCGGGGTTGTGTGTAATTTCGCTTAGGAATGCACGATCGATCTTGACCGAGGTGAAAAGCAGACGCTTGAGAAAGTTGAGCGGCGAATAGCCAGTTCCGAAATCGTCGATGCATAGACGCACACCATTGGCCGATAGCTCCGCCAACATATTGCGTACCCGCACCTCATCCTCCATCAACAGACCTTCCGTAAATTCCAGTTCCAGGCAACCAGGAGCAAGGCCGCTAAGGTCGAGCGCCTTGTTAACCATGGTCAGAATGCGCCCTTCGCGAAACTGCCGGCTGGAAACATTGATGCACAGGCGTAGGCCGTTGGCTCCCTTCTCTTGCCAAGACTTGACCGCACGGCAAGCCGTATCCATCGCTCATTCGCCGATAGCGCCAATCAACCCCTTTTCCTCGGCAACCGGGATGAACCGCGCGGGCGGTACCAAACCAAGCTCGGCACTCTCCCAACACAATAAAGCCTCGATCGCAACAGGTTGCCCGGTCGCCACATCGAAGATCGGTTGATACAATATAGTGAATTCTTGTCGCTCGAGAGCCCGTCGCAGATAGGACTCAAGCCGCATTTGCTCTACAGCCCGAGCGTTGATTTCGGTCGTGAAGAACCGATAAGCATTTCGCCCCTCACCCTTCGCCCGATAAAGGGCTGCATCGGCATTTTTCAACAGAACATCCGGGGAATCCCCGTCGTCGGGGAAAACCGTGATGCCGATACTGACCTGGGCAAACATCTCCTGCCCATTGATGTTGTAGGGCACGCGAAACGCTTGCATGAACTTGCTGGCAACCACGGCGGCACTATTGCTGGATTCGATTTCCTGCAAGACAACCGTGAACTCATCGCCACCAAAGCGGGCAACCGTATCCTCGGCGCGCACGCATTCAGTCAGCCGCTGAGCCACCTGACGCAACAACTCATCCCCGGCTGCGTGACCCAGCGTGTCGTTGATGTCCTTAAAATTATCAAGGTCGAGGAACAGAACGGCGGCTGATTCTTCATCGCGCTTGGCCCGGCTGAGGACTTGATTCAACCGGTCGAGAAACAGCGTGCGGTTAGGCAAACCGGTAAGGGAATCGAAATTTGCCTGACGCAGCAAGCGGCGTTGCGCTTCGCGCAGGTCTTCCTCGGCCCGACGCCGTTCGGCAATTTCCTGGGTCAGTTCGGACGTCCGCTCGTCGACCCGCTTCTCCAGCATCGTATTAACTTCGTTAAGCGCCTCCTCCACCTGCAGTCGCTCGGCGTGCTCATGCGCGAATTGCTGCTTGCTTTCGGCCAATCGGCGCTCAGTTTCCAACTGGGCATCGTGTTGATGTCGGATGATGCCTTCAGCCCGCCTTACCACAAGAAGCAGCCCGCCATAGAAGGTGGCAGCCACCGCGGCTAGTATGGCAACAAGGTAAAGCGCCGACCGCTGGATTTTAGCGATCCCGTCGGTAGCGTCGGCTGTGATTTCGAGAACGCCTGTTACTTTTCCCGCTTTGTCAAAGCTCGGCCAATAGGTGGAAACCACATGGCGGTTGTAAACGACACCCGAAAATGTCGTCACCTCATGCTTGAAACCTAACGTACTTGCCGTTCGCCCGGTCAGCGTCCGCTTAAAAGTCGGATCGTCGCCGACCTCCGCGCTGATCTCGTCGGGAACGGTAGAGTACATCACCCGCCCCCGCGGATGGAGAACCTTGATCTTAAGGACAGGCAGCCCATCCACCAGCATCGCCAGAGAGGACCCGAAGCTCCGGATATTTGATCCGGTTAGCAACCAATCCAGGCGGGGGCCAAGACCGTTGGCCAAAGACCTTGCCAAGGAAAGATTCTGCCCCTCGATCAGGTGAACCAGATCGCTGCGAGCATTCCACCAATACAGGTAGGATAGGCCAGAAACAGTGACGGCGAGGGCAAGCGCGCAAATGATCGAGAAGTGCCGCAACAGCCGAAACATGCCGTAACTTCCAATGAAGGATGCAACGTCAACCGCCACAGACATCCATGGCAACGAATCTTACCATGGCATGCAGCTTGCCCCCGTGCAACCGGGCGACGCCTCCTCCTGATATCGATCTCCCCAAGCCGATATCGGAAAAGGCTTTTTTGCCAATGCGCCGTCGATTGTCGGCAGGGGCTTTCACCAACGACACCGCCTAAGAGGCTGGGCATCGGGCATCCATTGGCTTAATAGTTGAGGGCGCATTCAACGGCCATGGGAAAATGGGGATGACCGGACACGTCGACCGCAGCGCATTGGTGGCCCTTCTCGAGAAGCTGGGCAATGATAATGACGAGGATGTGTTATCGGCTGCGCGACAAGCCCATGCTTTGGTTGCCGCCGCCGGCGCCTCCTGGAGCGAGCTGATGGCCTCCGACCGAATTGCGGTAAATAACTATGCCCCATCGGACGAGGATCGCGAGACAGACGGTATAGTAGAGGACGACCAGGACAACGGATGGGATGACATCGGAGCCAATATGGTTGAAGGAACAGACCTAGCGAACCTCGCTGACGCAACGACATCGCCGTCCGGTGCGACTCGTGACCACGCCGACATTCTGCGCCTACTGGACCGGCTGCTGGCGCAGGAAAAAGGCGACCCTGAATTCTGTGCCGAGTTGGACGGTTATAAACAAGACATCGCCAACGGCGAATTCGACGATCGCGATCGCAGCTATGTCCGCGACCTTTACGACCGATTGCGCAAAGTTTAAGCCCCCTCCTGACCCTTTGATTGCAATGCCTTGGCAAACAGGCTCAACATTTTGGTATGATGGAGACTAGGCGAGCGACCCCACCGGCCGGTCAGGGCTCGGGCAGGTGCCTGATGGGCAGTGCAGTGGATGGGCGATGGGCGATTCAGAGAATGTGACCGTTCCTCCCATGGACGGCGTAACAGACGAAGTGGCCTTGTTGCGCTTGGCCTTGACCGAAGAACGCCGTCGCCGGGAACGCGCTGAGCGGGCTTTAAGCGCCACCGAATCCACAAGCGATGCCGCAAGGGACCTACGCGACACGACACCTCAACGCCAGAGCGAAGCGCGGTTCAGAACAGCCTTCCAAAACTCCTCCGTCGGAATGGCGCTGAGCGAGTTGGATGGTCGTTTTGTTCTCGTGAATCGGGCAATGTGCACGATACTCGGCTATTCCGAGGCCGAACTGCTCGAAATGTCCGGACCCGACATCGTCCACCCGGATCATCGCATAGAGCATGTTGAGGCGCACAGGCAGCTGGTGGCTGGCGACATCGATCGTCACGAATCCGAAAAGAGATACCTGCGCAAGGATAACCGGATGATATGGGGCATTGGTAATCTCGCCCTGGTTCGCGACGATGAAGGCTTCCCCATAAATATCATTTGCCAACTTCAGGATGTCACCGAGCGCAAGGCGGCCGAAGACGCCCTGCGGGGAAGCGAGGCCCGACTGCGGGCAATCATCGATCATTCGCCTACGGCCATCTTCTTGCGCGATAGGGATGGCCGCTACTTGTTGGCCAACTCCGAATACGAGCGACGCAACGGCTTCGCTCCGGGTACGGTTGTCGGCAAGACCGTTCATGAGCTATTCCCCCGCGAACGCGCCGATTACTTCATGAGCCGTGACCGTTCGATCTTCGAGATGGGGCAATTGACACAGCGGAAGGCCACGTCTCCCTCAACAACGGCGCGACAATGACGACATTAATCTTGCGCTTTCCGGTTCCCGGGCCGGACGGCAAGATTCATGCCGTTGGAGCAGTCTCCGCCAACATCACCGAACGCAAAATGGTCGAAGTGGCCCTGAAGGCGAGCGAAGCCCGCCTCAGGGCGGTTATGGACAACTGTCCAGCGGCTGTCTGCATCCGCGATAGGAACGGGCGCGTCATCCTATCCAATCGTGAATTCGACCGGCGGCGCGGCTTGCCGGCCAACAGTATAATCGGCGCCCATGTTTACGATTTCTGGTCCAAGGAACAGGCCGATACCATCCTGGCCGCGGATCGAGCGGTGATTTCGGGCGGCCGAATGTCCGCCAGTGAAAAGACCGAAGCCTTCGCCGACGGTTTGACGCGCACAGCACTCATTGTTCGGTTCCCAATTCAACGCGATGACGGTGAAGTTGAATCGCTCGGCATCATCTCCACTGACATCACGGAAATCCGCGAAGCGGAAGCGAAGCTGCGTCAGCAGCAGACCGAACTAGCCCACATCTACCGCCTGAACATCATGGGCGAAATGGCCACTGGCTTAGCCCATGAGCTTAACCAGCCGCTGGCGGCCATAATCAGCTACACGCAAGGTTGCGTACACCGCATGCATACCGGTGCGGACAGTTCCGAAGAACTGATCTCCGCCATGAGCAAAGTTATCGATCAGGCAACACGCGCCGGCGACATCATCAACTGGATGCGCGGCTTCGTGCGTAAGGGTGGAGATGAGAAATCGCCGACGGATCTCAACGTGCTGCTGAGCGAAGCCGTCGATGTTATCAGCCATGAGATCGGCAAGCAGGAAATCCTGCTCGAACTGGACCTCAGCCCCCAGCATCTCATCATCGGGGCCGATCGCACGCAAATCCAACAGGTGGCGCTCAATCTCATCCGAAATGCCATTGAGGCCATGCACGCCATACCGCCGGCTCAGCGCAAGCTGGTGCTTCGCAGCCGCGCAGGAGGCGATATGGCTAGGGTCACCGTTATCGATAACGGACCAGGCATCCCGGAGGCTTACCGAGATCGCCTTTTTGATCCGTTCTTCACCACCAAACAGGATGGTCTGGGCATGGGCCTCTCAATCTGCCGAACGATTATCGAGGACCATGGTGGCAAGCTAGCTATAGACCCCACTAGCGGCAGCGGCACTACCTTTCACTTTTCGCTGCCTTTACGTGCCGAAGTCCAACCGCGTTCTCATGCTCCGCTTCCATCCGACACGACGGCCGAATAAACACTTATCCCCCTATTACCCCGACTGTGCCCGTTCTTGTCTCTTGCCTGCACCGGGCCCTTCCAACAGCCCTCCACGCGACAGCAGTTCGTCACGAACATTACGGGGTGGCACGGATTCAACTTTGCCACCCACCTCTAGCGACATGGCCGCAACGATGCCGGCGGCCTCCCCCATGGCAAAGCATTGTGCCGCAACCCGCAAGGATGCTTGGGCTTCGTGGTCCGCCGAGGCGCACCGACCGGCGACCACCAGATTGCGGGGGCCCGTCGCCGGCAACAGGGCGCCGAGCGGAATATCGTACCACCCACCGTCGGGCAACCAAACCCAACGGGTGGCCCTATCGGTACCGTGCTCTTCGATGGGCCAACTGCAACGGGCGATGGCATCGTCGAAGCGAGCCAGCGACAGCACGTCGGCCGACGTAAGGCGATGACGCCCGACGATCCGGCGGCTTTCGCGGATGCCGATCTGGGTGCCGAAGTCGAGAAGATACGCCCCGGCAAAGCCGGGCACATGCCCACGCAATGCGGCTATGTACTCTTGGACCTGCCGGCGTCCAGATCGCTCCGCGGCGCTGAGTTCAACCGTATCGAGCACATTGGGCGATCGCCCTTCGATGTCGACGCGTGTGATATTCAGGTGAGCGGTGCCATCCCGTCCCGGGAAAATGCCGCCGGCTGTCCGGGGCAAGTCGAATCCGGCTCGTACCGCGTTCTCCAATGCCGCATGCAATTCCGGGCGCTTAAGTCGACTTACGGCTGTCGTATCGACACCCCCGAGTCGAAACATCGTCGTCGGGAACTGCAAGGAAGCCAAATCCAATTCAAACGACACACCGGCCAAGGCGGCTACATCGCCATCGCCGGAGCCATCGACAAAGGCCCGAGCACGAACCGCCCAGCGCCCGTCCCGCCCCTGAAAGACGGCAGCGGCAAGACGATCGCCCTCGACCACGACATCGCAAAGCAGGGCGTGCAGGGCGACTGTCACACCGCAGGCCTCCGCCACATCGTCGGCAACCAGCCGAACCCCGGCCGAATCATAGGGCACGGTTGCCGCCTGCAACCAACGGACAGGATCCCGCGCCGCGTCGATCGCCTTCAACCGGTCAACAAACTCAGCCGCGAAGCCACCGACCGTCGGAAAATAGTCCTCGCCGTCGACGGTATATAACCCGCAAATACTGCCGAGCGTCACGGCACTGAGCGTACCGCCGAGGAAGCCATATCGATCGGCCAGCATGACCGACGCCCCGGATCGCGCTGCGGCGACAGCGGCGGCAATACCGGCGGCCCCCCCGCCGATAACTAGGACGTCGACTTCGGCTCGCACAGGAGTCGAACGCGCTGGCTCGTGGATCTTATCCAAAGACTGCTCCCGAAATCACCGCCCCGCCCCGAAGCCCCATTCGGTCCTCACATTACCAAGAATTCATCTTGCGGACAGCCGACGGTAAGGGCAGGCCCTCTATCTTTGCGTCAACGAGTGTCTTCATTTCTTGGTGACGGAGGTATCACATGTTCCGCGATGAATCATCTACGCCGACGTATCGTTCTGCCCCGGGACGGCGGCTTCGAGCCGGCTTTCTTGCAAGCGTTGCCGTCATCGGCCTGGGTATCGGCTTTGTCACGAGCCATATGGTCAGCGCCAGCGGTCCGGTCATTGATACCCCGCTATCGACAGCCAACGCGCCGGCCAGCTTCTCGATCCTGGCGAAAAAGGTATCGCCAGCCGTGGTCAATGTCGCCGCAGAACGTACCGTGGGCGACCGCTCCATGGTCACGCGGCGCAACAACCAGATGCCGTTCCCTCCGGGGTCCCCCTTCGACGAATTTTTTCGGCGATTCTTCGATGAGCACGGCCAGAACCGTCCGTTCGGACCTGGACAGGGCGATAATAACGACGACGACAACGCTCCGGGTCGGGGACAGCGCGCCCAATCCCTGGGGTCAGGATTCTTCATCGACGCCGAAGGTCACGTGGTCACCAACAACCACGTCATTGAGGACTCCGACAAGATCAAGATCATTCTCAACGACGGCAGCACGTATGATGCCACTGTCGTCGGCCGCGATCCGAAAACCGACTTGGCCCTGCTGAAAGCCAACGTCGGCAAGCCGATCTCCTACGTCACCTTCGGGGATTCCGACAAGGCCGAGGTCGGCGACTGGGTGGTGGCCGTCGGCAATCCATTCGGCCTCGGCGGTACGGTGACGGCAGGCATCATCTCCGCCCGCGGCCGTGACATTCAATCCGGCCCCTATGACGATTTCCTACAGATCGATGCCTCGATCAACCGGGGCAACTCGGGTGGGCCGCTATTCGATCTCACTGGCCAGGTCATCGGCGTCAACACCGCCATCTATTCGCCCAATGGCGGCAGCGTCGGCATCGGCTTCGCCATACCTTCCAGCCTGGTCAAACTGGTGGTCGCCGACCTGAAGGACGACGGCAAAGTGAATCGCGGCTGGCTCGGCGTCAGCATTCAACCCGTGACGCCCGATCTGGCGGAAAGCCTTGCCCTGGACAAGCCACGAGGTGCGCTCATCGCCGAGGTCACGAGCGACGGCCCCGCTGCCAAGGCCGGACTGCGCCAGCGCGACGTGATTCTGTCGGTTGGCGATACCGCCATTGACGATGTCCGAGCCCTGGTTCGCCATGTCGCGAGCCTACCGCAGGGGCGTAAGGTCGACATCACCATCTGGCGCGACAGCGCCAAGCGCACAATAAGCGCGACGATTGGCGCCACCCCGGCGGAACAGGTTGCCACCGCTTCCGGTAAAGCCGAGGGCAAGTCAGCCCCAGCCGCTCGCCTTGGCCTCACCGTGGCTCCCATGACGGCGGAAACCAAGGCCCGCTTCGGCATCAAAAATGCCACCGCCGGCGTCATCGTGATCGACGTCAGCGGCGACGGTCCCGCCGCTGAGGCTGGACTCCGCCCTGGCGATGTCATCGTCAAAGCGGGCGACAAGACAGTCGAGAGCCCGCAGGCCTTG
>CANITX010000006.1 GCA_947470575.1 Rhodospirillales bacterium
CCGGGGAAACCCTGGGCGGCGCCACCCGGCGTACCCGCGAGAGCATCGCCGTCTGCGAAGCCGCCGGCTTCGACCTGGTGATCGTCGAGACCGTCGGCATCGGCCAATCCGAAACCGCCGTCGCCGACATGGTCGACATCTTCATGCTGCTGCTGGCTCCCGGCGGCGGCGACGAATTGCAAGGCATCAAGCGCGGCGTTGTCGAGTGCGCCGATATCGTCGTCGTCAACAAGGCCGACGGCGAGCTTGCCGCAGAGGCCGCGCGGATGCAGCAGGCCTATGCCGGCGCATTGCACCTGATGGGTCCACGCGAAGACCGGGCGGAACCGCCGGTATTGACCTGTTCGGCGCTGACAGGCCAGGGCATCGCTAACGTATGGCAAGCGGTTGAGCGACGCCGGCAGGCATTAGGTAGCCCCGGATTGGCCGCCCGCCGCGCCGCCCAGTCCAAAGCATGGATGTGGGCCGAAACCACCGAAACTTTAATGGACCGCTTGCGGTCCGATCCCACAGTGCGCAAAGCCGCCGCCGACCTCGAGACGGCCGTCGAAGCCGGCGCGCTGACGCCGGCCGAAGCGGCACGGCGGATCATTCGATTGTTTCTCGGCCGCTGAACAACTCTTCGATATTTCACCCCTTGAGAAACCATTCCCCTATTGATGTCGCCGTCTGCTGCGGCTAGATCAGCGTTGCATTTAGATGAGGGGGAGGCTCGAAGGAGGTGACATGCATCAACTTAAGTCCTTGGTTCGGTTTCTGCGCGGCCCGGCCCTGGTTGCCTTGCTGGCCGGTGTCCTGATGGCGGTCGCGGGTAGCGGCGCGCCGGCTGTGGCAGCCGACCCTGAAAACACCCTGTTCATGGACCTCAAGGATGGCCGGGTGGTCATCGACCTGCGCCCCGATCTGGCGCCCAAACATGTGGCGCGGATCAAGGAACTGGTGCGCAAGGGGTTCTACGACGGTCTGACCTTCCATCGCGTCATCCGCGACTTCATGGCCCAGGGCGGCGATCCCAGCGGAAATGGCACCGGCGGGTCCGGCCAGAACATCCCGGCCGAGTTCTCCAAGGAGCCGCATGTGCGCGGCACATTGTCCATGGCCCGTTCGAGCAGCCCCAACAGCGCCGATTCGCAGTTCTTTATCTGCTTCAAGGAAACGCCATTCCTCGACGGGCAATATACCGTCTGGGGCAAGGTGTCCCAGGGCATGGAATTCGTCGACCGTATCAAGAAGGGCGACGAGGCGCGCAACGGCGAAGTGCGCAACCCCGACAAGATCGTCAAGATGCAGGTGGCAGCCGACGTCAAATAGCCCCCGTCGCGTTGTCGGTCTGCGGCGGCTTTTCTCATGAGCCGCCGCAGGCGGGTCACGCAAGGACGAACCCGCAGCCTAGCGGGTCAACTCTCGCATTGCCTTGTCCAGGCCTTCCAGGGTCAGCGGATACATCCGCCCACCCATGATGTCCTGTAGAATGCGGATCGAGGGTGTGTGGTCCCACCACTTCTCCTCGGTGGGGTTAAGCCATACGGCGCGTGGATAGACCGTCAACACGCGTTGCATCCAGGTGGCGCCGGCTTCGTCGTTCATATGTTCGACGCTGGCCCCTGGCACGGTGATTTCGTAAGGGCTCATCGAGGCATCGCCGACGAAAACCACGCGGTAATCGTTGCCGTAGGTGTGCAGCACCTCCCACGTCGGCGTCACCTCGTCGTAGCGCCGCCGGTTGTCGCGCCAGACACCCTCGTACAGGCAGTTGTGGAAATAGAACTGCTCCAGGTGCTTGAACTCGCTGCGCGCCGCCGAGAACAGCTCTTCGCACAGCCGCACGAAAGGTTCCATCGAGCCGCCGGCATCGAGGAACAACAACACTTTCACTGCGTTGTGCCGTTCCGGCATCATCCGCAGGTCGAGGTAGCCCTTGCGTGCCGTGTCGCGGATGGTGTTCGGCAAGTCGAGTTCGACCGGCGCGCCGCTGCGCGCGAAGCGGCGCAGCTGGCGCAACGCCATCTTGATGTTGCGGGTGCCGAGTTCGACGGTGTCGTCGAGGTTCTTGAACTCGCGCTTGTCCCAGACCTTGACCGCCCGGTTATGACGGTTCTTTTCCTGGCCGATGCGCACGCCTTCGGGATTGTAGCCATGCGCACCGTAGGGCGAGGTGCCGGCAGTGCCGATCCACTTGTTGCCACCCTCGTGCCGCTTGTTCTGTTCGGCGAGACGTTGGCGCAGGGTTTCCATCAGCTTGTCCCAGCCGCCCATGGCCTCGATGCGGTCTTTTTCCTCTTGGGTCAACAGCCGCTCGGCCATCAGGCGCAGCCATTCTTCGGGGATCTCGACAGCGACATCCTCGGCCGGCTCCAGGCCCTTGAAGACCTGGCCGAACACCCGGTCGAACTTGTCCAGATTGCGTTCGTCCTTGACCAAGCATGTGCGGCTCAGGTGATAGAAATCCTCGACGCTGGTGCCGGCAACGTGCTTCTCCATACCTTCGATCAGGGTCAGGTACTCGCGCAGCGAGACCGGGACGCGCGCCTTGCGCAGTTCCATGAAGAAGCCGATGAACATGGACCCGGCTCCTCCCCTCGCCTCAGCCGCCTTCGCGGCGGTGCAGGAAGGCCAGACGCTCGAACAGCTGCACGTCCTGCTCGCTTTTCAAGAGCGCACCGTAGAGCGGCGGGATCAGGTCTTTCTTATCGGCGCTGCGCAGCGCCTCGGGCGGCACCTCTTCGACCATCAACAGCTTGATCCAGTCGAGGAATTCCGAGGTCGAGGGCTTCTTCTTCAGGCCCGGCACCTCGCGGATCTCGAAGAAGCGGGTCAGCGCCTCGGCCACCAGGCGGCGCTGCACGTCGGGGAAGTGGACATCGACGATACGCTCCATGGTCTTGCGGTCGGGAAAGCGGATGTAGTGGAAGAAGCAGCGGCGCAGGAAGGCGTCGGGCAGCTCTTTTTCATTATTCGAGGTGATCAGCACAATCGGCCGGCGCACGGCGCGCACCGTCTGCTGCGTTTCGTAAACGTAGAACTCCATGCGATCGAGTTCGAGCAGCAGGTCGTTGGGGAATTCGATGTCGGCCTTGTCGATTTCGTCGATCAGCAGCACCGGCCGTTCATCGGAGGTGAAAGCTTCCCACAGCTTGCCGCGCACGATGTAGTTGGCGATGTCGTGGACCCGCGCGTCGCCCAGCTGCGAGTCGCGCAGGCGGGCGACCGCGTCGTATTCGTAAAGGCCATGCTGCGCCTTGGTGGTCGACTTGATGTGCCAGGAGATCAGCGGCCGGCCGAGCGCGCGCGCCACCTCGTGGGCGAGCACCGTCTTGCCCGTTCCCGGCTCGCCCTTGACCAGCAACGGCCGCTCCAGCGCCACCGAAGCATTGACGGCAATCATCAGGTCGTCGGTGGCAATGTAGCTATCGGTGCCCTGGAAACGCTCGGCCATCGCGACGGTCCTTGTTGTTGGGATCAGGTGGGTCGAAACGTCAGGCGCCAGTACCGATCGCCGCCTCGATGGCGGCCAAGGCATCCTGGGCGTTCTTGCCGTCGGGGCCACCGGCCTGGGCCATGTCGGGCCGCCCGCCGCCCCCCTTGCCGCCCAGCGCCGCCGAGCCAGCCTGCACCAGCCGGACCGCATCGTTGGTGGCGGTCAGATCGGCAGTAACACCGACGACCAGGGATGCTTTGCCATCGTTGACAGCGATCAGCGCGACGACGCCGGAGCCGACCTGTTTCTTCAGGTCGTCGACCATCGTCTTCAGGTCTTTCGCCGGTACGCCGTCGAGCACGCGGGGCACATACTTGATGCCGCGCACCTCCTTGACCTCCGTCGCCGCACCGTTGCCGTCACCCGTCGCCATACGCCTGCGGACATCCGCCAGTTCGCGTTCCAGCTTGCGCCGCTCTTCGACCAGCGCAGCCAAGCGTGCCGGCACGTCACCGGGCGTCGAACGCAGGATATCGGCAGCCTCGCGCAACGTCTTTTCTTCAGCGGCGATATAAACTTCGGCAGTAACCGCCGTCAGCGCCTCGATGCGCCGTACGCCGGCCGATACAGCGCTTTCGCCGAGGATCTTGATCAGACCGATATCGCCGGTACGGCGTGCATGGGTACCGCCGCAAAGTTCGACGGAGAAGCCCGCATCGTCCTCGTCGCCCATGGCGACGACGCGGACCTCGTCGCCGTACTTCTCGCCGAACAGCGCCATGGCGCCGGCCTCGATGGCGGCTTCCGGCGCCATCAGACGGGTGACGACCTCGGTATTGCGGCGAACCTGACGGTTGACCCGCGCCTCGACCCGGGCCAACTCGTCGGCCGTCATCGGCTTCGGATGGCTGAAATCGAAGCGCAGCCGGTCGGGGGCGACCAGCGAGCCTTTTTGCGTGACGTGATTGCCGAGTTCGCGGCGCAGCGCCTCGTGCAGGATGTGAGTCGCCGAATGGTTGGCACGTAGGGCCGTGCGTCGCTCGCCATCGGCCGTCAGCACCACATCGTCGCCGACCTTGAGCGTTCCCTTGTCGACCGTGCCGAGATGAACATGCAGATCGCCCAGGCGCTTCACCGTATCGCTGAGTACGATGCGGGCTCCCGCCGCCGTGGCAATCGTGCCGGTATCGCCCATCTGACCGCCGGACTCGGCATAGAACGGGGTTTGGTTGGTGACCACCGCAACCGACGTGCCCGCCGGCGCGCTTTGCACCCGCTTGCCATCGACAACCAGCGCCCGGACCTGTCCTTCGGCGGATTCTGTCGCATAGCCGAGAAATTCGGTCGCACCGACTTCCTCGCGGATGGCGAACCAGACGCCTTCCGTCGCCGCGTCGCCCGAACCGGCCCAGGCACGCCGCGCTTCCTCGCGCTGGCGCTGCATCGCCGCCTCGAAACCGGCATTATCCACCGTGATGCCGCGCAGGCGCAGCGCGTCCTGGGTCAGGTCGAGCGGAAAGCCAAAAGTGTCGTAGAGACGGAACGCCGTCTCACCGGGCAGCACGCCACCCTTCGAGAGGTTGCCCGTTGCCTCGTCGAGCAGTTTCAGACCGCGATCCAGCGTCTGCTTGAAGCGGGTCTCTTCCAGCTTCAAGGTTTCCGCGATCAGCGGCTCGGCGCGACCCAACTGCGGATAGGCCTGTCCCATCTGCGCCACCAGCGCCGGCACCAGCCTCCATAGCAGCGGCTCGACGCAGCCGATCAGGTGGGCATGGCGCATGGCCCGGCGCATGATCCGGCGCAGCACGTAACCGCGACCTTCGTTCGAGGGCAGCACGCCATCGGCGATCAGGAAACTGGTCGCCCGCAGATGGTCGGCGATCACCCGGTGCGAGACCCGGTGCGGCCCGGAAGCATCGACGCCGGTCGCCTCGGCCGAGGCGCGGATCAGCGCCTTGAACTGGTCGGTCTCGTAATTGTCGTGGGTGCCCTGCATCACGGCCGAAATGCGTTCCAGGCCCATGCCGGTGTCGATGGAGGGACGCGGCAGGTTCAGCCGCTGTTCCGGCGACACCTGTTCGTACTGCATGAACACGAGATTCCAGATCTCGATGAAGCGATCGCCATCCGCCTCGGGACTACCTGGAGGACCGCCCGGGATGTGCGGCCCGTGATCGTAGAAAATTTCCGAACAGGGTCCGCACGGCCCGGTATCGCCCATCGCCCAGAAATTGTCCGACGTGGGAATACGGATGATGCGGGAATCGGGCAGACCGGCGATCTTCTTCCACAGGTCGAAAGCCTGGTCGTCATCGGCATAGACCGTCGTCGTCAGCCGGTCCTTGGGCAGGCCGAATTCCTTGGTGATCAGGTTCCAGGCCAACTCGATGGCGCGTTCCTTGAAGTAGTCGCCGAACGAGAAATTACCCAGCATCTCGAAGAACGTGTGGTGGCGCGCCGTATGGCCGACGTTCTCCAGGTCGTTGTGCTTGCCACCGGCGCGCACGCATTTCTGCGACGTGGTGGCGCGCTTGTAGGGCCGCTCCTCGAGCCCGGTGAAAACGTTCTTGAACTGCACCATGCCGGCGTTGACGAACATCAGAGTCGGATCGTTGCGCGGAACCAGCGGACTGGAGTCCACGACCTGATGGCCGTTCTTGGCGAAGTAGTCGAGGAAGGCGCGACGGATGTCGTTGGTGCTTTGCATGCCGGTCAATATAGGAAGGAAATGTTGGGAACGGAACAGGTCAGACGGAACGGATTATTCTATACCGGAAATCGGCAGACCCGCCAGTTGCCGGACCCAAGCTGGAGCCGGAGCGGCAACTGAGGGAACGGAGACGGCTACTTCAACGTCCTGTCGAAAAAGCCGATCACCTTCGTCCAGGCATCGTCGGAGGCGGCCTTGCGGTAACGTTCCGGGTTGTGGAAGTCCTGGAAGCCATGGCCGGCGCCGTCGTAGCTGTGGAATTCGTGCGGGATGCCAGCCTTGGTCAATGCCGCATCCAAGTCCTTGACGTCGTCGGGCGAGGGATTGGCGTCGTCCTTGCCAAAAATCCCCAGCATCGAACAGCGCATGCGCGGCGCCAGATCGATAGTGGGCGGACTGCCGGACCCCATGCCGGTCTTGATTCGACCGCCGTAGAGCATAGCGGCGGCCTTGAATTCCGGCATGTGGCAGGCGCCCAGCCAGGACATCCGCCCTCCCCAGCAGTGGCCGAGGATGCCAAGACGGTTGTTGTCCACCTTCTTATTGCCGACGAGTTGGGCCGTCGCCGCCCGCATATCGGCCACCGCCCAGTCGTCGCGAAAACCTTCGCGCTTGACCGCCGGGTCGGCCTTGCGCGGCCACCAATGGAACATGTGCGGAATGGCCACGGCATAGCCGGCGGCGGCCAGCCGGTCGCCGACATCGATGGTGAAGGGATCGATCTCCAGATCTTCGTGGGAAATCGGCAAGTGCTGGGCGGCCATGATGCCCGGAAAGGGACCATTGACCTTCGGCTCGAACAGCAGGACATCCATCGGGCTGCCCTGCACGTCGACGATTTTCTTGGTGTACACGATGCTGTCCTCCCCGTGCGGATGCGGCAAAGACGAGCGGCTTGTAGCGAAGGCGTCCGGGGCGGATTTCGCATCCGCCCTGGATTCCCCATCGCCGCCGTTTACTTGCCGTTGACCTTGCGCAGGAACGAGGTGCGCGCCCGACCGCCGGACTGGATGAAGGAATGATCGCCACCGGCCAGCAAGAGCTGGGCGCCCATCTCGACGTACATCTGCATGATGCCCTGATCGCCGATGCCGGCCATGCCCGGGAACTTCTTGTGCTTGTGGCAGGCGTCGACGACCCGCTTGTAGGCTTCCTTGGTCTTCTTGTGGTCGTACTGGCCGTGGATACCGGCTTCGGCGCAGAAGTCGTTGGTGCCGATCAACAGACAATCGATGCCTTTGACCGCGGCGATCTTCTCGGCATTCTTCACCGCGTTCGGGCTTTCGATCATTACCGTGACCAGTGTCGCTTCGTTGACGGCGTCGACGAACTCGCGCACCGGCATATCCCTGAAGGCGATCAGGGCGCTGGCCCGAGAGATCGAGCGCTTGCCAATCGGCGGAAACTTGCAGTGCGCGGCGACGGACTTGGCTTCCTCGGCATCCTCGACATGCGGCACGACGACACCCTGGGCGCCGTTGTCGAGCACGCGCGAGGCATGGAAATGCTGCTTGCCCGGCACGCGCACGATCGGCGTAATCCCCTGGCCAAGCGCGGCGGTGGCGATCTCGCACGTCATGGTCATGTCCATCGAGGTGTGTTCGTTATCGATGAACAGCCAATCAAATCCCGAGGTAGCGCCGAGCAGGCCGATATCGACCGTGCGCGCGACGCGTACACCAAGACCGATGGCGATGCCGCCCTTCTGCATGCGCTCTTTGGCCAGATTGCGAATCTTCGTCATGGAACGTGCCTCCCTTTTCGCAAATGTTGCTTGTTGATGTGGTGCGTGCCTTCCCGCGACAACGGGTATCTATTTTCCGTTCACGCCGCGCAGGAACGCCGTGCGCGACTTGCCGCCGCTTTGGATGAACGACTGGTCCGACCCGCCGAGCACGAACTGGGCGCCCATCTCGACGTACCTTTGCATCAGGTCGTGGGTATAGACGCCGCCCATGCCGGCGAACTTGCCATGTTTCTGGCAGGCATCGACCACCCGCTTGTAAGCTTCGACCACCTTGGGATGATCGTATTTGCCATGGATGCCGGCCTCAGCGCAAAAATCGTTGGTACCAATCATCAGCGAGTCGACGCCGGGAACCGCAGCAATCTTCGCGGCGTTCTTGATGGCATTCGGGCTTTCCAGCATGACGCAAACCAGCGTCGCATCGTTGACCGCCTCGACGAAATCGCGCACCGGCATTTCCTTGAAGGCGATGAGCGCGCTGGCTCGCGAGATCGAACGGTGGCCGATCGGCGGGAATTTGCAGTTCGACGCGATCTGTTTGGCCTCGTCAGCGTCCTCGACATGCGGCACGACGACGCCCTGGGCGCCGTTGTCGAGCACGCGCGAGGCATGAAAGTGCTCCTTGCCCGGCACCCGGACAACCGGTGTGATGTTTTGGCCGAGGGCTGCGGTGGCAATCTCGCAGGTCATGGTCATGTCGAGCGAGGTGTGCTCGCAGTCGATGAACAACCAGTCGAAGCCACTGGTGGCACCGAGCAGGCCGATATCGACCGTGCGCGCGACGCGCACGCTGAGCCCGATGGCGACGCCGCCCTTCTGCATACGCTCTTTGGCCAAATTGCGGATTTTCGTCATGGAACGCTCCCCTTCAGTACGTTGCCGGCAGCTTGTTGCGCGCCGTGCCCCCGTTATCCGCCGATGCCTAGCGGCAGCAGCATGAGGCATCAATAGAGCAAAGCGTGCAAGGCGTCCACGGCCGCCCGATGTCCCCGACTCAGATAACGCTGAGGCCAACCGTCAAGCCGCCATCGACGAACAGCGTTTGACCCGTGATGAAACCGGCCCGGTCGGAGACCAGGAAGGAAGCGGCCCCGGCGATATCCTCGGGCTCACCCATGCGGCCGACCAGGATGCCGTTGACGATGGCCTTGGTACGCGGGCTTTCCGGCGGATTGTTCTTGCGAAAAAGGTCGGTGGCGATCGGCCCCGGGGCAATGCTGTTGACCGTGATGCCATGCTTGCCGAGTTCCAGCGCCCAGGTACGCGTCAGTCCGTGGACGTTCGACTTGGACCCCCCGTAGACGCTCTGACCCGCCTTGCCGAGCGCCGCACGGCTGCCGATGTTGACGATCCGCCCGCGACCCTTCGCCTTCATCGCCGGCAGGCAGGCCTGCGTGCACTGAATGAGTTGCCCCAGGTTCAACGCCACCGTCTTATCGAGCTGATCGAGTGTGATCTCTTCGATCGGAGCGTGATAACCGCCGCCGGCGTTATTGACCAAATTATCCACTTGGTGCTCTGCCGTGACTTTGGCCAGCATGCTGGCCGCCGCCGCCCGATCCGTCAGGTCCACCCGATGGAAAATACCGCGATAGGTATTGTCCGGCGGCGTACGTGACAGGCCAATGACCTGGTGTCCTTCGGCGATCAAGGCGTCGGCGATGGCCCGGCCGATACCCCGGCTGACGCCGGTGACCAGGGTTGTGTATTGCGTCATATGAACGGTTCCTTTTTTGGCTACCGCAGACTAGCGGCCCGGTCCCCGGCCAGTGATCGGCCATACGGCTTCAACCCATCCATCGCGCACGCCGACGAAATGATCGTACATGTTGACGGTCGGATCGCAATGTCCGGGGACCAGCAGCAGCTTGCTGCCCACATGCAGGCTGTGACCCGTGTCCGGCAGACGAATTTGGCCGTGCTCATCGCCCTTGAAGATGTACTCCAGATCGGGCTGATCGTGGATCAAGGGCGGACCGCTGTCGATGGAGATCGCCTTCAATCCGGCATCGACGATGGCCCGATCCCGCGCCGGTCGGCTCATCACCGTGGTATAGACGAACAGGCTTTGGGCGAAGCGCCGGAAGGGTTCCCCCGCTTCGTCGCGATTGCGCCCATAGTCGGCGTCCATGAAAATATAGGAACCGCATTGCAGCTCGGTATAGACGCCGCTTTCCATCTCCAGCCGATAGGTGCCGGTACCGCCGCCGGTGACGTCGGGACAGGGAAGCCCGGCGCGCTGCAGAGCGGCACGGGTTTGATTGACCTTGTCGACGATGCCGGCGATAGCGGCCTTGCGTTCCGCCGACGCGCGCAAATGCTGTGCGCCACCGTGATAGGCTTGTAAACCGCCGAAGTTCAGACCCGGCAACTCATCGATCAGCTTGGCCAGCTGTGCCGCGGGCTCTCCCGGCTCGATGCCGCAGCGGCCTACCCCGGCATCGATTTCGACCAGCACGCGCAACTCGACTCCGAAGCTCTGGGCCTCGATGCTCAGTTCTTCGATATTGGCCACATTGTCGACGCAGACGCCGATTCGCGCCCGTCGGGCCAGGGAAGCCAACCGGCGCAGCTTGGTCTGGCCGACGATTTCATTGCACACCAAAACATCAGCGATGCCGCCGTCGACCAGGGCCTCGGCCTCGCTGACCTTCTGCACGCACTGCCCGACGGCGCCCTGGGCGATTTGCTGCTGGGCGATAATGGCGCACTTATGCGTTTTACCGTGCGGGCGCAGCCGGATACCGCCGCGCCGCGCTTCATCGGCCATGCGCGCCATATTGGCCTCGAAAATGTCGAGATCGACGATCAGCGCCGGCGTATCGACGTCTTCGATCGGCATGCCGGGTTCGGCCGGCGGACGTAGGGCGTACATAGCTTAAACTCTCCCCCTGAGTACTCACCCGGAGGGCAACATGCCCGGGCTCCCCTGCTAGCCCCAGATGTCGCCCCCTCCGGCGCGGGCCCGTCCTAGCCTGCATCGCAGGCCGACCATTCGACGGAAGCACGCATGGTTATCTTGGGAGAAGCCAAGTACGAAGGCAAGGGCGCCGGGCAGGTTCTGCGGCAGCCCGATGACGGCTGGTTGACGAAATGACGTGCCGGCACCCATGATTCATCGGCCGGAAGGGACCGCTCACCCGGCAAGGAACCACCGTCATGATCCGGCCTAAGACCCTCTGCCGACGAGAATGCCTTCATGCGGTGCTCGGCATAGCCCTACTCTGCGCCTTTGTGGCGCCGTACAATCAGGCTTATGCCGATCATCGCCCTGAAGCCGTACAGGCGACCGCCCGTCAAGTGCTGACCGACGGCTATTTTCAGTCCCGCCCCCCCCGGTCAACGGGAGTCCGCAACCCACGCCGCCGACATCGAACTGGCAGGACCAGTGGAACGCCCCGCCGGCAACGATGCTCATGGCCCGGAACCCTTGGATCTCAGGACACCTTCGGCGGCTGCACAGATCGGGACGGCATTTTTGTGGGTATTAACGGGCGTTGCCGGATTGCTGTTGGCCTTACAGTCCTTCCGGCTGCTGCGTTCGCACGTCCACCGCAGGCAACGAGCCAACAACGACCCCAAAATGGTGGGCGTCGGTACCGCCGCGCCCGACGAATCGCCGCTAACCGCTGCCGACCGCCTGGCCGGCACGGAGCAAGCCGCCGACGCCGTACGCCGGCTTCTGCTGGATACCCTGGATCAACTACGTTTTCGGGCGGATAGAGCGACCGTCGCACCGTCGCGGACCGCCCGCGAGATCATGCGCACACCGATGCCCGCCCGTGCCCGGGCAGCTCTATCCATCTTGGTCGAATCGGAGGAACGCGGCCGATTCGGCGGCCGCATTGTCGGCCTTGCCACTTATCGCGCCTGTCGCGCCTGTTACGTGCGCTTTACCGCCTGGCTGGGAGCGCCGACGGCATGACGGGAAGCCGTCATTCGGCGGACCTACCGGCCGGCGGCCCGGTCTTTCGCCGCCAGACGGCCATTTGGTTGATGGCCTTCGGCCTTTTCGCCTTCCTTGCTGCCATCGCACTGCGCGATGCGGCACCGGAGTTGGAAAGCCTGCGCAGCACGGGCGCTGACGCCTTTTCACATTCGGCCATCGGTCACGGCGCTTTCGTGGAAACGTTGGAGCGATTGGGATTTGCCGTCGACATCAGCAGGTTTCGCACCGCGCGCTCGAGCCGACCCGCCGACCTTCTGGTCATCGCCGCGCCTCCGGATGCAGACAGCCTTAGCAACATCCTCGATTCGCTCGACCGCTACCGGCAATCCGCCGGCAATGTGTTGCTGGTCCTTCCCAAGTGGCAGGGGCGGCGCGACCGCAACCAGCCGCGCTGGCTGGCCACCATAGAATTGGTGCCCGAACCGAGGATCGTCGCCATCTTGCGGCGCGCCCTGCAGAGCACCATCGGTCCGCGCGATGGCCGCATCGTCCGCCCCGGTTCGACAACATGGACCGACTCCAGCCTTGGGGACCTTCTTCCCGATATCGATCAACCGCAATTGCTAAGCTACATCGGCCTGCAGGCCGTGATTGGCACCCCGGATGGCGCCTTGATCGCCAGCATGCAACGCGGTGGCCGCACACTATGGGTGTTGTCAGACCCCGACCTGATCGACAATCAGGGGCTTGGCCGCGGCGATAACGCCGCCTTGGCCCTGCGCCTGATCGAGGCGGCACTGCCCACCGGCGGACGCGTGATCTTCGACGAGACCATTCATGGCTTCGAGCGGCCGCCGAGCCTGTGGCGCGCGCTGCTCAATCCGCCGTTCCTGCCTGCAACCTTGGCCGGCATTGTCGCCATCGCGGCCGTTGGGTGGGCCGCCAACCGGCGCTTTGGCACGCCCCTACCGGCGCCGCAGGTGAAATCCGGCGGCAAGACCGGCCTGATCGCCAGCAGCGGCGACCTGTTGCTACGCGGGGGACACCGCAACGCCGTCCTGGCGGCCTTTGCGGCAACCCTGGCCCGTGACGTCGAGCGACGCCTCCATATACCCTCGGGATTGAACGATTCGGATCGCACCGCTTGGCTCCGCCGATTGGGCATCGTCCGAAAAGCCACCATCGACGGCCCGGCCTTGCTGCGCCAAGCGGCGGATTCGGATACGGGCCGTCCGAGCGAAGCCGACATGACGAGAATGGCGCGCGAACTGCTACAATGGAGACGGGAGATGACCAATGGATCTGGACGCCGTTCGGACCCTGTGTGACGGATTGCGGGCCGAGGTCCGCAAAGCCGTCGTCGGCCAGGAAGCAGCCGTCGACCTTCTCCTGGTCGCGTTGCTATCCGACGGCCACATCCTGCTGGAAGGCGTTCCCGGCACGGCAAAGACCCTGCTTGCCCGCACCTTTGCCCGGGCGCTCGACCTGCGCTTCGGACGCATCCAGTTCACGCCCGACCTGATGCCCGGCGACGTCATCGGCACCAACCTGTTCGATTTCAACGCCAACCGCTTCAACCTGACCAAGGGACCGATTTTCACTCAAATCCTGCTCGCCGACGAAATCAATCGCACGCCGCCGAAAACCCAGGCGGCTTTATTGGAGGCCATGCAGGAACGTGCGGTTACCATCGACGGCGCAACCCATCCCCTTGGCGACAGCTTCATGGTAATCGCCACCCAGAATCCCATCGAACATCACGGCACCTATCCACTGCCAGAAGCCCAACTCGACCGCTTTCTGTTCAAGTACACGCTCGGCTATCCCAGTCGCGACGAGGAACGCGATGTGGTGCGCCGCCACGGCAACCGGACCGTCATGCCCGATCTGGACGCCTTGGGCATTCACCCTGTCGTCGGGTCCGCCGGTTTGGCCGAAGCGCGCCAGGCCGTTTCCGCCATTCGGCTGGCCGACGATGTGCTTGACTATGTCGTCGACCTGATTCGCGCCACCCGCGAGCACCCCGCCCTGCAATTCGGCGCTTCGCCAAGGGCCGCCAACATGCTGGCCAGCGGCGCCCGCGCTTTGGCTGCGCTGCGGGGCCGCGACTACGTTATCCCCGACGACGTCAAGGAATTGGCGTCGCCCGCCCTGCGTCACCGCGTCATCCCGTTACCAGGCGCCGAAATCGAGGGTACCGACGCCGATTCGGTCGTCGCCGAGATCCTCGAGCGGGTCGCGGCACCGCGCTGAACGGCAAGCGCATGTATCCCACCCGTCGCGGATTGCTGCTGATCGGCGCCAACGTCCCGGCAGCGCTCGCCATGGGCATCCTGTGGCCAAGTGCGTGGCCGCTGTCCCTGGCACTGCTGGCGGCCAGCCTGTTAGCTGTGGGCATCGACGCGCTATGGGCGCTGCGGCCAACGGATGTCGGGATCAATGTCATATGTCCGCCGGTCATTTACGTGGGCCGCCCGGAGACGGCGCAAATTACCGTTACCGTGCCGGCCGGAACGCCAAGGGTAGCTGCGGAATTGCTCGTCGACGTCGGCCGGCTGCTGGCGCCGCCCACGGCCGTGAGGCTGATGTTGATCGCCGATGCGCCGAACGACATCGGCGTCGCCCTGGCACCGCTTCGCCGCGGCATGGCCGAGATTCTATGCGTCTGGTTGCGCTGGGCCGGCCCCTGGGGGCTCACCTATCGGCAACGGATGCAGCCGGTAGCCGCTCAGATGCCGGTGCTTCCCGATATCCGTTCGGTGCGCGACGCGGCGCTTCGCTTCGCCGCGCGCGAAGGCATGCCCGGTGCTCGCCCGGACA
This sequence comes from Rhodospirillales bacterium, assembly GCA_947470575.1. Taxonomy (GTDB): domain Bacteria; phylum Pseudomonadota; class Alphaproteobacteria; order Rhodospirillales; family CAMCUA01; genus CAMCUA01. The sequence continues at coordinate 14,585 of CANITX010000006.1, forward strand.
GCGGCTCCGGCGAAGGTTCGTCCTTTCACGCGCTGCGCGATTACGTATTGGGGCGGGATCCGCGCGCCATCGACTGGAAACACTCAGCCCGCCACCGTTCCCTTCTGGTCAAGGAGTTCCAGGCCGAGCGCGATCATCAGATCGTGCTGGCTTTCGACACCGGACACCTGATGTCCGAACCACTGGACGGCATGGCCCGTCTCGATCGTGCCGTGAACGCCGGGCTGCTGCTGGCTTATATGAGCTTACGCGGCGGCGACCGGGTCGGCCTGTTCGGATTCGATTCCCAGGTTCGCACGACGTTGGAGCCGGTGACCGGAACTGCTGCCTTCGGCCGCCTGCAAAGGGCCGCAGCCACCTTGGAGTACGGTACGGAGGAGACCAATTTCACGCTTGGCCTGACATCGCTGACGGCCCGGCTTAACCGCCGTTCGCTGATCGTCGTCGTCACCGAATTCGTCGATACGGTGACGGCCGAGATGATGATCGATAACCTGGGCCGCGCCGCCCGCCGACACCTTGTGCTGTTCGTCACCTTGCGCGACAGCGATGTCGAGACGCTGGCGGAAGCCGAGCCCCGTTCCGCCGAGGATGTCGCTCGCGCGACCATCGCGCACGATTTCCTGCGCGACCGTCAAGTGGTGTTCGAGCGTCTGCGGCGACTTGGCGTTCTCTGCCTGGAAGCACCCGGCCAGCTCATCGGACCGGAACTGCTCAATCGCTATCTCGACATCAAACGCCGCGAACTGATCTGAATCGCCATGGCCGACGATTTCCGACTGAAAAGTACCGTCTTTCGCCAGGAACGCGAGCCGTCCTGGCGCGAGTTGGAGGCGCTGGTCCAACGCTGGGAATCGCGGGGGCTGCGGGGCCTTTCCGCCACCCAGGCGCTGCGCCTGCCGTTGCTTTATCGCGCCGCGCTGTCTTCGCTGTCCGTGGCGCGCTCGATTTCGTTGGACCGCAACCTGTCGGACTATCTGGAGAGCCTGTCAGCGCGCGCCTATTTTTGCGTTCATGGCGTTCACACGGCGCCGCTGGCGGCCGTCCGGACATTTTTCTTCCGCCAGTTTCCCGACGCCATACGCCAATCCGCCTGGGCCATCGGGCTCGCAATCCTGATCTTTACCGCGGGCATCGCCACCGGCCTGATCCTGACCCTGATCAACGACGATTGGTTCTTCGCTTTCGTCAGCAGCGCCATGGCCGGCGACCGCACGCCGGACAGCACGACAGCCAATCTGCGCGCCGCACTCTATAACTTCGACATCAAACTGACGGACATGCTGAAATTGTTCGCCGCCGAGTTATTTTCCCACAATGCCGGCATCGGCCTGCTCTGCTTCGCCTTCGGGTTTGCCTTTGGGGTGCCGGTGGTTCTGTTGCTGTTTTCCAACGGCGCCACGCTGGGCGCCTTTGTCGCGCTTTATGCCAGCCACGGCCTGACCTACGAACTTCTTGGCTGGATGCTGATCCATGGGATCACCGAGATTCTGGCGCTGCTGCTGTGCGCCGCGGCCGGTTTGATGCTGGGCAGGGCGATGGCTTTTCCCGGCCGTCGCCAACGACTCGACGCCCTGGCGGATGCGGGACGAACGGCGGGTCGCCTGGCCGTCGGCGCCATTTTCCTGTTTTTTATCGCCGCCGTCCTGGAGGCCTTTCCCCGCCAGTTGATAACCCAAGACCATATCCGCTGGCTGATCGCCGTCAGCAGTTTGTTCATTTGGGGTTTGTACATCACCGCCACCTGGCGCGGCCGAAAGGTCGATAGCACGGACGCCGTTCATGACGGTATCAGCTGACCGAGTTGCCCATTCGCGGGTTGCTCCCTTGCAACAGCATGCCGGCGATGGGCGCGATACCCGTCGCCGCTCGGTGCTGACCCCCGAAGGCGTCGCTTTGTCATTGCAGCGGGCCAGTACCGGCAGCCGTTTCATCGCCTTGCTCGTCGATCTGCTCATCGTCCTCATGCTGTTGATCATTCCCGGCATCGCCATTGTCGTTGCCATCCAGGCATTCGATATGCCTCGGATAGCCGCCGGATGGGTCTTCACCGCCCTTCTGGTTGCCAGTTTCCTGCTGCGTACGTTCTACTTCGCCGCCTTCGAGTTGCGCTGGCAGGGACGTACGCCGGGCAAGCGCTGGCTGCGCATCCGGGTCATCGAGCGCCACGGCCGGCCTTTGACCGCGGGCGCCATCTTTGCCCGAAACCTGGCCCGCGAAGCCGAATTGTTTGTGCCGCTGAGTCTGCTGGCGGCCGGCGGCAGTGCCGGAGTCGACGGCTGGATCCGCCTGGCCACACTGGCCTGGCTCGGCCTGTTCCTCGCCATGCCGCTGTTCAACCGCGACCGGCTCAGGGTCGGCGATCTCATCGGCGGCACCATGGTGATCGCCAATCCGAAGGCCATCCTGCTCGACGACATGGCTGGCATCGCCGGCGTCGGCGGACCGGCCGAACGCTTCCGCTTCACTCCGGCCCAGCTACAAACCTACGGCATCTACGAGCTACAGGTTCTCGAAGAAGTGCTGCGACTGCCGGAAGGCCCGGTCGCCTTGGACACGCGCCGAGCCGTGGCCGGAAAAATCAGGCAGCGCATCGGCTGGAGCGCCAGCGATTCACAGGCGCCGCAAAACGATACGGAAGCCGATCCCCGGCCCTTCCTGGAAGCCTATTACGCCGCGCTGCGCGGCAATCTGGAAACCGGCCTGCTGTTCGGCCGGCGGCGGTTGCGCCAAGCCGCCAAGGGCTCAATGCCGCCGTCGCTGTGAGAGTGGTCAGTCGAAGACCGCGGTGACGCGGCCGATGTCGATCCCGTCCTTGGCCATCCGAAGGTCGTAGTAGGTGACGCCCAAGACCACGAGCCAATATATGCCGAGCACCGCCGAGATGGCGTTGTAAATGGCGCTTCCCAGCCCGCCAAACGGCAGGGCAAAAGATATGGTCCACATAACTGCACCCATGATCGCCCCCATCAGCACGGCCATCCCCAGCAGCCGCCAACGGTTGCCTTGGGTCAGGAAGGCGCTGCGGCGCAAGCTGGCGATAATGCCAGGGCGTTCCATGACCATCACAGGAAACACCACCCACAGCATCAGAAGGAAGATCACCCCGGGAACAACAAGGAGAATGCTTCCCAGCACAATGATGACGTACCACACCAGCATCAGAACGATGGCCGGCAGCAACACGTTCAGGCCATAGCGCAGCCATTGACCCAGGCCCTCCGGCCGCCCTCTCAGATCCTGGACCGTACCGTAGGTGACGATGGCCATGAGAAAGGCGCTGAAGACAACGGCCAATAACCAATAAGCCGCGATACCGCCGCCATCGGGGAACCCGGACGCCTCGCCCGCCGCCTCCCCCATGGCCATGTTCGTCAGGTCGCCCAGAAACAGGTGGAACATGACTCCCTGGAAGATGACGTTCAGCAAGGTAACCGCACCCAGAGATATCAGGTTGCGGCGAATCACGCCAAAGCTGCGGCTGAGGACCGAACCGATCTCCAGCTTCGCGACCGGCGCCAATGCCTGGCCCGCGCTGTCCTGTTCGCCCATATTCCTCCCCCCCCCTTCATTAATTACCACCCTACCACTTATGGTAGACTTGATGACATGCAATAATCCACAACGCTTCGTAATCCGTCCAAGGTCTGACCCTTGACCCACCTACGCGCTTCGTGGGAAGGGAAGCGAACGTCACCGCAGCCGACAGGCCATCGTTCATGATCGACAACCCAGTCTTCACCCGTATCCGGGCCGAGATCGAGACGACGCCGGTCGTCGCCTTTCTCAACGGCACGCCGATGTGGCCGACGTGTTCGGGTTCGGCAGCGGTGGCCCATCACTTGGCCGGGCTGGGTATCGCCTTCAAAGGTATCGACGTCACCCCCGATCCGGAGCTGCGAGACGGCTTGAAGGCCTTCGCCAATCTGGCGGAAATCCCCCAGGTCTACGTCAAGGGTGAGCTGCTCGGCGGCGGCGAGACGGTCCGCGACTTGGCCGAGAGCAGCGCCTTGGCCGAGGTTTTCAAGAAAAAGGGCATCGCCATCGCCGACTGACGGTCAGACGAAGCGGCCGAGCCGCACGGCCGTGTCGCCGATCCGTCGGCGTGGGTTGGGCATGATCAGCACACAGTTGTCGTAGGGCGTGCGCAATGTACGCCGTCCATCGCGGGCAAACGGGGTGCCGGCGCGGGGGATCACCTCCATGCCGATGAAGGGTTCGACAAAGTCGAAGTCCGGCGATGCCACCGTCACCGTCTCGGTGACCACGATGACGTTTTGCGGCGGCGGTAGTTCAGGCGGCAACCAGCCCGTTACCGCATCGAGTGCGACCACGCCGGTCTGGACGAGGAACCGCAGGGTCGCCTGGCGAGCGACAGCTATGCCCGCCGGGTCTTCATTCTGGCCGCATTCGACCAGCAAGGCGTTGCGCGGGCTGGCGGGATCGGCGAACGCCCCGTAATCGCGCAAACGGCGTCCCGCCGAGTGGCCGGCGTCGCAGATGACGTGGGCCGGATAGCCAATGGCTTCGGCGAAGTGCCGGCCTTTGGCCAAAGGCCCCGCCAGGGCCAGAGGCGCCGTCGGATGCTGCATGGAGTGGATGTCGAGCAGGGCGTCGACGGTATCGATCAGTGGCCGGAGTTCGCGCGCCCGCCGCAGCTCCGTCGATGTCCGAGGACCGTCGAGCACGGCGGCATTCCAGAGACGATTGAGGTCTTCCTCGATAAAGCGCGACGCCCGCGGCAAGGCCGGATCGAAGCTGTCATAGGCGTCGATGTTCATGAAGCCGAGCGTCAGTCGTCCCCGCGACGGCCGAATATCGCTGCGGAACAGGAAATCGAGGACATAGGCGCCGCACAGTTCGTTGCCATGGGTGACGGCGGCGACCATGACGTGCGGACCGGCCCGACGGGAGTCGAAGGTCGTTACGGCGGCGATGCCGGTGTTGCCCGTCCGATAGGCACCGATGTCGACGGGGAGCAGGCCAGCCTCCGCCACCGGATCGGCCTAATCCTCGGGCGGGCTGGTCTGCAAGGCCAACGCATGCAGTTCGCCGCCCATCCGGCCTTGCAGCGCCTTATAGACCATCTGGTGCTGCTGCACGCGGTTCTTGCCCTTGAAAGCGGCGGATACCACCATGGCCGAGTAATGATCGCCATCGCCGGCAAGATCCTCGATGGTAACCCGAGCGTCAGGCAGCGCCTCTTTGATCAAAGCCTCGATCGCCGCCGCCGTCATCGCCATGAGATAGCCCCTTCGCCACGCCGCCCCGGCCAGCCGGGCCAACGATATAAAAGTAGGACCGCCCTCCGGAAGCGTCAATGGGGCCGCATGCAGAAGATGTACGTCGGGCAATCCGCCTTCTAGGATAGGCACAATAGTGGCGAGGGGAGGTCGCGTGGAATACATCGCGCTGAGGGGCGCCAAAATACCGGCGTTGGGATTCGGCACTTGGCCGATTCACGGATCCGAATGCACGCGCGCCGTCGCCTCGGCCCTGGCCATCGGCTATCGCCATATCGATACCGCACAGATGTATGGCAACGAGGCGGAAATCGGACGCGCCATCCGGCAAAGCGGCGTTGCCCGCGGCGAACTTTGGCTGACCACCAAGCTTTGGCGCGACTCGCTCAACGCCCGCGACGTGCGCCGGAGCATCGAAGAACGGCTGACTCTGCTCGGCACCGACTACCTCGACCTGCTGCTCATCCACTGGCCCGACCCGGCGACTCCGCTTCGCGAAACGCTGGATGCCATGGCCGCGGCCCGCGCCGCGGGCAAGGTTCGCCACATCGGCGTCAGCAATTTTCCGGTCAAGCTGATGCGCGAGGCTATCGAGACCATCGGCGCCGATATCCTGTGTAACCAGGTCGAATATCATCCGCTGCTGTCGCAAAAGCGGGTGATCGAATATGCCCGGGCCCACGACATGGTGATCACCGCCTACTGTCCCTTGGCCCGCGGCCGCCTACGCGAGCATCCGCTGCTGCCCGCCATCGGCCGCCGATACGGCAAGACCGTCGAGCAGGTGGCGCTGCGCTGGTTGATCCAGCAGGAAGGCGTCGCCGCCATCCCCAAGTCGACCCACGCGAGCTACCAGCAAAGCAACTTCGATATTTTCGATTTTCGCCTGTCTGCCGAGGACATGGCATCGATCCATGCCGCCGCTGGACAGCAGCGCCTTATCAACATGTCATCGGGAACGGCCTGGGACCCGGAATAAACGCCGCATGCGCGAAGCGGTCAACCCGTGCTACCAGGGGCCGCCGACGGTTAACAACAAAGCGAGGAGGGAAGTCCATGTTCAAACGCACCCCACACACCATGCGCCGGGCCTTGCAGGAAAAGCGCAAGATTTTCGGCGTCTTCCTGTCCGGAGCCAGCCCGGAGATCATCGAGATCGCCAGCACGCTGAAGGAAATCGAGTATTTCTACGTCGACGGCGAACACGGCATGTTCGACCTGAACGAGGTCGAGGCTTGCGTGCGCGCCGCCGAGGCGGTGGACCTGCCGATCATCGCCCGGGTGCCGGACCATATGAACGAGACCATCCAGCGCTACCTGGACCGCGGCGTGCGCGCCATCGTCGCCTCCCACATGTCCGATGTCATCACCGCCGAGCGGGTAGCCAAGGCCTGCCGCTATTTCCCTCGTGGCACCCGTTCCTTCGGCTCGGCGCGTGCCAACCGCTTCGGCTTCTACGAAGGCGATCGGGCGATGCACATGAAGGCGGTGAACGACGACCTGCTAGTATGCGCCACCATCGAGGACGTCGAGGGCGTGAAGAACCTGGACGCCTTGCTGAAGGTCGACGGCATCGATGCCTGGAGCATCGGGCCCAGCGATCTTTCGATGTCGCTCGGTTATCCGGGTCAGTTCGACCATCCGGCGGTCAAGAAGGTCTTCGACGAGGTCTACGGAAAGATCGACGCCTCCGGTAAGTTTAATCGCGACAAATATATGGTTTCGATCCGCGATAAGATCGCCCTGCGCAACGGCCTAAAGCAGGCCATCGCTGCCGGCTGATTCTTCACGGGAGTCGGGGACGAAACGGAGCCGTCCGAATTGTCCCCGACACGATCCATGACCGAAGGAGCACCGGGATGTTCGTGCACACGCCCAATACCATAAGGGCCGCATTGCAGGAGCGGCGCATCATCTACGGCCTCTACCTGTCGTTTCCAAGCCCCGAACTCATCGAATTCGCCGCCACCGTAAACGGCATCGCCTACATCCACCTGGATGGCGAGCATGGCGTTTTCGATCTTAGGGATGTCGAAAACTGCGTTCGCGCCGCCGACCTGATGGGCCTGCCGACAATGGCGCGAACACCCGATTCGGCGGCAGAAACCATTCACCGCTACCTGGACCGCGGCGTGCGCGCCATCGTCGCACCGCATATTTCGACGGTTGCCGATGCCCAACGGGTTGCCGATGCCTGCCGCTATGCGCCCGAGGGTACGCGTTCCTTCGGTGGCGCGCGCGGCAATCGCTATGGCTATTTCGATGGCGACCAGGCCGCGCATATGAAGGCATTGAACGACGACCGGGTGGTTTCCGCCCTGATCGAGGATGTGGAAGCGGTGAATAACCTCGATGCCATGCTCAAGGTGCCCGGTATCGACACCTGGACCATCGGCCCTAACGACCTTGCCCAATCCCTGGGCTATCCCGGCCAAACCGGTCACCCCACCGTCAAGCAAGCCATCGAGGACATCAATCGCCGGATCGAGGCGGCCGGCAAACCGGTGCGCGACAAATACCTGGTTTCGATCCGCGACAAGGCCGCCGTGCGCGACGGTCTCCAAAAGGCCATGCTCCGCGCTTGAGACGATACGCGGAATTTTTATGACCTTCCCGGTGGAGCCATCCGTTGTCGTTGCGCCGGCCGCGCGTCCTCCCTACATTGCGGTTACCAGAACGACCACTGCTGACAAGGGACTAAGGGAATGGCCGATACCTTCCGCGACCGTGAAAAAGGCTATGAAGCCAAGTTCAAGATGGACGAAGAGCGCCGCTTCAAGGCGGAGGTCCGGCGCAACAAGCTGGTCGGCCTGTGGGCGGCTGAACGCATGGGGCTGGCGGGCAAGGACAAGGACGCCTATGCCAAGGAAGTCATTGCCTCTGACTTCGAAGAAGCCGGCCCCGACGACGTGGTGCGCAAGCTGCTGGCAGACTTTCAGCAGCGCAAGGTGAACGTTACCGAAGCCGAAATCCGCACCGAGATGTCCCGACTTTATGGCGCCGCTCTGGAAGAGATCGCCAAAGAATACCCGAGCGCGCTCGGCTAGGGCATTTACCGATCATCTGTGATTGGTAAGTGCTCATACCTTCTTGAAATTAGAGCAGAGTCGGGCGTGGCGAAGGATTACGCCGCGCCGAACACCCGCCGGAAGATCGTATCGACATGGCGCGTATGGTGCGCCATGTCGAAAAGCGCTTCCAAGGCTGGCAAGCCTAGCCGCGCGGTAACGTCGCCATCTGCCTTGAGCAGGTCGAGGAAGCTGTCCTTCGTCGTTCCCTCCCAGACCTTCATGGCGTGGCGTTGAACGGCACGATAGGCGTCTTCGCGACTCATCCCGGCCTGGGTCAATGCCAACATCACCTGCTGTGAAAAGATCAGGCCGCGAAAGCGGTTCAGATTGGCATCCATGTTTTGCGGATAGACCACCAACTTCTCGACAACCCCGGCCAACCGCGACAGGGCAAAGTCGAGGATGATCGTGGCGTCCGGTGCGATCACCCGTTCCACCGACGAATGCGAGATATCGCGTTCATGCCACAGGGTCACGTTTTCAAGGGCCGGCACCACGTGAGAGCGGACCAGCCGGGCCAAGCCGGTCAGGTTTTCGGTCAATACTGGGTTGCGTTTATGCGGCATCGCCGATGAGCCTTTCTGACCCGGCGCGAAATATTCCTCCGCCTCGCGCACCTCGGTGCGTTGCAAATGCCGTATTTCCGTAGCCAGCCGCTCGACGCCGCTGGCGATCACGGCCAGGGTCGCGAAAAAAACGGCATGGCGGTCGCGCGGGATGATCTGTGTCGAAACGGGTTCGGGCGTGAGACTCATTTTGGCGGCGACATGCGCTTCGACCCTGGGATCGATGTTGGCAAAGGTTCCAACCGCACCGGAGATGGCACAGACGGCGATCTCGCGACGGGCCAGCACCAAGCGTTCGCGGTTGCGCACAAATTCGGCGTAGTGACCCGCAAGCTTGAGTCCGAAAGTCGTCGGCTCGGCATGGATGCCATGGCTACGCCCCATGCAGGGCGTATCCTTGAATTCGAAGGCCCGTTTCTTCAGCGCCGCCAGCAGGCGATCGATATCGGCGAGCAGGATATCGGCGGCCCGTGCCAATTGTACCGACAGGCAGGTGTCGAGCACGTCGGACGACGTCATGCCCTGATGGACAAAGCGCGCCTCAGGCCCGACGTGCTCGGCCAAACTGGTCAGGAAGGCGATGACGTCGTGGTGCACCTCGCGCTCGATCTCATCGATGCGCGCCACGTCGAAGCCGCCTCTCGCCCATACCGCCGCCGCCGCTTCCTTGGGGATGACGCCCAATTCGGCCTGGGCATCGCAGGCATGCGCCTCGATCTCGAACCAGATGCGGAAACGGGCTTCGGGTTCCCAAAGGGCGACCATTTCAGGGCGGCTATAACGCGGTATCAAGCTGTCTCTCCGGCGGATGGGGGTTGTTCAGGCGGTTAATACGGAAAGGTACCCGGCCCGCCCATAGGCGAGAATACCGGCATCCCGCGTCACCAGGGTCGCGCCCTCGACGCGGGCGGTGGCGACGATCAATCGATCAGCCGGGTCACCGTGGAAGTCACCGGGAAGATAGCAGGCTTCGACGGCGATGTCCGGGGTCATGGGGGCCAGCTGCAGGCCGGGCAAGTCGAGCGCGCGGCGCACCCAATCGCGCACGGGCGAGTACAACTCCAATCGCCTTATGGAAGTCAGCAAGGCCACTTCCCAGGGACAAATGGCTGGTAGCCTTAGGTCACCTCGACCTGCGGCCTCGTCGATAAGCCGCAGGGCCTGTGGTTTAAGGCCCGGCATCCCGAAATTCAGCCAAATCCAGACATGCGTATCGAGGACGAGTTGCTCCGATTCGCTCATTCCTGGTAGAGCTTTGCGTCCGTTTGGTCCGCGAACCAGACTTCTCCGGTCGGGCCCACGATATCGCCAATGATCCGTCCCGTACCGCGCATATGGCCGAAGACGCTCTGGCTCGGCTTGTCGTCGACCGGCACCAGTTTAGCCACCGGCTTGCCGCGCTTGGTGATGATTACCGGCTTGCGGTCCACCGCCACCTGATCCATTAGGCCCAGGCACTTGGCCTTGAATTCTCCGGCTGGAACGGTTTTCTCGGGCATCGCATTCACCATGGTCATGAGATCATGGTCATGTATATAAGGCCGACGGGCGGGACTCTCAACCTCAACCTCAACCTCAGCCTCTTGGTATCCCGCCCCGCTTGGGCAACTCAACAAAGAGGAGCCAGCCATGACCGCAACCAAGATCGCCCCCTACGGCACCTGGAAAAGCCCGATCACCGCCGATCTCATTACCGGCGCCACGATCGGCCTGGGTTCGCCCGTGGCCGACGGCGATACGCTCTACTGGCTGGAATCACGCCCTTTGGAAGGCGGGCGCAATGTGCTGGTCCGGCGCACCGTCGATGGGTCCATTGCCGATGTCACGCCGCCGCCGCTCAACGTCCGTTCACGTGTCCACGAATACGGCGGCGGCGCCTTCGCGGTGAAGGGAGGGTGCATCGCCTTCGTCGATTTTCCTGGCCAGCGGGTCTACCGCATCGATGCCGGCGGAGCGCCAAGACCGGTTACAGAGGAAATGAATGGTGCTCTGCGCTATGCCGATTTCGATCTGGACCTAAGCCGTCACCGCGCCATCTGCGTGCGCGAGGATCATCGCGGCATTGGCGAGCCGATCAACGCCCTGGTGTCGCTCGACCTGAATGGCGACGCGGCTGGCGGAGCCGTCATGACATCGGGACACGACTTCTATGCCTGTCCCCGTCTGTCGCCCGACGGCCGGCAGCTTGCCTGGCTGAGCTGGGACCATCCCAATATGCCTTGGGACGGCACCGACCTTTGGATCGCCGACATCGCCGCCGACGGCAGCTTGGGCGAACCGCGCCACATCGCCGGCAGCCGCGAGACAGCTGTCTTCCAACCTGACTGGGCTCCGGACGGTACCCTGCATTTCGTCGCCGACCCGACCGGCTGGTGGAACCTTTATGCTTGGCGCGATGGCCGCGCGGCCAACCTCTGCCCACGCGAAGCGGAATTCGGCCTGCCGCTCTGGCAATTCGGCGCGGCGACCTATGCCTTTCTGCCCGACGGCCGCATCGTCTGCCGACGCAGCGAAGCGGGCCAATCGCGCCTGGCCCTGCTGTACGGTGGCCACCTCCACGACATGAGCACGCCATTCGTTTCCATCGGCAGCCCCTGCCCCGTCGCCGGACGCATTGCCCTGACCGGCACCGGGGCTGGCGAGCCGACCCGGTTGGTGCTGTTCGATCCCGCGAGCGGCGGCATCGAGACCCTGCGCCGTTCGGCCAGCGTCGACATCGATCCGGGCTACATCTCGCCAGCACAGCCCATCACCTTCCCAACAGAGAGCGGACTTTTTGCACATGCCTACTATTATCCGCCTGCCAATAAGGATTTCCGAGTGCCCGACGGCGAGAGACCGCCGCTGATCGTGCGTTCCCATGGCGGCCCGACGGGCGCCGCCGACCCCGGCTTCTCGCCGGCCATTCAGTACTGGACCAGCCGCGGCTTCGCCATCGTCGACGTCAACTACGGCGGCAGCACCGGTTACGGCCGCGCTTATCGCCAACGGCTCGATGGGCAATGGGGCGTCGTCGACGTCGACGACTGCGCCAACGCCGCCCGTTTCCTGGTCGAGCGCGGCCTTGCCGACGTCAAGCGCCTGATCATTCGGGGTGGCAGCGCCGGCGGGTACACCACCCTCGCCGCGCTGGCCTTCCGCGACGTTTTCCGGGCCGGGGCCAGTCTCTACGGCATCGGCGACCTGACGGCGCTGGCCCACGACACCCACAAATTCGAGAGCCGCTACCTCGACCGCCTGATCGGCCCCCTGCCAGCAGCCGCGGAGACCTATGCGGAACGGTCGCCCCTCGCCCATGCCGATGGGCTCGACTGCCCCGTGATTTTCTTCCAGGGCCTGGACGACAAGGTGGTACCGCCCAACCAGGCGGAGGCCATGGTCGCGGCGCTCGACGCCAAGGGCATCCCCGTCGCCTATGTCCCCTTCGATGGCGAAGGCCACGGCTTTCGCAAAGCCGCGAACATCAAGCGCGCCATCGAGGGCGAGCTGAGCTTCTACGCCCGCATCTTCGGCTTCAGCCCTGCCGATCCGCTCGAACCGGTGCCGATCCGCAATCTGTGATACAGTTGGTGCCATTGGCGTCAGGCGAACCCTTCATCAACAATCAGAGGAAGCAGCCATCATGGCGTTGCTCGAAGGCTTCAAGTCCCTGGACATCGATACTTCGGGCGCGCGCATCCACCTGCGCCATGCCGGCAAGGGGCCGCCCCTGCTGCTGCTGCACGGCAATCCGATGACTCACGTTTCCTGGCACAAAGTAGCGCCCAAGTTGGCCGAACGCTTTCATGTCGTGGCGGCCGACCTGCGCGGCTACGGCGATTCGTCGGCACCGGATGAAGGCCCGAACAGCATCAACTATTCGTTCCGCGCCATGGCCCAGGACCAGATCGAAGTGATGAAAAGGCTCGGCTATCGCGAGTTCATGGTCGCCGGCCACGACCGCGGCGCCCGCACCGGATACCGCATGGCGCTCGACTATCCCGAGCGGGTCAAGAAACTCGCCGTCGTCGACGGCCTGCCCAGCCACTATGTCTGGAAGCACACCACCAAGGAATCGATAAGCAAGTCTTGGCACTGGGTGTTCATGATCCAACCGGCGCCATTTCCCGAGACGATGCTGGGCGCGGTGCCGGCCCGCTGGTTCCTGGAGAACAAACTATCCAAACCGGGCCTGGGCCTCGGCTTCTTCGATCCGGAGGCTTTCGAGGAATACATCCGCTGTTTCAACGAAAAGACCATTCGCGGTTCCTGCGCCGACTACCGCGCCACGGCGACCTGCGACTACGAGATGGACACCGCCGACTTCGAAGCCGGCCGTAAAGTCACTCAGCCGCTGCTGGTCCTCTGGGGCCGACGCAGTCATACCGGCGTCGTCTACGGCGACGTGCTGTCGGTCTGGAAGGACTATGCCGAGCGGCCGGTCGGCGGCTCCATCGACAGCGGCCACTACGTCATCGAACAGTGTCCGCATGAAACCCTGGATTGGTTCCTGAAGTTTTTCCCCGATTAAGGTAACCCATCCAGGGAGGGGTTAGGCGCTGGGAATCGATAGTTCCGGACGGCCAGCCGCCATGGAACAACGCCGCAACGCTGCCACCGACGGATTCGCCTGGGTAAACTCACCCATTCTGAATGGCACGACGCGCGCCGCCGTGGTTGCCGACGCGGCCCGCAATCTGCTCCAAGTCCGGAGTTAAGAAGCCCGCTACCCAGCAACAGCGGATTTCCATTTGCGAGAACACGCGGTATGTCTCATCGATTGCGAACCGGGTCATACCCCAAAGGAATCACCATGCGCCTCGCTGGCAGTTCGAATCAGCTATCGATCCTGATCACAACTCTTTTCGGCCTGTTGCAGACCGCATGCCTCGGCAGTAGTCCGCCCACCTGGGAAGCCGCCGACCTAAAAGCACCCGATGGGATCGTCGGCCGCTTCGAGGTTGTGGAAACCCTTGGCACGGAAACGAACAACATTCAGGTCGAGGTTTATCTTGATGACGATACCTATGTCGCGGCCCACTATGAAAAGGTCGAAGGTGCCTGGTCGAAGGACTCGGAGGACGTTTTCCGCGTCGTTCACATGAACAACAATCGCTACCTGGCCATCGACTATGCCGAAGAAGACGTCTTCTACAGCTTTTTATACAGCGACCAACCGGCTCCAGGACAGTTCACGCTACGCCAACTCGAAATGAGTCCGGAAGCGGACGATGACGCCGCGTACCTGGCATACGTCAAGCAGAAGTACGGCCTAAATATCGAACGCGATCATGAGATCAACACCGTCGTGATGAACGGCACTCTCGATATCCCAAAATTGAAGGCCCTGTTCTCCGATCCGCAATTTATGAAGCGCGTCAAGGAAACCAATTCCTGGGTGTTAAAAACCCGAATCCCAAACCCCTAGGATCCTGTCACGGCAATTCGATATCGCCGCGGGCCTGTTCGGCTTGAAAGCCGGCGACGAAGTCAGGCAACCGACCCTCGGCGATAGCTGACCGCAGGCCAGCCATCAGATCCTGGTAGTGCACCAGGTTGTGCCAGGTCAGCAGCATGGCGCCGAGGATTTCCCCCGCCCGAATCAGGTGGTGCAGATAGGCCCGCGAATAGGAACAGCAAGCCGGGCAGCGGCAGCCTTCCTCTAGCGGTCGCGGATCGGCGGCGTGTCGGGCGTTCTTCACGTTGACCACGGCGCGGCGCGTGAAAGCCTGCCCGGTGCGACCGGAACGCGTCGGCAGCACGCAGTCGAACATGTCGATGCCCCGCGCCACCGCGCCGACGATATCGGCCGGCTTGCCCACCCCCATCAGGTAGCGTGGCCGGTCCGCCGGCAGGCGCGGCACAACGCCGTCGAGGGCTTGGAACATCGCTTCCTGCCCCTCGCCGACCGCCAGGCCGCCGACGGCATAACCGTCGAAACCGATCGCCGCTAACCGCTCCGCCGATTCGGCGCGCAGGTCGCCGTAGACGCTACCCTGATTGATGCCGAACAGACCGTAGCCCGGCCGTTCGACGAAAGCGGCGCGCGAGCGTTCCGCCCAGCGCATCGACAACCGCATCGAGGTAGCGGCATCCGCCTCGCTCACCGGCCAAGGCGTGCATTCGTCGAAGGCCATGGTAACGTCGGCATCGAGCAACCGCTGAATATCCATGGAGCGTTCCGGCGTCAGCTCATGCTTGCTACCGTCGATGTGCGACTGAAAGGTGACCCCCCGCTCGGTCATCTTGCGCAGGCCGGACAGCGACATCACCTGGAAGCCGCCCGAGTCGGTAAGGATCGGCCCCGGCCAGTTCATGAAGCGGTGCAGGCCGCCGAGTTCTGCCACCCGCTCGGCGCCCGGACGCAGCATCAGGTGATAGGTATTGCCGAGGATGATCTCCGCCCCGGTTTCCGCCACCGATTCCGGGCGCATGGCCTTGACGGTAGCCGCTGTACCGACCGGCATGAAGGCCGGCGTCTCCACCGTGCCGTGAGCCGTGTGAAGCCGGCCGCGCCGCGCCGCGCCGTCGGTGGCTAAGACATCGAACGTCAGGCCGCTCATCAGGCAGTCTCCCGCTCCAACAGACACGCGTCGCCGTAGGAATAGAAGCGATAGCCCGCCGCGATGGCGTGCGCATAGGCCGCCCGCATCCGCGCCGTGCCCGCGAAGGCCGAGACCAGCATGAACAGGGTCGATTTCGGCAGATGGAAATTGGTCAGCAGCACGTCGACCGCGTTAAAGGGATAGCCGGGCAGGATGAACAGATCGGTCTCGCCGGCGAAGGGCCGCACCGTGCCGTCACCCCGCGTCGCCGTCTCCAGCAGCCTCAGCGCCGTCGTGCCGACGGCGACGATGCGGCCGCCCCCGGCCCGCGTCCGCTGGACCGCCTCGGCTGCTTTCATGCCGAACTCACCCCATTCGGCATGCATCTTGTGATCCTCGACCCGTTCGGTTCGCACCGGCAGGAAAGTACCGGCGCCGACATGCAGCGTCACCTTCGCAAGCTTAACCCCACGCGCCTCGATAGCCATCAACAGTTCGGGCGTAAAATGCAGCCCCGCCGTCGGCGCCGCCACCGCTCCCGGGCGGGCGGCAAAAAGGGTCTGGTAGTCGGAACGGTCGCTAGCTGCCGGCGCGGCACGGCGGATGTAGGGTGGCAGCGGCATGGTGCCCTCCGCCTCCAGCGCCTCGGCCAGAGCCTCGCCCTGCCGATCGAAAGCCAGCGTCACCTCGCCACCTTCGCCCTTAGCTGCCACCTCGGCAGTCAGCGTACCGAAGACCAGGCGGTCGCCTGGCGCCAGGCGTTTGGCCGGCCGAGCAAACGCGCGCCACTTGCCTGGCCCCTCGGCCTTGTGCAGGGTGATCTCGACTTTGCCCTCGCCGCGCCAGCCGGTCAGGCGCACCGGGATGACGCGGGTGTCGTTGACCACCAGCAGATCGCCCGGCCGCAGGAATTCGGGCAGGTCACGGACAATCCGGTCGAGGACGCCATCCCGCTGCACCACCAACAGACGGGCCGAATCGCGAGGCCGCGCCGGCTGCTGGGCGATGCGGTCGGTCGGCAGGTCAAAATCGAAATCGTCGAGGCGCATGGCGCCCGGTCATACGGCATCGGCACCGTCGGGGAAAGAGCGACGATCCGCAGAGGCGGCCCCTTGGCCTGAGCAACGGGGCGCGCTATGACAGGCTCCCTCGCCACCGACCCCCTCCACCGTCAGGAAACCCACCATGGCCAAGCATCGCATCGCCGTCGTCCCCGGGGACGGCATCGGACCCGAAGTCATCGACGCCGGCGTGCGGGTCCTGGAAACCTTGCGCGAGCGCGAGCCGGACCTAGCGTTCGAGTTCCAGCGATTCGATTGGGGCACCGACTACTACAAGCGCACCGGCCGGATGATGCCGGAGGACGGCTGCGAGCAGTTGCGCCGCTTCGACGCCATCTATTTCGGCGCCGTCGGCGCGCCGGACGTGCCCGACCACATCACGCTGTGGGGTCTGCGTCTGGCCATCTGCCAGGGCTTCGACCAATACGCCAACGTCCGCCCCTCCCGCCTGCTGCCGGGCATCCGGGGACCGTTGCGCGACTGTCCGCCCGACAAGCTCGACTGGGTCATCGTGCGGGAGAATTCCGAAGGCGAGTATGCCGGGGCCGGCGGCCGGGTGCATCGCGGCCTGCCCGAGGAAGTCGGCTTGGACATTTCCGTTTTCACCCGTTCGGGGGTCAAGCGAATCATGCGATTTGCCTTCGGACTCGCCCGTTCGCGGCCGCGCAAGCTGTTGACCATGGTCACCAAGTCGAATGCCCAACGCCACGGCATGGTGATGTGGGACGACATTTTCGCCGAGGTGAAGCCCGAATTCCCCGACGTGACCACCGACAAGATGCTGGTCGACGCCATGACCACCCGCATGGTGCTGAAGCCCGAGACCATCGACGTGGTGGTCGCCACCAATCTGCATGCCGACGTGCTGAGCGACCTGGCCGCCGCGCTGTCGGGCAGCATGGGCATCGCGCCGACCTCCAATCTCAACCCGGAAGGCGTCTTCCCGTCGATGTTTGAGCCGATCCACGGTTCGGCCTTCGACATCACCGGCAAGGGTATCGCCAACCCTATCGGCGCCTTCTGGACCGCGTCGATGATGCTGGAGCACCGCGGCGAGACGGCAGCGGCCAAGCGCCTGATGGCAGCCATCGAGCGGGTCACCGGCGACGCCAAGGTGGTGCCCCCCGATCTCGGCGGCAAGGCGACCACCAAACAGGTGACGGATGCCGTGTGCGATGCCATCCGCGGTGCCAATGACTGATCAAGGGATTTGCCCGTCCGCCCCCGCTTCGGCTAAGAAGGGCGGCTTTCATTTCCGTCTTTTCCGCAACCGGAGCAACGAGCCGACCATGGTCTATCTGTTCGAGCCCGAGGTGACCTCCCTGCCGATCGATGGCGACAGCCGTCGCTTTCCGGTTCGCCGCATCTATTGCGTCGGCCGCAACTACGCTGCGCACGCCCGCGAGATGGGGCACGACCCCGATCGCGAGCCGCCGTTCTTCTTCATGAAGCCGGCAGGTTCCATCGTGCAGAACGGTTCGACCATTCCCTTCCCGCCAGCTACCAAGGACCTGCACCACGAGATCGAACTGGTCGTCGCCATCGGCAAGGGCGGCGCCAACATCCCGGTGGACAAGGCGTTGGATCACGTCTTCGGCTATGGCGTCGGAATCGACCTGACACGGCGCGACGTGCAGCAGGTGGCCAAGGACTTGCGCCGACCCTGGGACATGGGCAAGGGCTTCGACAACGCCGGCCCCTGCACCGCCATCCGTCCGGTGGCCATGACCGGTCATCCGGAGAAGGGCGCCATCTGGATCAAGGTCAACGGCGAGGCACGCCAGTCCGGCGACCTCAACATGCAGATTTGGCGGGTGCCCGAGACCATCGCCTATATCTCGACCTTTGTCACCCTGCAACCCGGCGACCTGATCTTCAATGGTACGCCGGAGGGCGTCAGCAAGGTCCAACCCGGCGACACGCTGGAAGGCCATGTCGACGGTGTCGGCGATTTGAAGATCGCTATCGCGCGCTGATCGGCAAGGCGGGACGGGCCGTAGGGAACCTGTCCCGATGGGGCAGGCCCTTTTTGTGGTGGGGTGCTACGCTGCCGGCGTTTCCGCTGCCCCTAGGTAGCCTTGCGGGCACCGCCCGCCATCCGGTCGGCAACGGCGGCGAGGACCGCGGCGCACTCACCCGGGGCGATGCCCGGTCGATTAGCCGCGGAACCGGATACCGTCGTGACGACCGCCGTATTACTATAGGCTTGCGCCGATGTAACGACGGCGCGGCCACGACGTTACCCTCGCCGCTGCGGCAGGGAAAAGAAATTGGCAACCCTCAAGGTCGCCGAAGGGGAGTGGAAATGCCATGAAGACACGCATATTAGGCCGCAACGGTCCGAAGATTTCCGCCATCGGGTTGGGCTGTATGGTGATGTCGGGCGATTACGGCCCGGCGGCCGAGGCAGAATCCATCGCCACCATTCACCGCGCGCTCGATATCGGCGTCAACTTCCTCGACACCGCCGACGTTTACGGCGAAGGCGGCAATGAGCGGATCGTCGGTAAAGCCCTGTGCGGCCGGCGCGACCAGGCGGTGCTCGCCACCAAGTTCGGCAACATCGTGAAGGCCGACGGTTCGCGCGGGCTCAACGGCCGGCCCGACTACGTACCCCAGGCCTGCGACGCCAGTCTGAAGCGGCTCGGCGTCGAGGCCATCGACCTCTATTACCTGCACCGGCCAGACCCCAACGTTCCGATCGAAGAAACCTATGGCGCCATGGCCCGACTGGTGGCGCAAGGCAAGGTCCGCCACCTCGGCCTTTCGGAAGTGGCAGCGGAAAGCTTACGCAAGTGCCACGCCATTCATCCCGTCGCCGCCCTTCAATCCGAATACTCGCTGTTCACCCGTGACCACGAGGCCGGACCGATTCCGACCTGCAAGGAATTGGGTATCACCTTCGTTCCTTATGCCCCCCTCGGAAGGGCACTGCTTGCCGATGCGGTGAGCGGCCGCGACAATCTGGTCGACGGCGACAAGCGTCACCAATTCCCGCGCTTTAACGCCGGCAACCTGGAGCGCAATCGCGTGCTGATGGAACCGCTGCGCCAGGCGGCCGAACGGGCAGGCTGCACGGTATCTCAGGTGGCGCTGGCCTGGCTGCTATCGCGCGGCGACAGCATCGTGCCGATCCCCGGCACCCGCCGCCAATCCCATCTTGAATCCAATGCCGCCGCCGCCGACGTACGGCTTTCGCCGGCCGATCTCGTCCACCTGGACAAAGCCTTCGCACCGGGAACAGCCGCCGGCGAACGGATGGACACCTCCCGGCTTGCACGGGCCGGCCGCTAGACGGAGGTCGCCGCCATGAAATACCGCTGTTTGGGACACAGCGGCCTGACCGTGTCCGCCATCGGGCTCGGTTGCATGAGCATGTCCGGGATGTATGGTGAGATTGACGAGGCCGAGGCCATCGCCGTCATTCATCGCGCACCGGAACTCGGCCTCAACCTGCTCGACACCTCAGACTTCTATGGCTTCGGCAGGAACGAGGAACTGGTGGGCCGGGCGCTGAAGGGACGGCGCGACCGCTATGTTCTCTGCAGCAAGTTTGGCAACCTGCGCCGAGCCGACGGCAGTGCCGATGTCAACGGTCGGCCGGACTACGTCGTCGAAGCCTGCAACAAGAGCCTGAAGCGGCTGGGCGTTGAGGTCATCGACCTCTATTACCAGCACCGGGTGGACGATAAGGTACCCATCGAGGACACGGTCGGCGCCATGGCCTGCTTGGTCGAACAGGGCAAGGTTCGCTATCTCGGCCTGTCGGAAGCTGCCGCCGGCACCATCCGCCGGGCGCATGCGGTACATCCGATCGCCGCCGTGCAAACCGAATATTCCCTGTGGAGCCGCGACGCGGAGACCGCATGGCTGCCGACCTGCCGCGAATTGGGCATCGCCTACGTCGCCTATTCCCCCCTTGGCCGTGGCTTCCTGACCGGAACCGTCACCGAGGCGACCCTGCCCTTCAATGACCGCCGGCGCAGCCAGCCTCGGTTCATGTCCGCCAATCTCGTTCAGAATGAAAGGTTGCTGATTGCACTGCGCGCGGCAGCTAAGGCCACCGACGCCACGCCGGCACAAGTCGCTTTGGCTTGGCTGTTGACCAGGGGCGAAGACATTGTGTCCCTGCCCAGTTCCGACCGGATCGCCTATTTGGAAGCCAATTCCGCAGCCGCCGACATCACCCTAGATAGAGCCACCGTGGAATCCCTTGAAGCCGCATTCTCCCCGGGCGCGGCCACCGGCACCCGCTTGCCCGTGGAAAGTCTGGAACGGGTGAACCTCTAACGGTCCTCTGTTATACTTAAAGCCGAATTTCTTCCTTTTGAACGATGGCGCTCCGTCCGTCGACAGATAGGACGATATACGGAAAGGTCGGCTATAGGAGTGGGAGAGAATGCTCCGGAACGTGAATCGCCGAGCCACATGTGGGCGAGTACTGGCAATTGCCATGGGAGCCGTCGCGGCGCAATTGACGGGGGAGGCCAGCGCGCAAACCTTGGAAGACGCTGTGCGCATTGCCATCGGGGAACACCCTACGGTGAAGGTCGCCGAAGCCAATGCGCGCGCCGCCAACGAAACGGTGAACGAGAAATTCTCGGGCTGGCTGCCACGGCTCGACCTACGTGCAGCCACCGCTCAAGAGCACGTCAACAACCCGGCCACCCGCGCCCGCAATGCGCGGTCCACGGGCGATAACCTGTCCGGCAATGCTGCCGGCAATACTGGCGGTCAGGCCGGCGTCAACATTTGGTCGAATACAGGTACGGTGGCGCTGACCCACAACCTATTCAACGGCTTTGCAACGATCCACAGCGTCGATGCCGCACGCCAGCGTGCAGCCGTCAGCCGCCATCTGGTGCTCGACGCCCGGGACGTGATCGGCCTGCGTGTGGTCGAAGCCTATTTTTCCGTGCTCCGTGCCCGCGCCGTCGTTCAGCTCTCCGAAGCCAATGTGCGCGACCACGTATCGGTCTATGACGACATCCGGGCCAAATCCGACGCGGGAGGCGGCGATCTGGCTGACGCCAATCAAGCGCTCAGCCGCCTGGAATTGGCACGCGAGCGGGCCGCAGCTCTACAGGGCGAATTGCGTGCGGCCGAGATCGATTTCCGCGAAGCCGTGGGCAGCATGCCGCAGGAACTGAGCGAACCGCGCGTGCCCACGCATATGATTCCGCTCGATATGCAGGCGGCCGTCGACGCGGCCATGGTCGGCAACCCCGCCATACGCGCCGCCATCGGCAATGTTGCCGCTTCCCAGGCCGACATCAAGGAAGCCCGGGCACCCTACTTGCCCATCCTCGATCTGGAACTGGCCGCCACCCGCGAGCACGGTACGGGCGGCGTACGAGGCACCAGCATCGATGAGTCAGCGGCTTTGGTCATGCGTTACAACTTCTTCAACGGCTTCGCCGATCGCGCCCGCCGCATGCGCGCCATCGAACGGGCCGATGGCGCGACGCAAAGCGAAGCGGAAACCCGCCGCCTGGTCGAAGAACAGATGCGTACCGATTACAACAGTATGCTGACGGAGACCGAACGGGTACCTATCCTGCTTCGCCGCGTGCGTGCCGCCGAAGATGTGGTTAGCGCTTACCGCCAGCAATTCGAATTGGGCTCACGTACGCTACTCGATGTTCTCGACGTGGTGAACGAGCTATTCCAGGCAAAGGTCGCCTTCGTCGATGGCGATACACGACAGAAAATCGCTCAATACCAAGTCATGGCCACCATGGGGGTCTTGTTACCGCCCATGGGTATCGCTCCGCCGCCGGACAAGGAAGGCTGACCGCGGCCTCCAGGCCGGCGGCCATGCCCCATCATCCATGAAACCGTCACACCCGGGCAGGATCGAGCTGAACGGCAGCGGGAGTAATTCCGACGCGACCGCCGCCGAACCAACCGCGACAGTAGAATCTATATTCGCCACCGCTGCCGGATGCGAAGACCCGCTGCTCGAATGCCTCGCTTTGATCGTTGGCCTGCACGGCCGGCCGCTATCGCCTGAAGCTCTCAAGGCCGGACTGCCGGTAACCGATGCCCCGATCACGCCCGCCCTGTTCATTCGCGCCGCGGAACGGGCAGGTTTCCGCGCGCGCGTGGTAAAGCGCCACCTCGCCGCACTCACACGCCATGTGCTGCCCTGCATCGTCACGTTTCATGACGGTACTGCCGCCATTCTGCTCACCGTAGGCACAGATGGCTCTATCCGCCTGCAACGCCCAGAAGCCGGCGGCGGCATCGAGGAAACGACACTGAACGACATCGCCGACCTCTATACCGGCTATGCCATATTCGTCCGTCAGTCCTCGCGCCTCGACCTCGATCGGCTGGAGGAGACTGCACCCCGACCGCGCGCTTGGTTTTGGAGCGCGCTAAGGGCCAACTGGTGGACCTATACACAAGTCGTCATCGCCGCTGTAGTCATCAACCTCATCGCCCTGATCAGCCCGCTCTTCGTGATGACCGTCTATGATCGTGTCGTCCCCAACAATGCGGTAGAAACGCTGTGGGTTCTGGCTACGGGCTTTGCCATCGTGATCGGTTTCGATCTGGTGCTGAAGACGTTGCGCGCCTATTTCATCGACGCTGCCGGCAAACGCGCCGATGTGATTGTCGCCTGCCGCCTGTTCGATCAGGTATTGGACATGCGCCTCGATTCCCGCCCGGCATCGACTGGCGGCTTTGCCAATATCCTGCGCGAGTTCGAGTCAGTTCGTGACTTCTTCACCTCGGCGACTCTGGTAGCCCTTATCGATCTGCCCTTCGTTATATTGTTCCTTGTCATCCTTTGGCTGATCGCCGGCCCCCTGACCTTGGTGCTGTTCACCGCCATTCCCGTCGTCGTGATCTATGGCCTCATACTTCAGTGGCCGCTAGCCCATACGGTACGGCAGCATTTCCGTGAAGCGGAGCAGAAGCACGGGGTGCTGGTCGAGACGATCTATGGCCTGGAGACCTTGAAGGCCATCGGCGCCGAGGCACGCATGCGCAAGTTGTGGGAAAGCGTGGTAGGCCTGACGGCCGTCTCCAGCCAGCGTTCGCGCGCTCTGTCGCAGTCGGGCATCAACGTGGCTGGGTGGGTACAGCAAATGACGGCCATCGCCGTCGTCGTCTTCGGAGTCTACCGGATTGCCGACGGCGACCTCACGGTTGGTGGTCTGATTGCCTGCGTCATGTTGGGTGGGCGTGCCTTGCACCCATTGAGTCAGGTTGCCCACCTGATGACCCGCATGCATCAGTCAATGACGTCGCTGAAGGCGCTCGACCGCATCATGCAATCGCCCGTCGAACGTCCTATCGACGCCCGTTTCCTGCAGAGACCACGGATCGATGGGGCCCTTGCCTTCGAAGGCGTCTCTTTCACTTACTCGAACGCCACCCAACCGAGCCTGCGCGAGGTTTCCTTCGCCATCCGCCCCGGCGAACACGTCGGCATCATCGGCCGCGTCGGTTCGGGCAAGACCACCATCGCCAAACTGATCCTCGGCCTCTACCGTCCCAACGATGGCAAAATTCTGATCGATGGCACCGATATCGCCCAGATCGACCCCGTCGATCTGCGCCGTAACATGGGTTACGTCGCCCAGGATCCAGTGCTGTTCCGCGGCACGGTGCGCGACAATATCACTGCCGCCGAGCCCGCTGCCGAAGACGCGGCCATCCTGGCCGCCGCCCGGCTGGCCGGCATCGACGAATTCCTCAGCCAGTCGCCGGTCGGCTACGATCTACCCGTCGGCGAGCGCGGCGAAGGGCTGTCCGGCGGCCAGCGCCAGGCCATCACCATCGCCCGCGCGCTCCTGCGCCAGCCGAGCATGCTGATTCTCGACGAACCCACCAGTTCCATGGATTCGCGCTCGGAGGCGGCGCTGAAGTCTTGCCTGCGCGACTATCTTGTGGGCCGTACCCTGGTACTGGTCACCCATCGCGCCTCGTTGCTGTCTTTTGTCGACCGCGTCATCATTCTGGACCGTGGCCGGGTGGTCGCCGATGGACCGCGCGAGGACATCCTTAGAGCGTTGGCGGGTGGTACCATCGCCACCCCACGCGAAGGCTGAGCCATGACGGGTACCACCGACGCCGATTTCATGCGCGACTTACAGGCTGCCATGGTGCGGCCGCCGCGCCTGTCGGCCAACCTGCTGCTATTGGCCATCGTCGCGCTTTTCGCCTGGGCCGTCTGGTGGGCGTCCCAGGCCCGACTCGATGTGGTGACCACTGGACTTGGCAAAGTGATTCCCTCCAGCGACATCCAGGTGGTGCAGAATTTGGAAGGCGGCATCGTGCGCGCCATATTGGTGCGCGAGGGGCAGGCCGTAGAAAAAGGCCAGCCGCTGATGCAGATCGACGATACCCAATTCCGTTCGACCTATCAGGAGGACCGCACGCAATACCTTGGTCGGCTGGCGGTTGCCGCCCGCCTGCGCGCCGAGGTGTCCGATGCGGCGCTCATCTTCCCAGCCGCGGTGCTGGCCGAGCGGCCACAATTGGTCGCCAGCGAAACATCGTTGATGCAGGCTCGCTCTCGCGAACTGGAATCGGGTCTTGCCGTGCTTGCCCGCCAACGCGATCAGAAGCGCCAGGAGCTGGTCGAACTCGACTCCCGCATCACCCAGTTGCGCGAAAGTCTGAACCTTGCCCGCGAAGAGGTTTCGATCATGGAGCCGCTGGTTCAGCGCGGTGTCGTTTCGCGGGTCGAACTGCTGCGCATCCGGCGCCAAATCAGCGATATCGAAGGCGGTCTCAAAGGCGCTGAACAGGCGGTTCCACGTGCCCAATCTGCCCTACGCGAGGTCGATCAGCGCATGGATGAAGCCCGCGCCCAGTTCCGCGCTAAGGCGATTGCCGAACTCAACGAGACCGAGCTCAAGCTGTCCGGCCTGGAAGAGACCATGGCCGCCAAGCAGGACCGACTGACCCGTACCGACGTGCTGTCGCCCGTTGCCGGAGTCATTAAACAGGTTTCCGTCAAAACCGTCGGTGGCGTCGTCAAACCGGGCATGGACTTGGTCGAAATCGTACCGCGTGACGACACGTTGCTGATCGAAGCTCGGGTCGCACCGCGCGACATCGCCTTCCTGGTTCCTGGCCAAGCCGCCAAGGTCAAACTGACGGCATATGACTATGCCATCTACGGCTCCCTCGACGGCCGCCTGGAGCAGATCAGCGCCGACACCATTATCGATCCCCAGGGCAACAGCTTTTATGAAATCCGCGTACGCACCGACGAAAACGCGCTCGGCACCGAAGCCACGCCGCTACCCATCCTGCCCGGCATGGTCGCCGAAGTGGATGTACTGACTGGGCAACGGACGGTCCTCGAATATCTGTTAAAGCCCATCCTGCGCGCCCGTCAGAAGGCATTGCGCGAACGGTGACCCCGCAGATTTCTGCTCAGGGAAAGACGCACGATACCGTCTTCCCTCAGGTGACGGTGACGTTCTATCGTGCCTTCCCCTGGCGAGCCGGCGTCATCGGACCGCCGCTTCGACCCTGCCATCGCATCCAATCAACCAAAGATATGTGGAGGAAGTCCCTATGAAAATCACCGGTGTCGAAACCCTTTATGCCAGCGCGGGCTGGCGCAATCTGTCGTTTCTCAAGATCACCACCGACACCGGCCTCAAGGGCTGGGCGGAATTTCCCGAGAACAACATCGGCGGCACCATCACGCCGTTGGTGCGTCACTTGGGTCAGCGCCTCATCGGCCAGGATCCGCGCAACGTCAACAAGGTGATCGATGGCCTGCGCCGCGCCACCTGGGGCGTTTCCGCCGGCGCCGTTTCGCGCGCCATCGGCGCCATCGAAAACGCTCTGGTCGACATCCAGGCCAAGGCGCTGGGCATTCCCGTCTACGAACTGCTGGGCGGCGCATTGCGCGATAAGTTGCGCATGTATTGGTCGCACTGCGGCTCCTACCACGTCACCAACGCGAAGGATTTGGGCGTCGAGCCGATCACCTCACTCGACGACGTCAAGAAGCTGGGTAAGAAGGTCAAGGAGTCAGGGTTCCACGCCCTGAAGACCAACCTGATGATGTTCGAGGGCGGCAAGGCCTATATGTACCGTCCCGGCTTCGCCGATGGCGCCGGCGATCCCGACCGCAATCCGGTGCGCGCCGCCATCAGTGCCGCCGTCGATCAGCTCTCCGCTTTCCGCGAGGGCGCCGGCCCGGGTATCGGCCTCAAGCTCGATATCAACTTCAACTTCCGTACCGAGGGATTCCTGCGCATGGCCCGCGCTCTCGAACCCCTCGACATGGACTGGCTGGAGATCGACAACTTCGACGCCTCGGCCTTAGCCCAGGTGCGACGCGGCACTTCGACGCCGATCGCCTCGTGCGAGACTCTGACCCATCGCCGCCAACTTCGCCCCTTCCTGGAGCAGCAGGCGGTCGACGTGGTCATCATCGACGTGCCGTGGTGCGGCATCCTCGAGGGCATGCGCATGGCAGCACTGTGCGACGCCTTCGAGGTCAACGTCGCATGCCACAACTTCTGCGGCCCCATCGCCACCATGATCAGCGCCAACTTCTGCGCCGCGGTGCCCAATTTCCGGGTCATGGAGATGGACGTGGTGCAAGTACCATGGACCTATGATCTGATCACCACGAAGCCGGTGGTCGAAAAGGGCCATATGCTGATCCCGACCGGCGCCGGCTGGGGCGCCGAGCTTAACG